>CAZZWE010000001.1:0-12073 GCA_964657675.1 uncultured Steroidobacteraceae bacterium
GCCGAAGCGGCGCGGGCCGCGGCGTTCTTGATCACGGCCGCGGAGGGCGGCGCGTTGCACAGTAAGCGATTGAAAGCGCAATACGAGGAATTCGAACCCGCCTCGCGCGCCCGTCTGGTAGCCGGCAACTTGGTGCCGGCCAGTTGGCTCGTACAGGCGCAGCGTGTTCGACGGCAGGTCTATGAAGAAGCCATGAACTTGTTTCGGCACTTTGATTTGCTGATCGCGCCGGCCACGCCTGGCGTCGCCCCGCTGATCGGCTCGGACACGTTGGAGCTCAATGGGCGCAGCTTACCGATGCGCGCCAGTCTGGGGTTGTTGACTCAACCGATTTCTTTCATCGGCTTGCCGGTTTGCACGGCGCCCCTCTGGCCTGAGGGAGTGGAGCGCGGCGCGATGCCCTTGGGCGTGCAACTGATTGCGGCGCCTTGGCGCGAGGATATTTGTGTCGCCGCGGCGCGCGCGCTCGAGCAGGCAGGCGTCGCGCTGTCGCGGGATGCTCTTGCGTCGGGGAGCTAACTCGGTTTGCACAGATGGGGGAGTTGCAAAGTTTCGGTAGAATACGGCGCCTCAAGTCAAAGGATGAGCCGTATGAAAATCGAATTGTCTAGAATCGAACGCCCGCATGCATCAGTGTTCGCACTCATGTCCGCGCTGCTGATGTCGCTGGCGGTGATCGCAGCCCCTGCGGCGCCGAGCGGACCGGGCACGAAGTTTCAGCCGTTCAAGATCGGTAGTTTTGATGCAGTGGCGCTCAAAGACGGTGGGCTCGAGGAGCCGGTGGACGGCAAGAGTTTCGTCATCGGCCAGTCGAGCGACGCGGTGAGCGCGGTGCTCAAGGCAGGCGGCGCTCCCGCAGACCATTTCGAATTCAGCATCCAGCCGCTGCTGGTGCATGCCGGTACGCGTGTGCTTTTGTTTGATACGGGTGCGGGTGGATTCTTTGGCGATATCGCAGGCAAACTGCAGGATTCCATGGCGGCCGCCGGTGAAAAGTCGGACAGCGTGACCGATATCTTTATCTCACATGCGCATGGCGATCATATCGGCGGGCTGATCAAGTCCGGCGGCTCGCTTGCCTTCCCGAATGCGACGATTCACATGACGGCACCCGAATGGAAATGGTTGAGCGAGCTCACCGAGGAGCAGGCCAAGAATTTTGGCATTCCGCAGGTCACGGCACTGGTGAGCACGCTTAAAACCAAGGTGGTGCCGTTCGAGCCAGGTGCCGAATTGATACCGGGGACGGTCAAGGCCGTTGTGCTCGCGGGACACACGCCCGGACATTCCGGCTACCTCATTGGCTCAGGCGCCGACAGTGTCTTGGTGTTCGGCGACGCGATGCACAGCTACGTGGTCTCGGTTCGCAAGCCGTTTTGGGACGTGGCATTCGATGGCGACAAAAAGCTGGGCGCGGCAACACGAACGGCGCTGGTCGCCCACTCCGCCGCCACGGGTCAGCGGCTTTATGCGGAGCATTTCCCTTTCCCTGGCATCGGAAAGATCGTGAAAGACAAGAATGGCAACCACTGGCAGCCGGAGACGCTGCACTAGCCACAGGCTGTACTAGAGGGGTCGGCGATGCCGCGTCAACGTGGCGGCGATCGAGGCCAGCACGGCCATGCGTACGGCGACGCCGTTGTTGACCTGTTCGCGAATCACGGAGCGCGGACCATCGGCCACTTCGGAGGCGATTTCCACGCCGCGGTTCATGGGGCCCGGATGCATCACCAGCACGCTCGGCGAGGCGAGCTTGACGCGCTTCTGCGTCAGGCCGTATTCCTGAAAGTAGGCGGCGTCATCCAGTGAGGCCGCGGCGGCCATGCGTTCCTTCTGAATGCGCAGCATCATGATGACGTCGGCGCCGGCGATGCCATCTTCGATCCGGGTAAAACGCTGAGCGCCGCGAAATTCCGCTTCTTCCGGGAGCAACGCCTCGGGTGCCACCAGACGTAGATCGGTGGTCCCCAAAGTGGCAAGTGCTGTCGCGGCCGAACGCGCGACGCGCGAATGTTTCACATCACCCACGATTGCCACCTTCAAGCCGGCGAAACGGCGCTTGTGCGTTCGGATCGTGAGCATGTCGAGCAGGCCTTGGGTCGGGTGCGACAGATGGGCCTCGCCGGCGCTGATGACAGAGACATGCGGCGCGACGTGGTCGATCAGGAATTCGGGCATGCCGGCCTCCGAATCGCGGATGACGAACACGTCGGTGTTCATGGCCTCGAGGGTGTAAATCGTGTCGAGCATGCTCTCCCCCTTGGCGCGTGAACTCGAGTGCAGATCGAGGTTGAGCACGTGCGCCCCGAGCCGGCGGCTCGCGAGATCGAACGACGCGCGGGTGCGAGTGCTGGGTTCGAAAAATAAATTGGCCAGCGTCACGCCGGCGAGTTCGCGGCCTTCGTAAGCCGGTTGGCCGGGCAGGCGGCGATAATTTTCGGCGCGATCAAGAATGGTGGTGAGCGCATCGCGCGTCAGGCCCTCGAGCGTGATCAGGTGACGCAAGCTGCTGGTGCTGTCTTGTTGTGAACGCATGTGCCTTCAGGTCTTTTCTGTGAACCAACGTTCCAGGATCACGCACGCCGCCGCCGCATCGATGTCGCTCTTGCCCACTCGCCGACGTCGCAATCCGGATTCGCGCGCGGATCTTAACCGAGCGCCGGCTTCCTGAGAGGAATAACGTTCATCCACCAGGGCGACCTCAATCGTGTAACGCTGCTCAAGCTGGGCCGCGAACCCGCGGGCGGCGGCCGCCATGGCGGTCTCGGTCCCATCGACATTATAAGGCAGGCCGACCACGGCGAGGTTCGGCTGCCAGTCGCGCATCATGGCGTCGATTGTTTCCCATTGCGGACCTTTGGGACCGGAGCCTACGGGGGCGAGCGGTGAGGCGGTGCGGCTGATGGTGTCGCCGCAGGCCACGCCAATGCGGCGCAGACCGAAATCGAACGCCAGAATGACTTGAGCTTTCGAGACGGGTGCGGCCGGCTCAGGCGCAGCCGGCCTAGGCATTGCCGCTGGTGGTGCTGATGCGCGAGAGTTCTACGCCGAGCAGGCGGGCGGCGGCCTGCCAGCGGGATTCGAACGGCAGATCGAACACCAGATTCAAATCCACCGGGGCATTGAGCCAGGCGTTAGCGCGAATCTCCTGTTCCAGTTGTCCGCCGCCCCATCCGGCGTAGCCTAAGGCGATGAACGCTTCGTCGGGTCCTTGGCCTTTGGCCATGGCGGCGAGTATGTCGCGCGAGGTGGTGACGTGCAGGGTGTCGGAGACTTCGAGGGTGGAATCCCATTTGCCGCCGGCGCGATGTACGACGAAGCCGCGGTCGGTTTGCATCGGGCCGCCGCGCAGCACCGGCCGCTCGCGCAGTACCCGGTTCTCGCGCACCACGCTGTCATCGAGTTCGATGTCCAATTGTTCGAACACCTCGCCCATGCGCATCGCCAGGGGTCTGTTCAGGATTAACCCTAAGGCGCCTTCGGAACTGTGATCGCAGACCAACGCGACGGTTTGCGAGAAGTTCGCATCGCCCATCGCGGGCATCGCGATCAACAGCTGGTTGGTGAGATAGCCGGCCTCGCTCATGGACTTAAGGTTTGGCGGCTGGGTCGAAGAACACGGCCCCACCTTGGGCGTTGCCGCCGATGAACTGCCATTCGTAGGCAATGCGAATCTCGTCGTGTTTGGTGCCCATGTCGCCTGGGAAGGGATCATACGGCGCGGCCAGTTTGAGAATGCGCATGGCGGCTTCGTCGATTTCGGCGTGGCCGCTGCTGCGCTTGATCAGGGTCTGCAGCAGCTTGCCATTCGCGCCGATGGTGACTTCGATGACCGGTGTGCCGGACATTTTGTCGCGACGTGCCACCGCCGGAAAGTTGACCGTACCGACGCGTTCGATCTTGCGGCGCCAGGCGTCCAGGTAAGCGGCCACGTCGGATTCCTGGGTGTCCGCCGCAATCCACAGCTCGCGCTTGGTTTCCCCGCGCATGCGCAATTCGACACCGTCATCGTTCGGCGTCATCCCTAAGTCAGGGCGCTTTTCCAGCAGCAGGGGCAATTGCGCGGCTTCCGCAGCGGCCGTATTGGAGGCGAAATACAGGATTTTTTGCGAGGGTGCGCGCGTCGACAGGATCTGCTCGTCGCCGTTGTCGGCGCCGGCTTCCTGCGCCGCCAAGCCATCGCCGTTGGGGACGCCGAGCCGATCGACCGACATCAGCGAGGACTTGGGAATCAAGGCGCGCTCATCCTTGAGGGTATTCCCTGAGCCCAACTGGCTGCGTTGCGACAGATAGTGGGCGTTGGGATTCTTGGCCACCTTGGGCGCGCGTTCATCGGTCAGCACCACCTGCAGCCCGGCCGCGGCATCGTCGTGCGCGGCGCTCTTTCCCGAACTGAAGGTGACGCCCAAGATGATGATCCCATGCAGCAGCGCCGCCAGAAAGCAGGTGGTCAGCATGCGATCGCTGGCCGGCGGCAACCCACGGCGCAAGCCTTCATCGGGCAGGGAATCGGCTTGGAGGGTCTCGGTACTCACGCGGCGTCCAAAGTCCTCTCAATAGCCGTGATCAGCAGTCCTCCAATGTCGACCGCATGCTTCTTGTTTAGTTCGCGAATGCCGGTGGGACTGGTGACGTTGATCTCGGTGACGTACTCGCCGATCACATCCAATCCGACGAATATCATGCCGGCGGCTTTGAGCTTCGGTCCGATCTGTGCGCACAGCCACCGGTCGCGATCATTGAGCGGCCGGCTCTCGGCGCGGGCGCCGGCGGCCAGGTTGCCGCGATTATCTTCTTCGCTGGGAACGCGCTTCAGCGCGAAGGGCACCGGCTCTCCATCGACCAATATGATGCGGCAGTCGCCTGCCGTGACGATCTCGGGTAGATATTTCTGCACGATGGCGTAGCGGGTACCGTAGCCGGTGAGGGTTTCGAACACCACGTTGCGGTTCTTGTCGCCGTGCTCAAGCACGAAAATCGACTTGCCGCCCATGCCGTCGAGCGGCTTGCACACCGCCCGGCCGAACTCGCGCAGGAATTCCCCCATGTCATGCATGTCGCGCGTGATCAGCGTCGGCGCACAGCATTCCGGGAACCAGGCCGTGTAGACCTTTTCATTCATGTCGCGCAGGCCCTGAGGCGAGTTGCATACCAACGCACCTTGGATCTCGGCGCGCTCCAGAATGTAGGTCGAATAGATGTACTCGGTGTCGAAGGGCGGATCCTTGCGCATCAAAATGGCATCGAACTCGCCCAGTTTGGCAATCTGCGGCGCGCCGCGCTCGAACCAAGTGTGCAAATCGTCGAAAACCTTCAACGGCGACAGACGGCCCCAAGCGATACCGTCGCGCAGCCAGATGTCATGCATTTCGGCATAAAACAGTTCCCAGCCGCGAACTTGCGCCGCGGCCAAGATCGCCAGGGTGCTGTCCTTGGCGGGCTTGATGTGTTCGATCGGGTCCATGACGACCACGAGCCGTTTTCGGGTTGGCGTACTCATCATCGCAGTCTAGCAAGTGGGTGCTGTGCACGCTCTGTTGAGACTCTTCCGAAAACTGTGAACCAGACCATCGTTGTTTAACCGAACATGCCTCGAAATGTGCACTCCGTACCGTGGCTTGCACGGCCTGGATATGTTAAAAAGCCTACAAGATTCCAGCACCTACGCGAAGCCTCATGGAGAGCATGATCACCAACGGCAAGCCGAAGCTTACGGGACTCAAGGTCCTCGTGATCGACGACAGCAAGACGATCCGGCGGACCGCTGAAACCCTCCTGACCAAGGAAGGCTGCGAGGTCTTTACGGCTGTCGACGGTTTCGACGCCCTGTCCAAGATCGCGGACCACCAGCCCGACATCGTTTTCGTCGACATCATGATGCCGCGCCTCGATGGCTATCAGACCTGTTCGCTGATCAAGCACAACAAGGTGTTCAAACAAATTCCGGTCATCATGTTGTCGAGCAAAGATGGATTGTTCGACCGGGCCCGCGGACGCATCGTTGGGTCGGAGCACTACCTGACCAAGCCCTTTACCAAGGACGAACTGCTGGGCGCGATTGAAGCTCACGTCGGCAAATGACGGAGAATGCAAGAATGGCATTGATCTTAATCGTTGACGACTCTCCGACCGAAGTCTTCGTGATGCAGAAGGCACTGGAGAAACACGGATTCAAAACCGCGGCTGCCGAAAACGGCGCCGAGGGCGTGCGCAAGGCCAAGGAGATGAAGCCGGACCTCATCTTCATGGATATCGTCATGCCGGGGGTCAACGGCTATCAGGCGACCCGCATGCTGATCAACGATCCGGAAACCAGTTTGATTCCCATCATCATGGTGACGACCAAGGGTCAGGAGACTGACCGGGTATGGGGATTGCGGCAGGGCGCGGTGGACTACCTGGTGAAACCGGTGTCCGCCCAGGCATTGGTTGAGAAAGCGCAGGCCGCACTGGCCGTATGACCACCGCGACGAGTGGGTCGGATAGCAGCTTGCGCGCGTTGCGCGATCGGCCGTTCGAGTTGCTGAAGGAGTTGGAAAAGCGCAGCCGCACGGTCGCTGCCGCCAATGTCACAGAGACGGATGCCGGCCAGGAGTGGGTGGGCGTTGCGTTTCGCATGGGTGGAGAGACATTCTTGGTAGCGCGCGAAGAGACGCGCGAAGTATTGGGGTATCCGGCGGCGGTGACGCGAATTCCCGGCGCGAAGAGTTGGGTCAAGGGACTCGCCAACGTGCGCGGGGCCTTGATGCCGATGTTGGACTTGCGGCAGTTTTTGGGCAGCGGCGCCACGACGGCCGGCCGCAATACGCGCATCGTCGTGGTCAATCACCGCGATGTGCCGGCGGGTCTGATGGTGGATGAAGTATTGGGATTTCGGCGTTTCGCTGAATCGGAGTTCAACGCCGAGGCGCCGCCGACGGTGATTCGTTGCGATAGCTATCTTGCCGGCGCATTTCGCCGTGGAGGCGAAGTTTGGCCCGTGCTGAGTTTGAAAACGTTGGTCGAAAGCCAGAGCTTCTTACAGGCGGCGAGTTAGGTTTTGCAGTGAAAGCCAAGACACTCAACGATCCCACGTCGAATCTCAATTTGTTGCCGTTGCTGGCGATTGCCGTGGTGTTGTGCCTGGCGGTGGCGGCAGCATTGACGCTGTTGTCGCGGACACCGGGGCCAACCGTGACGGCACCGTCGGATCAATTGGCGTTGTTGGTGCAGCGGATTCCGTTCGAAGCGCAGAATGCGTTGCGCGGTGAGGCCAGTGCCTTCGACAGTCTGTCGAAAGACCAGGCCAGACTGAAAACCTTGCGCGCCGGGCAGTCCGCCGGCGGCGATGCCGAATCTTGGAGCAAATTGAACGACGGTGCGACGGCGGTGGGTCAGGCGCGCTCCTCGGTCGAAGCGATTCAATTATCAACGCAGCAGGTGCGCGAGCTCGCCCCGAAGCTGCTGTCCGAGTTCGGCGATCTCGGCAGCTCGGTGGGCGCCCAGAAACTCGATGGCATGAGCCGCTATCTCGAGCGTTTCGAGCTGACGGTGCAGCGCATTCAACAGGACTTAAATGGCTTAGGTTCAGGCGTCAGCGACGCGGGCCCGGCGGCGCAGCGCCTCGCCGACAGTCTGGAGTTCTTGAATCAGGTGATTCGCGGCTTGTCGGGCGAAGAGTCCGGTATCGCCATCCAGCGCGTGACTGGCCCGGATGCCGAGGCCAAATTAAAGCTCGTGGTCCAGCGCAGTCAGCAGTACAACGCGGCGGTGCGCAAGGCGATCGGCGCGGCCGATGGCTTGGCCAAGGCGCAGGTGGCCGCTCGAGCCTTGCCCGCAGTCGCGAGCACTTTGACGGCAGCGCTAAACTCGGGGGCGCCGAAGCCCGAACCCACCGGCGGCAGTTATAAGGCCGCGATCTTGCTGGCGTTGGCATTGGCAGCGGTTTTGTTGGGCGCGCTGGCTTGGGCTTATTCCAAGACCGCCAACGTCCGGCGCAGCAACGAATTGCGGGTGCGGGAGAACGAGCGCAATCAAGAAGCCATCATGCGGCTGCTCGATGAGCTATCCAGCCTGGCCGATGGCGACTTGACCGTGCAGGCCACCGTCACGGAGGACATCACCGGCGCGATCGCCGACTCGATCAACTACGCCATTGAGGCGCTGCGCGAGCTGGTGACCACGATCAATGACAGCGCCATCCAGTTGGAAGGCGCCACCAAGCAGACGCAGGGTGCTGCGGCGCATATGGCCAAGGCCAGCAGCGCGCAGTCGCGGCAGATCAGCTCGGCGAGCGAATCCATGCAAGACATGGCGGCCTCGATCGAAGAGGTCTCCGGCAATTCCGAGCGTTGCTCGGATGTGGCGCGGCATTCGGTGGACGTGGCCCATAAGGGCGGCGATGCCGTGCGCCGCACGATCGATGGCATGAATGCCATCCGCGAAACCATTCAAGAGACCAGCAAGCGCATCAAGCGGCTGGGTGAGAGCTCGCAGGAAATCGGCAACATCGTCGAACTGATCAACGACATCGCCGAGCAGACCAACATCCTGGCATTGAACGCCTCGATTCAGGCCTCCATGGCCGGCGAGGCGGGCCGTGGCTTCGCAGTGGTAGCCGACGAAGTACAGCGTTTGGCCGAGCGTGCCGCCAATGCGACCAAGCAGATCGAGGTGCTGGTGCGCACGATTCAGACCGATACCAACGAGGCGGTGGTCTCGATGGAGCGCAGCACCACCGACGTGGTCGGCGGGGCGTTGCTGGCAGAAAATGCCGGTGCGGCGCTCGAAGAGATCGAGCAGGTGTCTAATCAGATCGCGAGCCTGGTGCAAAACATCTCGGCGAGCGCGCGGCAGCAGGCCGTCGCCTCGGGCAACATTTCCAAGAACATGCAGGTGGTGCGCGAGATCTCCTCGCAGACCGCGGAGGGATCAACCGCGACCTCCACCTCCATCGCGAAGCTGGCGGCGTTGTCGGCGCAGCTGCGTAAGTCCGTCTCGGGCTTCCGTTTGCCGGACTATGGCGGTGGCACCACGACCGTGGGCACCTCGGTTTCCTCGACTCGATTGGCGCCGGTCACTGAACCGGTGATCACCGTCAAAGCCGGCGGCAACGCGGCTGCCCCACCTGACGCCGCCCGCGCCAAATTGCGCAAGGCTGGCGGAATGGGCGCTTAAGTTTCACGCGACGTTTCCGCCATGACCGACCTCAGCTCTCAAACATTGCACATTGTCGCCAAGGAATTGGCCGTCACCTTAAACGATGCGCGCGCCGCGCTCGAAGGGTATGCGGAGCGGCCTGATCAGCGCGCCATGCTGGAGAAGTGCGCCGACCAACTGCATTCGGCGCATGGTGTGTTGCGCTTGGTCGAGGTGTATGGCGCGGCCTTGTTGGCCGAAGAGATGGAGCATGTCACCCGCTATTTGCTGAGTTCCGGCAACGATCAGAAACGTCAGATCGACGGTCTCGATGCACTGATGCGCGCCATGGTGCAGCTGCCCACTTACCTGGAACGAGTGCTCTCGGGCGGCCGCGACATGGCCTTGGTGTTGCTGCCCCTGCTGAACGATTTGCGCTCGGTACGCGGCAGCCCGTTGCTATCGGAAGGCACGCTGCTGCTGCTCAATTTGAAATCCGACGCACCGGCGCAGCCGCAGGGCCAATCCGACGAACAAACCATCACGGTGGCGCAGTGGGCCAGGCGTCTGCGGCCTCGATTCCAGCTGGGCCTGCTCGGCTACATTCGCGGCGAGCGCCCGGTGCAGAACTTGGAAGTCCTGTCGAAAGTGGCTGAGAAACTTGAACAGGTCGCGACCGCCCAGCCGGTATTTCAATTGTGGTGGGTGGTCGGCGCCATTCTCGAAGCGTTGCGCGCCAATGGGTTGGAGGGCAGCGCCACCTTGAAACGCCTGCTCGGTCAGTCGGACCGTCAGATCAAGGCGCTCTATGAACTCGGCGAGGCGCGCTACTGCGAAGACCCGCCGATCGATTTGCTGAACAACCTGCTGTATTACGTGGCGCGCGCGTCCACCACCGGCGGCCGCATCGGTGCGGTGCGCGCCTCGTTCAAACTGTCCGAGCTGCTGCCGGTCGATGACTCGATCGAGCATGAGCGCGAGAGCCTGTCCGCGCCCAGCGTGAAGCTGATGCGCACGGTGGCGGCTGCCATCAAGGAAGACTTGTCCAAGGTCAAGGATGTTCTCGACATCTTCGTGCGCCGCGGCGGTGGCCAGAGCGATGAACTCGTGCCGCAGTTGGAGCTGCTGAAGAAAATCAGCGACACCTTGGGCGTGCTGGGCTTGGGCGAGCTGCGCCAGCGGGTGCAGGATGAGATTCAATCGCTGTCGGAGATCGTGACCGACGGCAAGGCGCCTTCCGAAGAGTCGCTGGTGCGGGTGGCCGGCGTGCTGTTGTCGGTGGAAGACAGCCTGGATGATCAATTGGTGCGGCTGATATTGCCCACCACCGACCTTGCCAACGGCGAGCCGCAGCCTGAAAGCGATTTCGAATTCCGTCAGGTCAGCGAGGCGGTGCTGCGCGAGTGCATCGTGAACTTGGCACGCATCAAAGAAGCGGTGTCGATGGCGGTGCAGAAGCCGGCGGATTTCTCGCCGCAGGGCTTGGACAATGTACCGCAGCTGTTGCGGGGCATCACCGCCGGATTGCTGATGCTGGGCAAGGGCCGCGCCGTGGAAATCATGGATGCGATCGGCACCCAGGTGCGCAAGCTGATCGAGCCCAATGCACCGGCGCCCGATGCGATTCGATTGGAACGGATCGCCGATGCCATCGTCAGCATCGAGTACTACATGGAGACGTTGCAAAACGGCCGTACCGATCCCTGGTACATGCTGGACAACGCCGAGATGTGCCTCAAAACCATCGAAGACGACACGCTGGCGCGCGTGCCGAATCTGAATATTTCGAGCAGCGAGGCGGCGAAAACCGTCCGGCTGGATCCCACAGAGACGGTTGCATTGGATCGGGCGCAGCGCACCCATGCGGCCACCAATCCGTTGATCTCACTCACGGTCGCCGATGCCGTCGATCCGCAGTTCGTTGAGTTATTCATCGAGGAAGCCAAGGAAGAGATCGTCTCGATCCAAAACAGCTTCCCGCTGTGGGACCAGAATCCCATGGACTTCGAGTCCCTGGCCTCCCTGCGCCGCAGCTTTCACACCCTGAAGGGCAGCGGCCGCATGGTGAATGCGCGCTCGATCGCAGAATTTGCCTGGTCGATCGAAAGTCTGCTGAACCGCATCATCGACAAGACCTTGTCGCGCACGCCCGGCATGATGGTGGTGCTGCGCAATTCGGTGGCAGCCCTGCCGCAGTTGGTGGAACAGCTGGAGACCGGACGGCAAAGCTCGGTGCCGGTTGAATCACTGATGTCGCGCGCCTTCGCTTACGCGGATGGCCGCGATCCGGAACAGAGCAAGGCACCCGTGGCGCCGGAAGACCGCGCGCCCACCGAACAGAACGCAGCCCCGAGTTGGGCGACAGAATCGGCGGTTCACACCACCCATGTTTCGACCGAGTTTGCGTCGACCGCTTTCGCCTCCACCGCCTTCGCGGCGACTGAGGTTGCGCCGATCGCGCCGTTGGCGGAGCTGTCGAGTCCTGCGCCCATGGATTCGACGCTGCACGAAATCTATTCGAAGGAAACTTCGAGTCACCTGAGCGAGATTCGAGAGTATCTGAAGAAGCGATCCGGCCAGCCGGCGCCTCATGATCTGCCTGAGTCCGTGTTCCGCGCCGTTCACACCTTGAGCGGCAGCTCGAAGATGGCCGAGGCGCGTCATGGCATCCGCATCACCGAGCCATTGAATAATGTGATGCGCAAGGTATTCGACAGCGGACATGGACTGAGCGATGAAGGGCTGGCGACGCTCGAAGATTCGGTGCGCGCCATCGATGACGTCGTTTCACATATCAACGAGTCGACCGGGTTTTTCGTCGATCAACCGGCTCTGCTTGCGCGGCTGCGGGCGCTCGAAGCCGAAGTCGATGCCCGGCTGGCGCAGGACTCCAGCGAAACCAGCGCGTCGGCCATGATGCCGGGCCTCATCGATGTATCCGATATCTTGCCGCCGC
>CAZZWE010000001.1:12173-69379 GCA_964657675.1 uncultured Steroidobacteraceae bacterium
AGCGCGTCGGCCATGATGCCGGGCCTCATCGATGTATCCGATATCTTGCCGCCGCCGATGGAGAATGAGCCGACGGTTGCGGAGCAGACGCCTATCGAGCCGCCGCGCGAAGTGGCAGCGGAGTTCGAAATGCCCGTCACGGAGGCGTCGGCGACTGAACCAACATTTGAAGATCCGGCTGATGAGGCAGAGGAGCCGCCGAGTGCGGTTGCGCCTACGCCTACGCCTGCCCCCGCCGCCGCTGTTGAAGAGCCGGCGCAGGCGGAAGCGTTCGATCACGAAATCGCGAACATCTACAGCGAAGAGGCCACCGAGCTGCTCGACGCCGCGCAGACTTCTCTGAGCGCCTGGAAATCCGATCGCAAGGACAGCCAACGGGTCGCGGAGCTGCAGCGGCAGTTACATACGCTAAAAGGCGGTGCGCGCATGGCGGGCATCGCCGCCATGGGTGATTTGAGTCATGAACTTGAAACCCTGGTGATCCAGATCGATAGCGGTTCAGTGGCCGCCGATGACCATGCGCATGCCGTCATGCAGGCAAGCATCGATGAATTGGCGCACATGCGCGATAAAGTCAGCCAGGGAACGCTGCCGCCGAAGGCTACCGCCTTGGTGCATCAGATTCGTAGTTTGGCGGGGGTGACCGGGACCGTTAGGGTCCTTGAAGCGTTGCCGGTCTCTCAGATGGCCAGTCCGCCGGTCGCGAGCGCACCCGCCGCGAGCCTGCAGGCCGCCGGCCCGCCAGCGGCTAACCCGCAGGCAGCGAGTCCGCCGTCGGTGCGGCCGGTTCCTGTGGCGAAGTCTGACGACCGTGCGGCTGACGATGCGCCGGTCGATGAAACCTCACCCAGCCTCGAGTTGACCACGGCGCCGATTCTGCCGGGCCGCGAAGCCGCGCCGGTGGAACGGGTGGAGATGGCGCGCGTCGATGCCGATCTGCTCGATACCATGCTGAACAACGCCGGCGAAGTGAGCATCTTCCGCGCGCGGCTCGATCAGCAGGTCAATTCAATCGACTTCAACCTGGCGGAACTGGCGCGCACGGTGACGCGTTTGAAGGAACAATTGCGTTCGCTTGAAATCGAGACCGAAGCGCAGGTGTTGAACCGCCATCCTGAGCTTGAACAACGCCGCGATGATTTCGATCCGCTGGAATTGGATCGTTATTCCTCGTTGCAGCAGTACTCGCGCGCGCTGTCGGAAACCTCCGGCGACGTGGCCAGCATCCAGGGATTGCTCGAGACCCTGACTCGCGAGGCGCAAAACCTGTTGACGCAGCAGTCGCGCGTGATCACAGAACTGCAAAACAGCTTGATGCGCACGCGCATGGTGCCATTCCAGCGCCACGTACAGCGCCTGACCCGCCTCGTGCGGCAGGCGGCCAATGACACCAGCAAGCGGGCGGAACTGGTGGTGCAGGGCGCTTCGGCGGAATTGGACCGGCAGATGCTGGAACGCATGGTGGCGCCGCTCGAGCACATGCTGCGCAACTCGGTGGTACATGGCATTGAAACGCCGGAACGCCGCGCCGCTTTGGGCAAGCCGGATGTCGGCCGCATTTCCATCAGTCTGGAGCGTGACGGCGCGGAAATCGTGATGGTGGTGGCCGACGATGGCGCCGGCATCAACGTGCGCTTGATCCGTGAGAAGGCTGTCAGTTTGGGATTAATCGATGCGCAAGCCAAGCTCACCGATGAAGAGGCGGTGCAGCTGATCCTGGAACCGGGATTCAGCACCGCCGGTCATGTCACGCAGGCGGCAGGCCGGGGCGTGGGCATGGACGTGGTGGCCACGGAAGTTAAAAAACTGGGCGGCGGCTTATTTATCGACTCGACCTTCGGCAAAGGGTCGCGTTTTACCATCCGCCTGCCGTTTACCTTGGCCATCAGTCAAGCGCTCATCGTGCGGGTCAGCGAAGAGACCTACGCGTTGCCGCTGGCTACCGTCGAGGGTGTGGTGCGTCTGCCGCGCAATATCGTGGCACGGCATTTGGGCAAGGATGCGCCGCTGTTCGAATACGGCGGCCAGAAGTATCGGTTTCAACATTTGAGTTCGTTCGTGGGCTTGGGCGCGACGCGACTGCCGGATTCGGATGTGTCCATGTCGGTGGTGCTGATTCGCGCCGGTGAGCATTCGACCGCGTTAGTGACCGATGAATTGGTGGGCAGCCGCGAAATCGTCGTGAAGTCGTTGGGCCCGCAGGTGTCGGGCATTCGCGGCATTGCCGGCGCGACGATCTTGGGCGATGGCCGCATCGTCATCATTCTCGACATGGGTTCGTTGGTGAGATCGGAATGGCGCGCTCGTCCCACGGAACCCGTGGTGATCGATCAGCGCGATCGGCGTACGTTCGCGCTGGTGGTGGACGATTCCATCACGGTACGACGGGTGACGCAGCGTCTGTTGGAGCGCAACGGCATGCGGGTGATCACGGCAAAGGATGGCGTCGATGCGGTGTCGCTGCTGCAGGAGAATCTGCCGGACATCATCCTGCTGGACATCGAAATGCCGCGCATGGATGGCTATGAAGTGGCCGCCCATGTCCGTAATGATCCACGCCTGAAGGAAATTCCCATCGTCATGATCACCTCGCGGGTGAGTGAGAAGCATCGCGCGCGGGCCATCGAGCTCGGTGTCGATGACTACCTCGGCAAGCCGTATCAGGAAAGCCAGTTGTTGGATGCCATCGAGCCGTTGGTCAATCGGCGCAGCGCCGTGGCGCGCTAGTCCGTGTCGGATCTTCGCGATGAACTTTATAGTTTGCTGGTGCCGTTGGCCGGCGAGCGTCTGATCGTGCCGCGGGCCTGTGTGGCCGAGGTCATTGGCTATCAAGCGCCGGCGGAAATGACCAATGCGCCGCCCTGGTATGCCGGCTTGGTGAGTTGGAGCGGGCGTAACGTGCCGGTGGTTTCGTTCGAGGGGGCATTTGGACAGCCGTTGCCCAGCGTGTCGACGCGCACGCGCATCGTCATTTTTCACGCCACCGGTGGCCAACTACAGTCCGGATATTTTGGCATGCTGACCCAGGGCTTTCCTCAATTGGTGCGGGTCAACGCCGATGTGGTGCGGCCGGATCCCTCGCGCAGCTTTCCGGAACGCTCGCCGGTGATCTGCCAGGTGCGCATGGTCAACGAGACGCCGTTGATCCCCGATCTGCAGCGCTTGGAACAGATGATTGCCGAAGAAACTTCGGTTATGACCTAGTCAACGGATCGTTCATCCACAACACGCCGGGTCGACTCACTTCTTTCATGTAATCGACAAAGGCGCGGACCGCCGGCGCAAGTTCGCGTCGGCTGGGAAACACCAAATTAACGTCGACCCGCGGGGGTGACCATTCCGGGAACAGCCACACCAGACGCTTCGCGGCG
Organism: uncultured Steroidobacteraceae bacterium; assembly: GCA_964657675.1. Classification (GTDB taxonomy): domain Bacteria; phylum Pseudomonadota; class Gammaproteobacteria; order Steroidobacterales; family Steroidobacteraceae; genus Bog-1198. The sequence continues at coordinate 15,545 of CAZZWE010000001.1, forward strand.
ATCTCCGGCGCACAAAGGTAGCCGGACAATATTCCTAACCCGCAGGCGTTGAGCACCAATCGATGGATGGTCAGTGCCTCGTTCACGGAGATGCGTGGTGTCACCTCCAATTTGATTGATTCGCCGCCATTCGCGAAAGTCCAAGTTCGGGCACGGCCATCGGACCCCGGCATTTCAATCGTGTCGTACCGGCCTATCTCCTCAATGGATTTCGGAACTCCATGGCGCTCGAGATACTCCGGTGAGACGCACAGGTATCGGCGCATCTCGCCAAGCTTCACTGCCACCAGGTTGGAGGATGGCAGCGGCCCCAGCCGAACCGCCACGTCGACCGCGTCGGCCACGAGATCAGTCGGGCGGCTGCTCAAGTCGAGCGATACGCTGATCTCTGGAAAGCGCCGGATGAACTGCGGCAACTGTTCTGCCAGTACGTTGACGCCAAAACCCACGCCGGCACTGATTTTAAGGATGCCCCGCGGTTGGCCGCCGATGCCGGCTACGTAATCCAGCGCATCGTTGAGCGATGCAATTACCTGGCTGCTTCGGTCGAGCAAGGCGGCACCGGTCAGTGTCAGCCCAACGTCCCGCGTCGTACGGTGGAACAGTCGGGTGCCCAGGGAGTGCTCCAACCGTGCAATCGCGCGGCTAACGTTGGTTTTTGGGACGCCCAGCGCTCGCGCTGCCGCCGTAAAACTCTTGAGGGTGGCCACCTTTTCAAAGATCCGGAGCGAGTCTGCATCGAGCACCGCTGATTGTTGCACTTTCCGGGACAGTCTGTCTTGGAACCGAACGAAACCATCGGTTCCCGAATGGATCAAGCTGGAGCGTGCTGCAATGCTGACCATGCGCGCCATGCTTGCGGTGCAGCCGCCCGCGTTCCACCTTATTAACTAATGGAGAAAACACCCGTGACGCGCATTCTATTCGTTGGACAGAAACCAGAGACAGTCGACTTTTCGGATCCTGCATTGCCGCCGGGTTTCGATGCGGCGAAGATCAACGCCGGCATCGCGGTGGCGGTTGCCAAGATTCATGAGCGGGGCTGGGAAGGGGATACCTGCATGATCAACCCGGATGACACTGCAAGATCGATGCTCGAGAAGCAATTGCGAAGCGCGAATTACGACTGCGTCGTCATCGGCGGGGGCTTGAGGATTCCTCCGAAGAGCCTTGCGTTGTTTGAGACTCTCGTCAACATCGTGCATCAGGCGGCGCCCGGTGCAGCGATCGCTTTCAACACGCGTCCTGAGGACACCGCGGACGCGGCGGCTCGGCAGTTAAAAGGTCGCTGACTGCTATCGCAGTCCGAAGACTGCGACTGCGTTGGTGGTGCCTACGAACACCTTACCGTCGGCCACCACCGGCGTGATGTATTTGTTCCCCGGTCCGAATTGGTCCTTGTTACCCGACGCCTGGTTGCTGTTGTAAAGCTCATGCGCAAGGTTGCTGGCGTCATAGGCATGCAAGACACCGGGCGAGGTATTTTCATGCGCCCAGACGATGCCGCTCGATGTGCCGTTGGCGGAGACGCTGGGGGCGGTGCCGGGATAGGTGAACGAGGTGGCTGACTGCGATTGCGGAGTCGCGGTAATTTTTGCTGCGGCAATGGTAAAGGCCTTGAGCGTGCCCGAGTTGTCGCCGTAGTAGAGCGTGCCGTTGAAATAGGCCGGCGTCGACCAGATGCCGCCGGGCAATGCACCGGCCACGGTTTGTACAATGTTATTCATGCCGGCATTGTATTTGCCCATCGAGTCGCGATCGACCAGATAAATGTTGGTGTCCTTGCCGGCGCCGACCATCAAGTGCCGCGTCTTGCCGGTGGAATCCGTCATGTCGGGCAGCAGCAATTCGCCACCCGAACCCAGATCGTGGTCCATGTTGGACTGCGCCACCGTGTCCTTCTGCGCAAAATAATCAGCCACCGCCAGCGCACCGCCGGCTGAGGAGATCTTCAAGAACGCGTTGCCGAAGTCGCTGTGATTGGGGAAGCCGTTGCCATCCATCGTCGTGTCGAAATCACCATTGGCCGTGATCAAATACACGTTGCCGGAGGAATCGGCCGCAGGGCCGCCGCCTGACATCCATATGGCGGGGCCGTTTTGACTGTTGGCCGCGACGTTGAGCGTGCCGGTCTTTGCCAGCGAAGACTGCGCGAAAGCGATAATCCAGCCCGAGTAAGGCGGCCCGTCGCAGTGAGAGGTCCAGGCGGTATAGAGCGTTCCGGCGGAAAGCAGCAGGCTGGCTCGTTCGGCATGCTGACCGGGTAGGAAGGTAGAAGTACTGCCTCCCGTTGCCGTGTAAGTGGCGGCAATTTCGGTGGGACCGTTGAGCAGCTCTGCACCCGTGGTGATGTCCAGGGCGTGTAATCGCTGGTGGTAATTGCCGCTGGTGTCCTTGGTCATTGCCACCACGTACATCGTGCCGTTGGCGCCCGCGCTGCGGTCAATCACTGGCGTGGAGGTCACGCCAATTTCAGGCGTGATCTGGCCGCAGCCGTGGTTGTCACTGGGAGAGTCACCGCTCATCAATAAAGACACCTGCCAAAGTTTGGTGCCGGTGTCGGAGTCGAAGGCGTAAACCGAATTGTGCTCGGTCGCGGCGTACACGACGTTATGGACCGCGCCTTGCACAGTGAGCTGTGCAAGATACAGCGGCTGAGCATCGACCAAACCGTCAACCGGTAATTTGCGCAGCAGGCCAAAGGACGTCGAATTGACGTTCGACAGGGTCAGGGTCGTCTCTGTGGCATTTAATCCGCTGCGGCTGACGTCGTATTTATAGGTGGTGATATCGGTGGTGGCTGTGCTCGGAGGCGTCGTTGTCGTCGTGTTCACCGTGAGAGTTGCCGCGGTGCTGGTGGCTGAACCGGAAGCATTGGTGACCACTACGAGGAAGCTGCTGGCATTGTCCGCGGCGGTCGTGGCCGGGGTGGTGTAGCTCGCCGATGTGGCGCCGGAGATGGGCGTGCCGTTCTTCTGCCATTGATACGACAGCGGCGCAGTTCCGGCCGCCGCGACGCTGAAGGTCGCGGTCTGTCCGACATTGACCGTTTGATCTTGGGGTTGGGTGGTGATGGACGGCGCCGTGGCAGGCGGAGGTGCGCTGAGAGGAGAACTGCTACCGCCGCCGCACGCCACCAGTGACGTTGCCGCCAGGAAGGCGAGCAGCAGTGAAATCAAGCCGCCACGAAAACTCTGATTCATTGAACATCCCAAGGACTAATCGATCGGGTAAGAAGCTAGGGAAGGTTTAACGTGGCTGCCAGGCGCGCGCAAGCGTCGGCCTTGGGCGACGTTGCGTCGGATGACGCCGACAGTTCGTTGTCCGCAAGCGTTATGGCCGCAGGCTGCTCATGTCGCCGAAGCGCGTTTGTAACATAACGAGGGCCGCAATGGCGGCGGTTTCCGTACGCAAAATGCGCGGACCCATTCCAATCCGCGCAAATCCGCACAAGCCGAAACCTTCGAGTTCTTCGGGCGCGAACCCGCCCTCGGGGCCGATGGCGAACTCGACATTGCGGGTCGTGGCGGTGGGCGACGGCGCAGCGTCGCCCCGTTCATGGTCGGGATCCCGTTGCTCGGGCTCCAGCACCAGCCGCAAGACGTCTGCGGGCGCGGGCGGTAAGTTTCCCAAGAAATTGAGCAGAGGCTGCGCAACGTCGATGTGCGGCAGGCGGTTGCGCCCGCTTTGCTCGCAGGCGCTAATGGCCACCGCCTGCCAGTGAAGCAATTTAGACTCGGCCTGCGAATTATCCAGCCTGACGACGCTGCGTTGGCTCAAAACCGGAACGATGCGGGCAACTCCCAGTTCCGTGGCTTTTTGCACCACGAAGTCCATGCGGTCGCCGCGCGGCACGCACTGAATCAAGGTGATTTGCAAAGGCGACTCGCGAGATATGGCGCGGGCGGCGCCTACGGCCACCGTGACGCGCGACCCGCGCACCGCCTCGATGACGGCGGAAAACTCGCTGCCTTCACCGTTGAATAGGATCAATTCATCGCCCGCCCGGGCGCGCAGCACTTTGGCCAAATGCGACGCGCTATCACGCGCCAGTTCCAGGCTGCTGCCAGACTGGAGTTCAGTGTCGAGGTAAACGCGCGTCAGTCGCATGGCGCGATGATTGTCGCATATGCTTAACAGGTGGATCGGAAGTCACAGGAAGTACGCTTGCAGGTCGATGCAGACAGCGGCTTGATGCTCGGCGCGAGGCAGGTGGCGTCGCCGAATTTCGACGCGCGGCCGGCGGGCTCGCCGATCGATCTCATCGTCGTGCACGGCATTAGTCTGCCGCCGGGACAGTTTGGAGGTCCCTGGATTGAGCGGTTGTTCACGAACACGCTGCCTCCCGAGGTGCATCCCTATTTTGCCGAGATCGCCAATTTGCGCGTTTCGTCGCATTTGGTCATTGCGCGCGACGGTGATTTGACGCAGTACGTGAACTTCAACGCTCGGGCCTGGCATGCGGGCCGATCGAGCTACCAGGGCCGGCTGGAATGCAACGACTATTCGGTGGGCGTGGAACTCGAAGGCGAGGACGACGTGCCTTACGAAGCGGTGCAATACGAGGTGTTGGGCAAGGTTATCGCGGCACTGCGCGCGGCGTACCCCTTGATGTCGCCTGAACGGATTGCGGGCCATAGCGATGTGGCCCCGGGGCGCAAAACCGATCCCGGTCCGGCATTCGACTGGCCCCGGGCGCAACGCTGCATTGCCGCTGAAACGTGAAGCGCGTCACGCTCCACTCCACTAGAAATTGTGCCCCGGGCCGACACCCTAGAGTGAGGTCGTAATCCATTGACGCGGTGAACGGGAGGGGTTTTGTTTCGTTGGTTTGCGGACCTCCCAGTCGAGCGCAAGTTGCGCGTGCTCATCACGGTTCCCGCCATGGCGGCATTCGCCATTGCGATGCTCATGCACCTGGCGACCAACCTGATGCATGTGCACGATTATATGCGGGAACGCGCGGAGGGCATTGCGCGCACCGTGGGCGTCGCCGTCATTCAGGCGCAGCAGAACAGCGATCCGCAGGCGGCGATCGACGCGCTGCGCGCGCTGCACGATGATCCCATCATCGATGTCGCGGAAGTCTACCTGGCCAATCATCAGCGTTTCGCCGCCTACGACCGGGTGAGCGATGAGGTGAGCGTGGACTCCGAGGAGCAGATCCACCGCCTCAATCCCGGCGTGGGGCAGTTGCTCGTCGATCGCGGTCAATTTCAAATCACGGTGCCGGCGACCCGCTCGGGCGCTCTGGTCGGCTATGTACGCATTCTGGTGCCGATGTCGGCGTTGTATCCAGACTGGCGCGCCTATGCGGCCGTGACTTTGGTCGCCGTGGCCTGTGCGCTGTTCGTCTCCTATTGGTTGGCGGCGCGGTTGCAGCGGCAGATTTCAGGGCCCATCGTCAATCTGGCGCACACCATGCAGCGGGTGTCGGCCGAGGAGGATTACAGCCTGCGGGTGGAGCGCAGTTCGGGCGATGAGATCGGTTCGCTCATCGACGGTTTCAATCAGATGTTGGCGCAGATCCGGCATCGCGATTCGCGCTTGGAAAAGTACCGCCAGTTCCTCGAGCAGCAAGTGGCGGAGCGCACTGAAAATCTGGGAAACGCCAACCGCGAACTGCAGCTGGTGATCGATGAGGCGACCCGCGCGAAAGAGGCCGCGGAGCGCGCCAGCAATGCCAAGAGCGAATTCCTGGCTCGCATGAGCCATGAAATTCGCACCCCGATGAATGGCGTGATGGGCATGTCCGAGCTGCTGCAGGCCACCGAGCTTACGCCGCGCCAGCGCCATCTCTCGAAAACCATCTCTCAATCCGCCGAAGCGCTGCTGCAAATCATCAACGACATCTTGGACTTCTCCAAGGTCGAGGCCGGCAAGCTGGAATTGGAACGCATCGAGTTCGGTTTGCGCGAAACGGTTGAGCAGGCGATCGAAATCTGCGCGGCGCGCGCGCATGCGAAGGGACTAGAGCTGGCGTGTGCTGTCGACGTGGATGTACCCGCCAAGGTGCGCAGCGACCCGATGCGTCTGCGTCAGATTCTCATCAACTTGGTCGGCAACGCCATCAAGTTCACGGAGAAAGGGGAAGTCATCGTTCGCGTGCGCAGCGTCGGCAAGGATGGGCTGCTGCGCTTCGAGGTGATCGACACCGGCATCGGAATCTCCAGCGACGCGCAGCAAGATATCTTCAATGCCTTTAGCCAGGCGGATTCCTTTACCACCCGCAAGTATGGCGGTACGGGCCTAGGGTTGGCGATTTGCAGGGAATTGGCCACTTTGATGGGCGGGCGGATCGGCGTCGACAGTGTCGTTGGTCAGGGCTCCAATTTTTGGCTCGAGGTTCGACTTGAGCCTGTGATTGAAGCGAGCGCCACATTTACCCGGTTACCACGGATGAGGTTGGTGGGACTGCGCGCGTTGATCGTTGATGATAATGCCAGTAACCGCGAGATCATTACCCAGCACCTGCATTCCTGGGGGGTGGAGGTGATGGCGGCCGCGGATGGCGAGGCGGCGCTCGATGTGCTCGTTTCCGATGAGGGATTGCGATTCGATTTCGCGTTATTGGACGACCAAATGCCCGGCATGGGTGGGATCGCGTTGGCACAAAGAATCCGCTCGGAGGCACGCCTCTCCGCGATTCAGCTGATCATGTTGACCACCCGCGACGGCTACGAGAGTAACTCCGAGGCCGTGCAATTGTTTGCGGCCATCCTGACCAAGCCGATGCGCCGCTCGCAGCTGCTGAACTGCATCACCCGCGCCATGTCCGCCGCGCCCGACGCGGGCTTCGATGAGACGGCCACCCAAACGGGCCTCTATCTGCAGGAGCCGGTACACACGGATACCGTGGTGGGTCTTACGCGGCCCCGGCCTATGCGGGCGACTTCGGGACGCGGCTTTGTTCCGAGAATCCTATTGGTCGAAGACAATCCGGTGAATCGTGAAGTGGCGGTAGGCATGCTGGAGAGTCTGGGCTGTGTCGTGGTCGCGGTGGAGAACGGCTGGCTGGCCATCGAAGCGATGAATAACGATTCTTACGATGCCGTGCTGATGGACTGCCAGATGCCGGTAATGGACGGATTGACGGCCACGGCGGAACTGCGCCGCCGCGAGCAAAACTCGGGCGGCGCGCGGGTGCCGATCATTGCACTCACGGCGAACGCCATGGAAGGCGATCGCGAACGATGTCTCGCGGCAGGGATGGACGACTTCTTGAGCAAGCCCTTTACCCAGCAGCAGATGGGCGTGCTGCTCAAACGCTGGCTGGCGCTGCACGTGCTGCCGGAACACGAACGACGGGATGCCTCCGCGCGCCTGCCGCTGCTGGATGCCGGTGTGCTGCGCAACATCGCGGCGTTGGCACGTCCAGCACTGCTCGACTCCATGATTGAACTGTACTTGAAGCATTCGCCGCCGTTGATCGAAGCCATCGAGACGGCGGCTTCCCTGGGCCAGCCTGAGATGCTGTCGCAGGCCCTGCATTCGTTGAAATCCAGCACCGCCAATTTGGGCGGTGCACGGTTGGCAGCCCTGACCAAGGAATGTGAGGCGCTGGTGCGCGACGGCGGCATCGGCAAAGTGGCCCCGACCGTGTCGAGGCTGCGCCGAGAGTATGTGGAATTTTGTACGGCGCTGACGCGCGAGCGCTCGCCGAGCGCGGCGTGAACATTCGAGGCAATAATGAACTCACCTGATATGAAGATCGAAGGCCCGGCGACCATCCTGGTGGTGGATGATGATCCAGGCGTGCGGTTGTTGATCGGCAGCGCGCTGGAAATTGCCGGCTTTCATGTTATTACGGCGGATGATGGGCCGGCGGCACTCACTGCGTATCGCGAGACGCCGGCCGACTGTATCGTGCTCGACGTGGTCATGCCGGGCATGAGCGGATTCGATGTTTGCCGCACCTTGCGTGCCGAGCCCGCCTCGCGTCACGTGCCGATTTTGATGCAGACCAGCCTGGATGATATGGAATCGGTGCAGCGGGCCTATAACGCCGGCGCCACGGACTTCAGCGCCAAGGGCCTGAATCCCATGCTGCTGGCGGAAAGGGTCAAATTCCTGGTGCGCGCCAAGCAAACTCAGGATCAGCTGCGTCAGAGCGAGGCGCGGGTGCGTTATCTGGCCTATTACGATCCGCTCACGGCGCTGCCTAATCGTCAGCGCCTGTTGCAAATCCTGGAGCAACAGGTGATTTGGGCCAAGCCGCGCCAACGGGGCATCGCGGTGCTGATGTTGGACGTGGATAACTTCTCGCGCATCAACGACACCCAAGGCCAGGCGGTCGGCGATGGCTTGCTGAAGGAAATCGGGCACCGGCTGCAGCTGTGTCTGCGCGACACCCAGCGTGCCCATGAGGATGATGGCGATGCCAACACCAAGAGCGACATCAACGATTGGGTGGCTCGAACCGGCGGCGATGAATTTGCCCTGGCGCTGCCCGGCATCGCCACGGCGGATACGGCGCAGATGATCGCGCGCCGGGTGCAATTGGCCTTGGCGCGTCCTTTCGTATTCGCGCAGCAGGAAATTCCACTGTCGGCCACGATGGGCGTGAGCTTGTATCCTACCGACGCGGACACTGCAGAAGCCTTGGTAAGAAACGCCGATGCCGCCATGCATCATGGCAAAAAGAGTGGCAAGGCGGACTTGGAATTCTTCAAGAAATCCATCAGCACCCGCGCCGCCAAGCATTTATCCATGGAAGCGGATCTGCGCAAGGCGCTGGAGCGCAGCGAGTTCAAGCTCGTCTACCAGCCGCGGTTGGCCGTGCAGGACATGCGCGTGGAAGCGGTGGAGGCTTTGTTGCGGTGGTGGCACCCGCAACGCGGCTTTGTGTCTCCCGATGAGTTCATTCCTCTCGCGGAGCAGAGCGGGCTGATCGTCGACATCGGCGACTGGGTACTGCGCGAGGCGTGTGCCCAGGCGCGGCGCTGGCGTGATTCAGGACGCTACAGCTGGCAGGTGGCGGTCAACGTATCCGGCGTGCAGTTTCGCGACGGCAGTTTGGTGGAGCGAGTGTCGCGGGCCATCGATGCGGCCGGCATCGAATCGCGCATGATTGAGCTGGAATTCACGGAAGGTGCGTTGATCGAATATTCCTCGGTGGTCAGCAAGGCGGTCAAAGCACTGAAGACGTTGGGGGTGGCCACGGCGTTGGATGATTTCGGCACGGGCTACAGTTCCTTGTCTTACCTTCGGCATTTCCCCATCGATACCCTGAAAATTGACCGGGCGTTCGTGCGCGACATCGCGTCAAAGAGCGGTGGCAATACGCCGTTGGTGGACGCCATCATTGCCATGGCGAAGAGCTTGGGGCTGTCTACCGTGGCCGAAGGCGTCGAAACCGACGCGCAGTGGCAGTACCTCAAGGCGCGCAATGCCAATCAGGTGCAGGGCTTTTTGTTCTGCAAGCCGTTGGCAGTCGAGGACTTACAGCGCTGGCATGATGAGTGGCTGCAGTCGGACAAACTACAGGCAGGGGCGGCTTAGGCCATCACTCCTACTCCCACTGAAATCTCATACCGACCCAGATCGCCCGGGGAGCCGACGGCGCCACCGCATTCTCATTGGTCCAGTTATCGGGATCCGGAATGAAAGTGCCGTTGGCGTTGAACGAGTTGCTGGTTAGGAAGCCGGCGGTCGCATAGTGCTTGTCGAACAGGTTGTTGAGGCGGGCAAAGAATTGCGCATGCTTGGACAGCCGGTAAGTGCTTTGGAGATTCACCACGGTGTATCCCGAGATCCAGCCGCTGCCCGAAATAAATGCTCCCTCGCCGTTGGTGCCACCGGCTTGATTGGCATTGTTCTCATTGCCATGTAGATACGAGCCGGCGGTGGCAATGACATTGCCACCTATATTCCAACCCGAGTTTACGTCGTAGTCGACGACCAATCGACCGGTGTGCCGGGGTATCAAAGGAATTCGGTCGCCAGGCCGGACCTGGATATTGCCGTTCTCATCGGCAGTACTGTTGGACTCGGCATTCACCTCGAAATTGGATTGAAAAGTGGCATCGACAAAGCTGTATGTCGCATGCCAGTGCAGACCTCCTTCTTTTCCTCCCACGGACAAGTCGAGACCTTGTCGCCGGGTATTTCCCACGTTGTCAAAAAAACCGGCATTCGTGCCCGCCGCGACGAATTGGATGTCATTGCTGCTGGTGGTGTGAAAAACGTCGGCACTCCATACCAATCGCTGGTCCGCCAAATTGCCGCGCAAGCCGAGTTCCACGGTGCGTGCAATCACTTGATGCAGGTCCGGATCGCTCGCGAAGTCATTCGGGAGGCCACACGGAGCATCCGGATTGGAGCAGCCGAGCTCGATGACGGTTGGCGCGCGGCTGGCTTCATTGTAGTTGGCATAGAAGGTGAGCGAGTCGGTGGGGGTGACCGTAAATCCGAACGCGGGATTGACTCGACTGAAGGTATGGTTGCCGGTTAACGAGGTCGGTTCATCAAACCCATCGCCGAAATCACCGATGTCGGTGTCGATGCTCTGACCATTCAACGTCTCGGTATTTCGGTTATAGCGAACCGACACGGTGAAATGCAGCAGCTTGTTGGGGGAGAGCGTGTCGGTGAAGTAAGCGCCATAGATCTTATTGGTGCCGGACAAGGAGATGACCGTCTCGTTGTTGAACGGGCTCGGCTGATAAATGAGCAAACGGTCCGGGGCCAGGGGGCCGAATTGATATTCTTGAGCAAAAGTATCTTGGGAATCGGTGTAGTCCGCGCCGACGATGGCTTGATTGGACCAACCGAACACGTCTTGCGAGTCGGTGATCTGAAGGCCAACTCCTTTCGTACGCTGAAGCAGCTGCGAGGTGGCGAATTGGCCGGGCGAGCAGTAGGTCAGCGCCGCACGGCTGACGGTGGGGTCGCTGCAATCAATGGCGGGCCCATCGAAATCACCCAGGTAACTGTCGTTGATGTTGCCGTTGACGGCACTGGTCGTCAGATGACGGTAGTATGCATTGCCCGACAGAAGCAGTTTGTCGGTCAGGAACTGTGTGCCGGTGAGGTTCACAAAATTCATGCGGTTGGCAGTGAAGTCCGGCGTGTAGCTCGCCTCCCGGCGAAAATCCAACATTCTTTCCGGAGTCGCCCCATTGCCGTACAGACTGGTGTCCGCGTAGGTGTAACTCAGATCGATGTCCGTCGTCTCGTTTTGCCAGCCGACCTTGCCGAAGCCTTGATAAACCCGCGTCGGGGAAAGGTCGCGCCATCCCGTCTCATCGAAATAATTGCCCGTGAAGAAGTAGTCGAAGTTACCAAACGCACCGCCGGTGGTGGCTTCGACGGAGCGGCGGCCGAAGGATCCACCGTAGGCTTCGATCTCCGTGCCCGGGTTGTCGTGGCCGCTCTTGGTTTTGACCGAGAGCGCTCCGCCTAGGGTGTTGAGGCCGAACACCGGGTTCGAGCCCGACATGAGGGTCACGGTAGAAATCGCCGACTGCGGAATCAAGTCCCAATTCACCGTATCGCCGAACGATTCGTTGACGCGCACGCCATCGACATAGACCGACAAGCCCTCCGGCGTACCCAACAGCGGCGAGGCCGTGAAGCCGTGATAGTTGATGTCGAGCTGAAACGGGTTGTCCGCACTTTCACTCGCGGTGACGCCGCTGAAATTGCGGTTCAAGTAATCCGCCAGGTCTAAGGTTTGTTGGCGCTGCATCTCCGTGCTGTCGCCGGTCTGCACGTTGGAGGGAATTTGATTCATCGGCAAACCGAGCCCGCTCAAGGGCGTGGTGCCAATGACCGTGATTTGCGGGAGCTCCTCGGCCGTAGCCGGATTGGCAGGCGGTCCTTCCGTCTCCGCCGCTGATGCCAGCGGTATCAGACACTCCCATAGACAGACCAACAAAATAATATGCCGAACAGAATTCGAATTTGCCAACCCATGCCCCACAGTCGAACTCGAGTTGCCCCGAGAGACCTTCTAGTACGTTGTTAGTTGAAGCGCGCCGGCCGATAACGCATGCCGTTGCGAGTTTTCAGTTTAGGAGCGGGGTGAGGCTTCGTCCAGTCCCTAGTTCCCTGAATTTAAAGGGGTTTCCCGACCCTCCGGGAAAAACTCCCGATCAAAAATAGAGAAAATTCTGGTGGTGAGCCAAATATGGAACAACCAAAATTACCGGTCGCGTCGCCAGACCACTTCGCCGCCCGGGGATTGACGGGCCAGCACGCGCGCCAGCACGAACAGCAGGTCGGAGAGGCGGTTCAAGTAGGTGGTCACTTCGGGCGCAACCGTCTCCGCTCGTGCCAGTGACCAGCAGCGGCGTTCCGCGCGTCGGCAAATGGCGCGGGCCAGGTGGCAGGCCGCCGCCGCCGCGCTGCCCCCGGGCAGAATAAATTCCTTGAGCGGTGGAAGGTCTGCGTTGAAACCGTCGAGTTCATTCTCCAACTTATCGATCTGAGCGTCGTTGATGATGCGGTGCCCGGGAATGCACAGTTCGCCGCCGAGATCGAACAAGTCGTGCTGCACGTCGATGAGGCAGCGGCGCATGTCGGCAGACAGCGAGTCATGGCTCAGCACCACGCCGATGGCGGAATTCGCCTCATCGACGGTTCCGTAGGCTTCGACGCGGAGGTGTTCCTTGGGCACACGCGCACCGTCGCCCAATCCGGTGGTGCCGTCGTCGCCCGTGCGTGTGTAGATCTTGCTGAGTCGGTTACCCATCTGTGAATGCGACGTTACCATGGCTTTGGTATCGTTGCGCCATGACACAGCACTCTACGGAACTACGGGCTGCGTTGGACGCGGCACAGCAAGCGGCGGCCATCGCTCTGTCTTTGTATCAGCACAATGTCGAAGTGCGGATCAAGGCGGACAAGTCGCCGGTCACGGAAGCCGATGTGCGTTGCGAGCTTGCCATTCGCGAGATCATCGAGTCGCGCTTCCCGGCGCATGGTTTTTACGGTGAGGAAACCGGTTCGCGTGATCAAGATGCGGAGTCTTTGTGGCTGGTGGATCCCATCGATGGCACGAAGGCCTTCGTGCGCGAGTACGCCATGTTCTCGACCCAAATCGCCTTGCTGGAAAAAGGCGAGATGCGCTTGGGCGTGTCGAGCGCGCCGGTGTATGGCGAGTTGTGCTACGCGGAGCGGGGCAGGGGGGTGTTCCTGAACGATAAGCCGATCGCCGTCAGCCAGGTGTCGAGTATCGAGGATGCGTTCATATCAGTCGGCAACATGAAAAGCCTGGCGACCGGCCCTCAGTGGCAGCGCTACGGCGAAATGATTGCGCGCGCCAGCCGGATTCGCGGCTACGGCGATTTCCTGCATTACCACCTGCTGGCGTCAGGCAAGGTCGATGTGGTGATCGAAACCGATATCAACATCCTGGATATTGCGGCCTGCGTGGCCATCGTCAATGAGGCGGGCGGCCGCTTCACGCAACTCGACGGTAAGCCCATCACCCTGCAATCGACCACGGTGCTCGCCACCAATGGGCCGCTGCATGAAGTCGTGCTCGACGCCTTGGGTTAGGGAGTAGCGATATTTCAAGGCTGCGGCCAATGAATTTCCGCGGCGGTGGCGGGGCCGATGACCACTTCATTCATGCCGGTGGCTTGTGTCCACTCGGTGGCACTCACCATGCGCCGACCGGCCATGAGTTCGGCCGTTTGTTGCGGAAACCGCGGCACTTGCTGGGGATCGCCGTAGCCCTCCGGAAAGCGCGGTTGATCGGTACCGGGCTCGTACTTGTCGGTGGCGCCCAAGGTGTGCAGCATTTCGTGGGCGATCACCACATTGTTCTCGCCATTCATGATGGGGGCGGCAAAGGCGTAGACCACGCCGATCAATCCCTTCTCGAGCCCCAGTGAATGCGGCACCGTCGGGGTCAACGCGGGATCGTGATACAGGACGAATACTCGAATGTCTTCAGGCTCATTCACATGGCCACTGGCGCGCCAGGCCCAGTAGCGCAGCTTTAGACTCCAAATCACCGTGCCGAGTACACCGGCATCCGGCGAACGTTGCGGGGGTAGGCGGTGCAATTGATCGCGCAGACGAATTTTCACCGGCTGATCGAGGTCCAGGTGATAGCGCTGGGCTTCGCGGGTAAAAAATTGCTCGATGGTGTCGAAACGTTCACCGTTGATGTTGTCGACGTAGTAGGCCGTTACGGGGCTGTCGTCCGCGGCGATGGGATAGATGGCGACATAGAGGGGCGCGCGCCAGCGAATGCTGCGAACGCGCTCCTGCCAGGTGGTGACGGCGACGATGAGTAAAATGAACAACAGGATGCTGACGCGAAGCGTCTTGAACCAGTTGCGTGAGACCGGCGTAGACGTTGGTCTCAATCGCTGGCTTCGACGCTGAGATTGGCGAGTTCGCCGTCGACGGCGGAGTACGACACGATCATGGGCCGGCAGCAGACCGGGCAATCTTCGATATAGGATTGCTCGGGGACGGAGAGGTCCAAGGTCAGGTTGATGGTCTCGCCGCAATGCGGACACTCGGCATCTTGTCCATGCACGAAACTCATGGCGAGGTCTTCACCACGCCGAGCATCGGGCCCATGTCGGACCAATGGTCCTCGCGGCCCAATTGCGGCGAATACAAGCTGGAAATAGTGCCGTCCAGATACAGCGCCTCGCGGCAATGCAAGTGGTCGCGAAAATAACCGGCGAATTCGTAGAAAGTCACGGGCTGCTCACTGATGACGAAAGCCACTTCGGTTGCCGCCGGCGCACACACGCCGTTGCGAATCTTGCGCCATTGCGACTTGGGGCTCATGACCTCGGACGTGGTGATCTCGCCGAGGTGAACCAACATAGGGCCCGACTGGGTGGCGAATGCGGCCTTAGGTTTTTCCTGGCCGTAATCATCCGTGGCCATGACGCGCGCTGAGTCGCCATTCACCAGAAACACCCCATTCGGTTGCTGCGAAAAATTGCCCGAACCGACGTGGCGGTTCAGCGGCACTAGCTCTTGGCCATCGGCAATGAATAAGCCCACCGGCGAATAATCCGGCCGATACATGCCGGCGTTGACTGCAAACAGCAGCTTGGCGCCTTGCTTCTCCAAGGCGTCGCGCAGGGTGGCGAATTGCCGATAGGGTTGTCCGGCACTATCGCGCCAGAACAGCCGCAGCTGCTCCTTGGTCAAATCCACGCTGCAGGTGGTGAAAGGAATGGGGCCTACGGACTCCGAACGGCATTGCACACCCCATGCGGTCGCGCAGCTTACTAGACCGCCGAGCGCCAGGAGTCTCATCGCCCAAACTTGCTCGCGTTTCATACGCCTAGTTTATGTGAAGTGGCCGCCCTACAGGGTCAATCAGAGCCGGGTTCCGCGCTGTGGAAGGCATTTGGAGAGCATAGACGGTCAATGTTGGGCCGCGCCAGCGCGCGGGCCTATACTAAGCGATGGTTTTCCGGGGGGAGGGCTGAAACCGAAAATGAATCCGACCGACACGACGAAACCCGATTATTTTCATCGGGTGGTTGATTGCCAGTGGGCCTGTCCAGCGCACACTGATGTTCCCGAATACATCCGCCTGATCGCACAAGGCGAGTTCACCGATGCGTACCTGGTGAATCGCGAATCCAATGTGTTTCCCGGCATCCTCGGCCGCGTCTGCGACCGGCCGTGTGAACCGGCTTGTCGCCGTGGACGCATCGAGGATAAGCCCGTTGCCATCTGCCGCTTGAAGCGCGTCGCCGCCGACAATCGCGATGACATCAGCGGCTTGCTACCCAAAATACCGCGCGAGAAAAATGGCAAGCGTATCGCTTGCATCGGCGCGGGGCCTGCCTCGTTGACCGTCGCCAACGATCTGCTGCCGTTGGGCTACGAGGTGACGATCTTCGAACAGTTTGGGGTGACCGGCGGGCTGATGCGCACCAACATTCCGGCGTTTCGTCTGCCTGCGAATGTGCTGGACGAGGAAATTGGCTACATCGTCGACATGGGTGCGGATCTGCGCTTGAATTCGCCCATCAAAAGCATGAAGACGCTGCTCGATTCGGGAGAGTTCGATGCCATCTTCGTGGGTTCCGGCGCGCCCAAGGGCAAGGAGCTCGATCTGCCCGGCCGCAAGGACACTGATCGCATTCACATCGGCATTACCTGGCTCGAATCCGTGGCGTTCGGTCACGTCGAGAAGATCGGGCAGAAGGTGCTGATCATCGGGGTGGGCAACACGGCGATGGATTGCTGCCGCAGTTCGCTGCGGCTCGGCGCCGACAACGTCAAAGTCATGGCGCGCAAGCCGCGGCAGTTCTTCAAGGCCTCCGAATGGGAACTGGAAGATGCCGAGGCGGAGAAAGTCGAGATCGTCATCAATCATGCCCCCAAGGCCTTCGTCGCCGAGGGCGGCAAGCTCACCGGCATGGTGTTCGAAAAGCTGGAATACGATGTCGAAAACGGCGAGATCAAGGCGACTCGTTCGCTGGGCGACGTGTTCTTCCCCTGCGATGATGTGATTCTCGCCATCGGTCAGGAAAACGCCTTCCCCTGGATCGAAAAAAGCACCGGCATCGAGCTGGATAAATGGAATGTGCCGAAGGTCGATGCCAAGACATTCCAGTCCACGCGTCCGGAGGTGTTCTTCGGCGGCGATGCGGCGTTTGGTCCCAAGAACATCATCTGGTCAGTGGAGCATGGCCACCAGGCCGCCATCTCCATTCACAAGTTCTGCAACGATGAACCCATCGAAGAGCGATTGCCGCGGGGCCTGAAGCTTTCCAGCCGCAAGATGGGCATGCACGAGTGGGCCTATAAGAATGAGTACAACGGGGTCGAGCGACGTCTGGTGCCGCATGTCGGCTTGGTGGAGCGTTTCAAGAAGATTAACATCGAAGTGGAGCTGGGCTTCACCGCGGAAGAGGCGGCACTGGAGGTGCAGCGTTGCCTGAACTGCGACGTGCAGACGGTGTTTTCCGCCAAGCTGTGCATCGAGTGCGACGCCTGCATCGATATCTGTCCGGTCGATTGTTTGACCATTGCGCCGAATGGGCCTGAGGCCGATTTGCGCATGCGGTTGACGGCGCCGGCCACCAATCCCACCCAGGCATTGTATGTATCGGCCGCGCTGCCGCAAACCGGGCGCGTGATGCTGAAAGACGAGGATGTGTGCGTGCACTGTGGTTTGTGCGCTGAACGTTGTCCGACCGCCGCCTGGGATATGCAAAAGTCGACGATTACAATTCCCCATGCGGCCGATCAGGAGGTTCGCGTATGCCCAGCCTGACCGCCGAAGTGAATCGCATCAACGATTTCGTGGTGAAGTTCGCCAATGTCAACGGCACGGGATCGGCGAGTGCCAACTCGCTGATCATGAAAGCCATCTTCCGCATGGGCGTTCCGGTGACAGGCAAGAACTACTTCCCGTCAAACATTCAAGGGCTGCCCACGTGGTATGAAATCCGCATCACGCGTGATGCCTATGCGGCCCGCGCCAGCCATGTGGACATCATGGTGGCCATGAATGCAGAGACCTATTCGAAGGATGTCCGCGAGTTGAAGTCCGGCGGCTATTTGATCTACGACTCGACCTGGCCGCGCAGCGCGCTGCTGCAGCGGGGCGACATCACGGTGATTCCGGTGCCGCTCGCCAAATTGGTCAACGAGAATTTCGACGGCGTCCGCAATCGCATCCTGCTCAAGAACATCGCTTACGCCGGCGTATTGGCGGCGCTGCTCGACGTCGACCTGGATGTCATCAGCGGGTTGCTGAACGAAAGCTATGCGAAGAAACCGAAACTGCTCGACTCGAATACGCGGGCCTTGGGCCTAGGCTATGACTACGTGAAGGCGAACTTAAGTTCGCCGCTGCCGCTGCGCGTTGAACACATGGACAAGACCAAAGGCCACATCATGATTGACGGCAACACGGCCGCCGGTTTGGGGTGCGTTTATGCGGGTGCCACCGTGGGTGCTTGGTATCCCATCACGCCCTCGACTTCGCTGATGGATGCCTTCAAGGGTTTTTGTGAGCGCTATCGCGTGGATGCGGAAACGGGGGAACGCAATTTCGCGGTGCTGCAGGCCGAAGATGAGCTAGCGGCAGTGGGCATGGTGCTCGGCGCGTCATGGAATGGTGCGCGCGCGTTTACGCCGACCAGCGGCCCGGGCATTTCACTGATGAATGAATTCGTGGGCTTGGCGTACTACGCTGAAGTGCCCTGCGTGATTTTCGATGTGCAGCGCGTGGGCCCTTCGACCGGCATGCCGACGCGCACCCAACAATCCGACATCATGATTTGCGCCTATGCCTCGCATGGCGACACCCGCCACGTGTTGCTGTTCCCCGCCAACCCCGAAGAATGCTTTTATATGGCGGTACAGGCCTTCGACTTGGCCGAGCGGCTGCAAACCCCCGTGTTCGTGCTGTCGGACCTGGACATCGGCATGAATGACTGGATGTGCCCGGACTTGCAATGGGACGATGCCTACCGGCCCGATCGCGGCAAGGTATTGTCGAAAGAAGAGCTGGCGAGCTTGGACAAGTTCTATCGCTATGTGGATCGCGACGATGATGCCATCCCCTATCGCACGCTGCCCGGCACCAGTCAGAAGGGCGCGTATTTCACCCGTGGATCGGGACACAATCAGTTCGGCGGGTATACGGAAGACTCGGCTGAATACCAGGTGGTGCTCGATCGGCTGCGGCGCAAGTTCGCCACGGCCACGCGCTACGTGCCGAAGCCGGTGTTGATGGGAAAGGGAAACAACGCGGTGGGCATCCTGAGCGTCGGCAGCTGCGATGGCGCCATTCGCGAAGCACTGGATGTGCTCAAGCTGCAAAAAATTGAAGTCGATTATCTGCGCGTCAAAGCATTTCCGTTCAACCTCGACGTCGAAGCCTTTCTCAAATCGCATGCGACGATATTCGTGGTGGAGCAGAACCGCGATGCGCAATTAAGGTCGCTGTTGATTCTGGAAACCGCGGTGGAAAAATCCAAGCTGTTGTCGATTTTGAGCTACAGCGGCCTGCCAATTTCGGCACAACCCATCGTCGATGAAATCCGCGCCAAGCTGGCCGAAGCGCCGCGCTTGACTGCCGTACCGAGCAAGTAGGTCCCATGTCATACATCAACAAACCCAAAGTCGCCCATCCCTCACTGCCCACCAACGAGTTGGGGCTGACGCGTCGCCAGTACGAGGGCAGCATGTCGACGCTGTGCGCCGGCTGCGGCCATGATTCGGTGACGGCTGCGGTGGTGGAGGCGTGCTGGGGTCTGTCGCTGCAGCCCGAACAATTGGTGAAGTTGTCAGGGATAGGCTGCTCCTCGAAGACCACGGCGTACTTCGTCAGCGGTTCTCATGGTTTTAATTCCGTTCACGGCCGCATGCCCTCCATCGCCAGCGGCGCGAACGCCGCCAATCGCGGCTTGACCTATGTGGGCGTGTCCGGCGACGGCGATTCGCTGTCCATCGGCATCGGGCAACTGGTGCATGTGATCCGGCGCAACGTGAACATGTTGTATCTGATCGAGAACAACGGCGTGTACGGCCTGACCAAGGGGCAGTTTTCGGCGTCCGCGGATATCGGCACCAAAGCGAAACGCGGCGATGTGAATGCCTCGCCCCCCATCGATCCAGTGCTCTTGGCGTTGACGTTGGGCGCGACTTTCGTGGCGCGCAGTTTCTCCGGCGACAAGGCGCAGTTGGTGCCCTTGATCCAAGCCGGCATGCGTCACAATGGGTTCGCGTTGATCGATGTACTGTCGCCGTGCGTGACCTTCAATGATCATGAGGGGTCGACCAAGAGCTACGGCTTCACGCGCGAGCATTACCAGGCGGTGACCGAGACGGATTTCGTGCCGCGCGCAGAACAGATTTCGGTGGATTACAAGGAAGGCGAATCCATCCCCGTGAGCCTGCATGACGGCAGCCGCGTGCTGCTGCGCAAGTTGGATCCCTCGTACGATCCCACGGACCGCTCGGCGGCCTACAATTACATTGAGAACAAGCTGAAGCAGAACGAGTACGTCACCGGTCTGATCCACATCGATGAGCAGGACGGGACCGAGTTCCATAACTTGAACAAGACGGCGAAGGTGCCGCTCAACAGCATTCCGTTCGAGAAGCTCTCACCCGGCCGCGCCGCGCTCGACCAGTTGATGGGCCGCTATCGATGATCTGACTCCGGATGACGGCGCAGATGCGTGGCTTGCAACAACCGCCGCACTTGTTCGCCGATTAATTCGTTGATCGCGGTATAAGAGCGCAGCAGTGCGTCGGGACCGGGGACCACGGAACCGCGGACGTTGGGCTCGACCATTCCGGTGGGCGCCGGGCTGACCTGCAAACCCGTCGCCTTAAACTCTTCGACCGACCGTCCCATGTGGACTGAGTGAGTCACCAAAATGATGTGTTCGATGTGGTCGGTTTTTAGGAGCTGCGCGGAATTACGCGCATTCTCGAAGGTGTCATAGGCGTTGGCATCGACCCAGCGCGCCTGGATGTTGAAGTTGCGCGCCAGGCTGTCGCGCATGGCGATGGCCTCGACTCGAAACCCCGTCACGAGCACAGGCAGGTTCAGCTGTTGCGCGAGATAGGCGCCGTAACTCAAGCGCTCCAGCAGCACGCCGCCGGCGGCCGGTCCCCCATACTCGGCGGCATAAGCGCGCTGACCCCCGCCGCCCAAGATTACGATGGCTTGGGGCGCATCACCCGGCGCGCTCGTAGCGGCGTGAAGATCGAACGGCGGATAATGTTCGGTCATCCGCGCCAACGAAATCGAAATCATCGGGGTGGATAACAACCACAGCGCACCAATAGCGATCAGCACGAGGCTGCGCCCCAAAAGTGGGCGCCGCTTCAGCAGCAGCCACCCGGCCAACGCGACCAGCAGCAATCCGGCCGGCGGCAGCAGCAGGTTTTTGATGATGGTCTTCGCATAGAGGAGGAACATTGATCGGAGGTTAGCTCAAGAATTGTGCGCAGTAACATAAGTTATCGGTGGAACGCCCTATGTGAGGAAAGACTGACGCGACCATCCGTTCGAAAGTGGCTGCATTTTTAATAGGTCCAGGTAAAGTGCGCGACGGCAATTTTTTAGCGGCAGGTGACTTGTGAAAATTCGGTTCGGCTACGAGCTTGTGTACAGCGTCCCGGCGCTGACTCCCATGATCTTCACGTTGCACTCGCAACCCAGCGGCACACAGATGCTGCTGAAGCCGGACGTCATGGTCGCCGAACCGCAAGTGCCCTTGTTCTTTTTTCCGGATGCCTATGGCAATACGTGCACGCGATTGGAAGCTGCGCCCGGTCTTGTGCGCCTGACGGCCGATGGCATCATGGAAGACTGCGGCGTACCGGAGCCTGCGCATTGGTCCGCGGCCGAACATCCGGTGCGCGAGTTGCCGCCCGACACGCTGCAATACTTGCTCGCCAGCCGTTACTGCGAAACGGACCTGCTCATGAACGAGGCGTGGCGCTTGTTTGGACATCTGGCCCCGGGTTGGTCGCGGGTGCAGGCCATCTGCGACTTCGTGAACCGCGAAATCACCTTTGGCTACCAATTTGCGCGGCCGACCAAGACAGCCCTGGAAACCTATCAGGAGCGACGTGGCGTTTGCCGTGATCTTGCCCATCTGGCGATTGCCTTCTGCCGTTGCCTCAACATCCCGGCGCGGTATTGCACCACGTACTTGGGCGACATCGGCGTGCCGCCGGTGAATGCACCCATGGACTTTGCCGGCTGTATGGAAGTGTTCTTAGGCGGCGCATGGCATGTATTCGATCCGCGCAACAATGCGCGCCGGATCGGCCGCATCATCATTGCACGCGGCCGCGATGCCGCCGATGTTGCGATCAGCACCGCGTTTGGTGCGGCGTGGCTGCAGACCTTCCGAGTCTGGACCGATGAGATTTCGGACGCGGCGGCGGCACAGCTGCTTTTTACGCAACAGGCGCCTGAGGCCGCTTATAGGGCCGCGTAGGGAATGTCGGCCGCCGCGATGGCGCTTTCTGCAGGCACTGAGGTTTCCTGAGCGGATCGATTGAAGTTCGACGCCTCGGGCCTTCAGCGCTTGCGCCAAGGCGACATCGTGAGGCGAGACCCACGCCGCCGTCACCGATCACGGCAATGCGCTTATGATGAAACCCGACGCCCTAGATGTCGGAATCATCTCCCATGTAGCGGGAAAAATGTTCCTGGTAGCGATGCGTCAGCTTGACCTGATCCGCCGCCGGCGTTTTTGTTTTGAGTTCCAAAAACCAAGTGCTTTCTTCTTCAAAGACATGATGTGCGACGGCGCCTTCGATATGGGCCAGCTTGTCGACGAACTCCTGGCTCATCGGCGGCAGATCTTCAAGCAGACCCATCTGCAGCTTGGCGGCTGCCTGTTCCGTATAGGCCTTGACCGCGTGGGCCTTCTCATCCGCCTTGGCGAGCGCGGGGTAAAGGGCCGCTTCCTCGGCGATGGAGTGTCCGGTCAGCAGCATGCCCAACGTCTTCAGTGTGCGGATTCGCGATGCAGGATCGGCCGCGGCCTTGACCGCCGCAAACGCGGACTCTATTTGTTCGTGGTGGTCGAGCACCATGGCGAGCCAATCGCCTTTGCCGGCCGAGGCGCGTGCCTTGGCTCGGGCTTTGAGGCGGGCGTCCTCGCTTTCGGGCGGTGCGACCGCGGCAACAACTTTATCAAGGATGGACATGGACATACGCACTCCGGGTGTAGTCGCCGAAGCTTTACATGCAGGCCAGGTGCTCAAAAGAGCGCAACTCCATCTCGTGCTGTAGCCGCATGCCTACTTGGGCTGAGCGACGCGCGGCGCCGAAAGCCCTTAGAATCCGCTGATGGACAAACCCGTCTCTACAGCGATCGCCGCACAGGCCAAAGCGCGCCTTCCCCTGCGCGCCAAATTGGACGGGGGTTTAGGCCAAGGCCTGATCTCGGCGACCGCGGCGATTCTGGCGTACCTTCCCACCAAGCCGCTCGGATTACAGGAAGGATTTTGGGGCGCGATTACTGCCATCGCCGTGGTGCAGACGGAACTCGACGCCACCCGCAATTCGGCCCGCGATCAATTCGCCGGCGCGGCCACGGGAGGCATCATTGCCGCCGCGGTGGTGTCACTCGCGGGTCAGTCGCTGGCCGCCTATGCGCTCGCGGTGGTGTTGTCGATGACGGCCTGTTGGCTGTTGAACATCACGTCGGCCGCGCGGCTGGCAGGGTCCACCGCCACCATCATCGCCTTGGTTCCGCACCATGCGACGGTGGGCGGCATGATGCTGTCGCGCGTCGCAGAAGTGGGGTGGGGCGTGGCGGTGGCCATCGGCGTAGTGTGGGTGGCCAACCGGATCTTCAAAGCAAAGCCCGCAACTTGACGTAGCCGCTGCGGCTGATGGGCAATTCAGTTTTATCCTTGAGGATGGCGATGCGGTTGTCCTTTTCCGACAGCTCGATCTTCGCCAGCCGCGAGACGTTCAATATGTAGCGCCGGTGAATGCGCAAGAAACCTTTGCTCTCGAGTTGAGTTTCCAGTTCGCCCAAGGTTTGTTCTTTCAAATAGCTGCGGCCGGCGGCGCGGATGGACACGTAGTCATCCTGTGCCTCGATGAAGTCGATCTGCTCGATCGGCACCACATGCACATTGGAGCGGTCGCGGATCAGCAGGCGATCCGGCAGGTTGCCCTCGCGATGACTTTCCAGCAGTGCACGCGCGGGCACGGGATCGGCGCGCTGAATGCGGGCGCGCACCAGTTGCATGGCCTCGGCGAAGCGCTCGGCGCCGAACGGTTTCAGCAGATAATCGACGGCATGCACGTTGAAGGCGCGCAAGGCGTATTCATCGAAGGCCGTCGTGAAAATCACTCCGGCCGTGTCGCGGCCGATCAACTCCAATACCTCGAAGCCGTCGAGCTTGGGCATCTGAATATCGAGGAACAATAGGTCCGGCTTCATTTCGCTGGCCGCCTTGACGGCTTCAAAGCCGTTGGCGCATTCGGCCAGTACCTCGACGTCGCTGTGGCTGGCGAGGTACTCACGGATCAGGGCGCGGGCCGGCGCCTCGTCATCGATGATGATGGCGGTCAGGCGCCGCGGTTCTAAGTCGGCTTCATTCAAAAGGCACGCTCACTTCGGCGCTGTATTCGCCGTTCTGTTCAGTCACGGTCAATCGTGCCGCGCCCGCGTACTGCGATAGCAGACGTTCGCGGATCAACATCAAACCAAAGCCGGTGCGGCGATTATGCGGCCGGTCGGGATCGAGGGGATTGCTGACCCGAATGCGCAGCGTCGATTGATCCAGCTCCGCAGTGATCGACACTGTGCCGCCTTCCAGCAAATGCGCGATGCCGTGCAGCACGGCATTTTCGACCAGGGGCTGCAGGATCAGCGGCGGAATGAGCGTGGCCAGGGCCGGCTCGCTGGCCTGCACCGAGAGATTGAGACGTGGTCCCAGGCGAACTTGCTCGATGGCCAGGTAGCGCTGCACCACGCCGAGCTCATCTTTCAGCGCGATGCGATGGGTGCCGCCGAAGCGCAGGGTGTCGCGTAAGAAATCCGCGAGCAGCAGACACATCTTGCGTGCCGCCGCCGGATCGCTGCCGGTGAGGGAACTGATCGAATTTAAACTGTTGAACAAAAAGTGCGGGTCGAGCTGGGCGCGCAAGGCCTTGAGCTCCGCGTCGCGCGCGAGCAGTTCCGCTTCCAGTGCGCGTTTCTCGGACTTCTGGGCCGCATAAGAGCCGATGAGGACGTAGTGAAAGGCGATGGCCAGCCAGAACAGTAGCGCCGCGATGACGAACAGCTGCCAGGGCTGCGCCATGTAGGGTTGAGTCTGGATACCGAGATTGAGGGACTGCAACGCCGCGCTCCACACCCACGCGATGCCGACACAAAGTCCCCCCACAGTCGCCGCCGAACTGATGTGGGCCGGCACTGCTCGCCAAATTCGGTAGTTGCGGGAGATGGGGAAGGCCGAGCACACGTAGTAGGCGGACAGTCCGATGAAGGCATACACCATGGTGAGCGGCAGAAAAAACATTGCCGCCGTGCCCCAGGCGCCGCGCTGGCCGAAGCCGAGCACCAGCACCAAACCGATGGGCAGATAACCGATCAGATACAGCCCGAGCTGACGACGATCGGCAAGGAAGGGATGCATGGATCAGTTGCTGATTTCGACGCCGCCCATCAAGGTCGTGCCGCGCAGAATCAATTGCTGGGTGGTTGCCGATGGGATGGTGCGCGTTTTGTCGACGATGCCTCCCATGATGGGCATCACATGACAGATCACGGTCCAGCCCGGCGGAACGAAGATGTTCAGACCGCCCATCATGACGAACACATCGATGTACGCGGTGCCGTCGGGACCGAGCAGCGCATCGCGCAAATCCAGTTCGCCGCCACCCATCATGCAGGTAGCATCGGCGCTGCGAAAAATGCTGCGGCCCCAGCGGCGTCGTGAACCGCTCAGCACGCTGAATATGTTGGCATGCTGGGCATCGGGGTTGTTGCCCGGCGGTCCGTAGGGAGCACTGGGCGTCGCGCCGGGGTTTGCGGGGTCTCCCGACATGGGACTGCCCGGGGGTATGCCGCTTGAAGGGCCCGAGCCGTTCGGCGAGCCGTTCGGCGAGTCATTCGGCGGATAGTACTTGGACGTGTCTGACCCGCGCATCATGATGCGGGCGCCGATGGCCACAATGCCGATCGGGACGATGAACTCCCAGGGGCTCAGCATCAACAGGCCGAGCGTATTGAGCAGCAGCCAGCTGCCGAGCAAAATCAACACAAGCCCGGTGACCGAGCCGCGCCGGCCGCGGGTTAGGGACAGGAAACCGACCGCAATCAGAATGACCGGCCAAAATCGCGTCACGTGGTCGGCGGATTCGACGCCGAGCTGATCCAACAGCAGGGACACCCCCACTAAAACAATGATGATGCCGAGGATGAACCTCGGCGCCATCGGGGGTCGCGGTTCAAGTGGCATAGTGACTTCCGTGGACCTCTTCGTGATCGCCGTGGCGGCGCTGCTCGATGGCGCGGAAGATCATAACCGCACCGACGCCTGCGAGCAGAACCGGCCAGGTGAATTGCGCATAGCTCCAATCCGTCATGGTGTTGGCGAACAGCCAGTCACCGAACAGCAGCAAGGTCCAGCCGCGCTGGTGCGATGCCTTGAGGCTGGAACCAATCTGCATCAGGGCCAGGACGATGATGACGATGGGCCAGCTGTGGCTCAAGGCGACGGCATGCAGGTAGCCCATTTGCTGCAATCCCAGCAGGCCGCCGGCCAGTATCAGGGCGGTGCCCGTGGCGACCCGCGTGCCGAAAAGCTTACCGGTGGTCTGTGTGGCGGAGGTGTTTTGCGTGTAAGTCGTCATGTGTCTGCTCCCGTGTGGTTGATCCGATGGGTGCATCCTGCCCCTGGGCAATGTCGGGATCATGCGATATTCGGCCAACCACCCGGATTTCCCGGCGAACGACGGCGGGGCGCTCTGGGCCCTTAGGATTATCGGCGAACGGCAGGCTCAATCAGCGTTTTTGGGCGTTTTCCAGACGCTGAAGTGCTCGGCTTTGGGGTCGATTTGGGTGGTCTTCATCGGACCCATTCCCATGATTTGCACGATCGTTTCCTCATCGCCGGCGCCGTCGTAGTGGGCCGCACCGGCCGGGTGCATGGCGTAAGAGCCCACCTTCATGGGGATGACCTTGGCAATATCGACGGTCTCGCCCACCCCCATCCACCACACGCCCTTGAGCACGGTGACATGACGATCGGTGGAGTGGGTGTGCGGATTGCTGTGCACGCCGGGACCGAATTTGACCCGGAGGATGTAGAAGCCCGGCTTGTCGGGATCGCCATACACCAGCGCCTGCTGGAATCCCGGCGGACCTTTGAAGACCAGCTGATCGGGCGTAACGCGAATGAAGCCGGCGCTGTCCGCGGCCATCGACAAGCACAGCGGCGATAGGAGCAGGGCGGCAGCAACGAGTTTGAGTGTGGTGTGTTTCATCAACGACCTCTAAGGTTGCAAGCGGGTGACCGACCATGGTTGGCCGGTGCCGGCGCGGGTCCATCGCGCCCGGTCGTGGATGCGAAACTCGCCTTCGACCCAGAGTTCGACGGCGTCGGCGACCAGCCGAAAGCCGCCCCAGTTCGGCGGCCGAGGCACTTCGACTGTGACATTGTCGGGTTCAGCAGAGCCGGGGCCGGCATAGGGAATATTGAAGCGCCGCGCCTGCTCGGCGACGGCCTCGGTCAATGCATCGCGCGATGCCACGGGCTGGCTCTGGTGACTGGCCCAGGCACCGATGCGGCTCTGCCACGCGCGGGTTTTGAAATACGCATCATTCTCGGCGGCGGAGGCGGGCGCGACTTGGCCTTCGATGCGCACCTGGCGATGGCGGTGGTCCCAATGGAACACCACCGCGGCGCGCGGATTGGTTTTGAGTTCGGAGCCTTTGCGCGATTCGAAGTTGGTGTAGAACAGCAGGTAGCCGGGCTCCGCGGCGATTTCCTTGCACAGCACGACCCGCGCCGACGGTTGGCCATTGTCACCGACGGTCGCCAGGACCATGGCATTCGGGTTGGGCTGGGAGGCGTCCTCCCAGGCTTGATTCAACCACTGTGCTGCGGTCACGAGCGGATTGGCGGGCAACGGCTCGGGCAGGGTTTCGGTCCAATGTGACTTTTTTGGGCTGGGCATATCAGAATGGTAGCGGTTAAACCCACCCTTGGGACTTCGAATAATGAATTTGGATGAACTGCGCGCCGCCATCACCGAACTCGACGGTCAACTGTTGGAGCAGGTGGCGCGTCGCCAGGCGTTGAGCGAGCAGGTGGCCTCGGTGAAGCGTGCGACGGGACGTGCCACCCGCGATTTCGGCCGTGAGCGAGAAGTCATCTTGCGGGCGCGCACCACGGCGCAACGCTTAGGGGTATCGCCCGACCTGGCGGAGTCGTTGATGCGGCAGTTGATTCAGTCCTCGCTCACCACCCAGGAACACGCCCGGGTGGCGGCGCATGCGCAGGGCAGCGGCAAGCGGGCGCTGATCATCGGCGGGCGCGGCAAAATGGGCGGTTGGTTCGCGGAGTTTCTGGCATCGCAGGGCTTCCATGTGGCCATCGCAGACCCTAAGGGCAGTCAAGCGGGTTTCGAGAGCGTCGCTGACTGGCAGACCGATGCGTTGGATTTCGATTTGATCGTGTTGGCGACCCCCTTGAGCGCCACCGCCGAGCTGTTGGAACTGTTGGCCAAGCGCAAGCCGCGCGGTCTGATCTTCGATTTGGGTTCCTTGAAAACCCCGCTGCGCGCCGGCCTCGATGCGCTGGTCAAGGCCGGGTGCCGGGTGACCTCGCTGCATCCCATGTTTGGGCCGGATACCGATTTGCTGTCGGGCCGGCACATCATCTTCATCGATTTAGGCGATGCGGCGGCGCTCGCCGAGGCGCAGGAATTATTTGCGCCCACCATGGCGGAGCGCGTGGTGATGGACCTGGATGAGCATGACCGGCTGATCGCCTATGTACTCGGATTGTCGCATGCCCTCAACATCGTGTTCTTCACCGCGTTGGCCGACAGTGGCGAGGCCGCGCCGCGGCTGGCGCAGATGTCGAGCACCACCTTTGACTCGCAGCTCGATGTGGCCAGTCGTGTTGCCGCTGAAAGCCCGGATTTGTATTTTGAAATTCAAAGCGCGAATGACTACGGCGGCGAATCATTGGCGGCATTGCAGACGGCGGTGGAGCGGTTGCTGGTTGCCGTGAAAACGAAAAACCTGTCGGAGTTCACGGCGTTGATGAATCGCGGACGCGCATACTTGGATGTGCGTGCCGCGGCGCGCGCCACTTAAGGTAACTGACGAACCCCTGCATGCAGTCCACCGTGAGCGAAATCGAAGAGCTGAAAAAGCGGTTGGCGGAGCTAACCTCCGAGGCCGCTGCCAACGAAACCATCATGAAGCGCACCCAGGCGCGCGAGTTGACCTTGCTGCGGGCGGACAGTTTGGCGCAGCTGCTGCATGCCATGGTGGATGGGCTGCGCGAATCCTACGGCCTCGATGCCGTCAGCGTGGTGCTGCTCGATCCCCAGCATGAGGTGCGGCATCTGTTGGTGGCGGGCGGCGATCGGCCCGAGGAGTTCAAGCAGATATTTTTCGTCGACTCTCTGGTGGGTTTGGCACCGCAGCTGGCCGTGTTGCACAAACCCTGGCTCGGGCCGTTTGTCGGCGCTGATCACCACCTGTTGTTTCCCGGCACGGCCAATCTCAAGAGCGTGGCCTTGCTGCCGCTGCCGCGTAAGGATCGTGCCACCGGTGCGCTGTGTTTCGGCAGCCGCGACGCGACCCGGTTCACCCGCCACCATGGCACCGATTTTTTGGCGCACCTAGGGGCCGTGGGCGCGGTATGCATCGAGAACGCAGTGAATCGTGCGCGTTTGCTGCGCGCCGGGATTACGGATTTTCTCACCGGTTGGCACAACCGGCGCTATCTGCAGCAGCGCCTCAAAGAGGAGTTGGCCCGGGCGCAGCGCCGCGGCGGCAGCATCGCCTGCCTGATGATCGACATCGACAAGTTCAAAAGCATCAACGACGGCTATGGCCACTTGGCCGGCGATGCCGCGCTCAAAGAGATCGCCCATCGGGTGGATGGACAGATTCGTAGCATGGACACGGCGGCACGATTTGGCGGCGACGAACTGGCGATTTTGCTGCCGGAGGCCACGGCGGGTGAGGCGGCAATGCTTGCGGAGCGCATTCGCGAGGGCATCGCAGCGGTGCCATTTGCCCTCAATTCACAGATCACGCGCAGTCTGACGGTGTCGGTGGGGGTGGCCTCGGTGGCGCCGGGCCGGCATGAAACGGACCTCAAGGCGGTGGCGGACCGGTTGGTCGCGGACGCGGATGCGGCGTTGTATCGCGCCAAGGCGTTGGGCAGGAACCGGGTTCAATTGGGGGCGGGGTAGGCGCCCCCGGCTACGCGCCCCGGCCAGTCGCGCGGCCGGCTGCGATTGTGGAACAATCGTGGTCATGTCTGTTCAACCTGCCACGGATTACATCGATAAAGACGGTTTCCGCGCCAATGTGGGCATTATTTTGTCGCGCGGCGCGGGGGAGCTGTTTTTAGGCGGCCGGGTGGGTGGCCGGGGCTGGCAATTCCCCCAGGGCGGGGTCAATCGCGGCGAAAACGTCGAGGACGCGCTGTTCCGCGAGCTGAAAGAGGAAATTGGACTGGACCGTGAGGACGTGGAGGTCTTGGGTTCGACGCAGGGCTGGCTGCGCTACCGCCTGCCGCGCCAGTACGTGCGTGACCGCTGTATTGGGCAAAAGCAGCGCTGGTATCTGTTGAAGCTGGCCGCCGAGGAATCCAAGCTGCGCTTCGATCACACCAGCCAGCCGGAGTTCGATCGCTGGCGTTGGTCGGATTATTGGACCCCGGTGCGGGAAGTGGTGTATTTCAAGCGCCGCGTGTATGTGCGGGCCCTGCATGATCTGGGTAAGTTGATGTTTCCAGAAGGCCTGCCGCCCTATCCGGACTGGTGGGGCGACATCAAAAAGGCTTGACCACCGCCAGGATGACAATGACCACCAGCAGCAGCGAGGGCATCTCATTGAAGCCGCGGTACCACTTTGAGCTGCGCGTGTTGCGTCCCGCGGCGAAGTCGCCAAGAAACTTGTAGCAGGCCAGGTGATAGGCGATCACCAACAACACGAACAGCAGCTTGATCCGCAGCCACCAAAAACCAAAATAGGCGTTCGATTCCAACAGCATGGCGGCGCCGAAAAACACACTGGCCGTGGCGCCGATGCTCATGATGATGAACAGGCGCCGCTCCATGATGATGAACCGCTCCACGCTGATCGTGTCGTGCGCATCGGCATGATAAACAAACAGCCGCGGCAGATAGAACAGGCCGGCAAACCAGGTCACCACCGAGATAACGTGCAAGGCCTTCAGCCAGAGCATGAGCAGATCCATTATGGGTTTTGAGCGATGATACCTTGAGCGGATCGGCCGCTGGGGCGAGGATCTAGGTTGCATGGCGGATTCATTCGGCAAATTAGTCGTTCGATACTACGCACCGAAGCGTCAGGCGGTGCTGTGGGGCGGTATCGGTCTGATTGCGCTGATCGTGCTGTATACGGTGTTCGAGCTCGGCCGCTATGACGCCGGCTTTCGCGTGATCGATTCGGTGCGCGGCGCCATGGCCGCCAATTCGCGCATCCGGACGCTTGAAACCGAAAATGAAAACCAACGCGTCCAGCTCGAGGCCGCGGAAACCGCGCGCCGCGTGGAGCGCGAGGGCTATCGTCAAGTGGCGCAAAGCTTGGGCGAGATGCAAAGCCAGATCGCGCGCCTGAATCAAGACCTGTCTTTCTACCGCGGCTTGGTGCAGCCGGAATCGCTGATTCACGTGAAGGTTCAGCAGATGCAGATCGTGCCGCAGGGGCCGCCGGGTCAGTACCACTTGAAATTCGTTCTGATACAAACCGGCAAGTCGGACAAGGAGGTCAATGGCAGCGCCTCCCTCACCATTGATGGGCTGCAGAATGGCAAGCCCATGAGTCTGAGCTATGCCCAGGTCTCGCCCAGTCGGCATCTCGCCCTGTCATACTCCTTTAAGTACTTTCAGGACTATGACGAGGCGCTGGAGTTGCCGCCGGGGTTTGAACCCACGCGGGTAGGGGTGGAAATTCATAGCGGCCGCGATATCAAAAACAGTTTCCGTCAGGCGTTCGTGTGGAAGGCCCAGGGCATGTCGATGGAAACCGAGGCGAACGGCGAGCCGCCGGGGAAGGGAGAGGATGTTCAAACAGAAACCGACTAAGCCGGCCGACATCGACACGTTGGTGGGCGCCAATACGCGCATCAACGGCGACGTGGATTTCGTCGGCGGCTTTCATCTCGATGGGACCATCAACGGCAATGTTCGCAGCGCGCAGTCCAAGAGCGACACTCTGTCGGTCAGCGAACATGGTTGCATCGAGGGCTCGGTGATCGTGACCAACATCGTGCTGAACGGCCTGGTTAAAGGCGATATCGAGGCCAGCGATCGGGTGGAATTGGGCCCCAAAGCGCGGGTTTTGGGCAGTGTGCACTACACCACCATTGAAACCGCCGTCGGCGCCCAAATTAATGGGAAGTTGATTCATCGCGGCAAGCCGGGGCCCGGGCCGGGCGATTCCGGGGCCGCGTAAGGGCCACTTGAGTCCCAAAAGCCGGGATCCACTTTGATTGACCTGCCACCGCCGAGTAGACTACGACTATGAGCACAACATCCGAAATGGTAGTAGATCTGGCGCCTCCCCCTCCCACGGTGTTGATTTTCACCGATGCCGCGGCTGGCAAGGTGGGCGAGCTGATCCGCGAGGAAGCCAATCCGAACTTGAAATTGCGGGTGTTCGTCTCGGGCGGCGGCTGCTCCGGCTTCCAATACGGATTCACCTTCGATGAGCAAATCGAAGAAGGCGACTTCTGTGTCGAGAAGGCTGGTGTCCAACTGCTGGTCGATCCCATGAGCGCGCAATATCTGATGGGCGCCGAAATCGACTACAAGGAAGATTTGCAGGGCGCTCAATTCGTCATTCGCAATCCGAACGCCAAAACTACCTGCGGCTGCGGGTCTTCTTTCTCCGCCTAAAATGCTGACCCCGTAGATGGCCGGCGGGAAGGCCGTGCCCGACGTGCTCGCAGCCGTCGACTTGGGCTCCAACAGTTTCCACATGGTGGTCGCGCGCTATTCGCACGGCCAGCTCGTCATCCTCGATCGTTTGCGTGAAATGGTGCGCCTGGCTGCAGGCTTGGGCGAAAGCAATCGCCTGGATGATGCCGCCACGGATCGCGCTCTGCGCTGCCTGGAACGCTTCGGCCAACGGCTGCGCGCCATGCGGGCCGACAGCGTCCGCGTCGTCGGCACCAATGCGCTGAGGCGCGCCAAGCGCAAGCGCTGGTTCCTGGAACGGGCACGCGCAGCCTTGGGCCACCCGATTGAAATCATCTCAGGCCTCGAAGAGGCCCGCCTGATTTATTCGGGCGTGGTGCATACCAGCCCCATGAGTCCTGACAAGCGCCTGGTGATCGACATCGGCGGCGGATCCACCGAAGTGGTCATTGGCGAGGGCTTCAACCCGCTGCTGCTCGAAAGTTTGTCGGTGGGTTGCGTGGGTTTGAGCGCGCTGTATTTCGACGATGGCCGCATCTCGGCCAAGCGCTTCGAGCGGGCGAGGACCGCGGTGCGGCTGGAGCTGGAGCCGCTGCAGCAGGGCTACAAAAAAATGGGCTGGCTGCAGGCCTTCGGCAGTTCCGGCACGGTTCGCGTCATCGGCGACACGCTACGGGCGCTGTATCCCGACTCTCCGCAGATTACCTTGGACAATCTCAAAGCGGTCGCGGAGCGCGTGATCTCGGCGGGGCATGTCGATGACATGGATCTGCCGGAAGTGGATGCGGAACGCGCCCCGGTATTTCCGGCGGGCCTGGCGATTTTGTTGGAAGTGGTCGAAAGCCTAGGGATCGATCGCGTGCGGGTGGCCGAAGGCGCCATGCGCGAGGGGTTGCTCTACGATTTGATGGGCCGCTTCACCGATGAGGATGCGCGCGTGCGCAGCGTGCGCGCGATGGAGCAGCGCTACCATGTCGATGTCAGTCAGGCCGATCGCGTCGAGACCACGGCGGTCACGCTGCTCGAGCAGGTGGAGTCGGAGTGGGGTTTGGAAGATCCGTTGGCGGAGTTGATGCTGCGCTGGGCCGCGCGTCTGCATGAGACCGGTCTCGATATCGCGCACTCCAAATACCACCGCCATAGTGCCTACTTGCTCGAACATGCCGACATGCCGGGATTTCCTCGCGAAGAACAATTGATGTTGGCGGCCTTGGTGGGCGCACACCGTCGGCAACTCGCGGTGGAATTGCTGGAAGATTTATTGCCCCCCTGGGATCGTCACGCGGAATATCTGATCGTGTTGCTGCGCCTCGCCGTGTTGCTGCATCGCGGGCGAAGTCCGCAACCCCTGCCCGATGTGCGCCTCAGTGTGAAAGGACGCACCCTGAATTTGGAACTTCCGCCGCGTTGGATGAAAGAACATCCGCTGACTTTGGAAGATTTGGAACAAGAACGCCTCTATTTAAAAGAGGTTGGCTTTCGTCTCAGCATAACCTGACGAGTCGACCGTTTTCGGGCTAGAGTGACAAACGGCCACTAGGAAGGGGGCAGCAGTGGAAGATTTGTCAGCACCGGATCCATTAGCGATCGTTGGGTTGGGCGCCTCGGCCGGAGGCCTGCAGGCCTACACCGAATTCTTGTCCAGTTTGCCCGCCGATACGGAGATGGCGTTCGTCGTGGTGCAGCATCTGGCTGCAGAACACGAAAGCATGTTGGCCACGATTCTCGCGCGCTCCACCGCCATGCCGGTGATTCAGGTCGATCATGAGCCGCGCATACAGCGCAACACCGTGTACGTGATTCCGCCGAACCGCAGCATGCGGTTGGAGGACGGTAAGCTGATTCTGGATCAGCGTGCGCCGGGCGCGCCGCGCTCGGTGGACATCTTTTTGTCCGCGCTCGCCGAATCCCACGGGCAGCGTGCCATTGGGGTGGTGTTTTCGGGCGGGTAATGACGGCATGGTCGGCATGGAGGCCATCAAGGCCGCCGGCGGCACCACTTTCGCGCAGGACAACAGTGCGATCCACGCCGGCATGCCGCGAAGCGCCATCGGTTCCGGCTGCATTGATTTCGTCTTATCGCCGCGCGAGATTGCCGGCGAAATTGCCCGGCTCGCCAGCACGCCGGACTTCTTTGATGGCACCAACAGCATCCCCATCAACATCAACAGCGTGATTGAAATCATCCGTCAGGCCATTGGCATGGACTTCTCGAAGTACAAGCCCAACACCCTGCAGCGGCGTGTTCGCCGCCGCATGCTGCTGCACAAAATCCTGCTGCTCGAGGACTATCAAAATCTGCTGCGTTCCAATCCGCAAGAGGTCCAAGCCCTGCATCAGGACATCCTGATCAGCGTCACGACTTTTTTCCGCAATGCCGAAAGTTTCGACGTGCTGAAGCAGACGGTGCTGCCGCGCCTGTTCGAGCGTGAGAGCAGCGACGATCCGATCAGGATTTGGGTGATCGGCTGCTCCACGGGCGAAGAACCGTACTCGCTCGCCATTTTGCTGCAGGAGTACATGGTCGAGCAGAAGCGTCTGTT
The DNA here is from genome assembly GCA_964657675.1 of uncultured Steroidobacteraceae bacterium. Classification (GTDB taxonomy): domain Bacteria; phylum Pseudomonadota; class Gammaproteobacteria; order Steroidobacterales; family Steroidobacteraceae; genus Bog-1198. The sequence continues at coordinate 50,672 of CAZZWE010000001.1, forward strand.
GCCGGTGGTGATATTCGCCACCGACGTGAATGACTCGGCCATCGAACGCGCCCGCAAGGCTTTTTATCCGAAGTCGATCGAGGCCGATGTGTCTACGGAGCGCCTGCAGCGATTTTTTATCGAACAGGATGGCGGCTATTGCGTCAGCAAGGCAATCCGCGATTTGTGCGTGTTCGCCGCGCATAACGCCCTGGTCGATCCGCCATTTTCGCGCATCGACCTGGTGAGCTGCCGTAACACCTTGATCTATTTCCAGGCCGATCTGCAGCGCAGGCTGCTGCCGATGATTCATTACGCCTTGAAGCCGGGCGGCGTCTTGTTTCTGGGTTCCTCGGAGACCGTGTCGTATCACCGGGAACTGTTTGCCGTGGATGATCTGCATCACAAGATCTATTCCAAGCGGTCGGTCGCGCGGCGCTTCGATATGAATTTTTCGCCCCCGCTGTCGTCCAACGGGACATCGGCACCGCCCGTGCGCCGCTATGTGTCGTCGAACGCCAACCCCGGCTTCGATTTGCAGCGCGAAGTCGATAAAATATTGCTCAAGCGCTATGCGCCGCCCGGCGTCGTGGTCAATGACGATGCGGAAGTGCTGCAGTTTCGCGGCGATACGGACGCGTTCCTGACGAGGGCGGAGGGCAAGGCCAGCCTCAACTTGTTGAAAATGGCGCGGGAAGGATTGCTTGCCCGGTTACGTGCGTTGTTGCAACGGGTGAAAGACGGCGACCCGATCGCGCGCGAGGCCGGCGTTTTGATCAAGACCAAGGACGGGTTGCTGGAAATCTCGCTCACTGCAATCGCCCTGCCGGCCAGCGGCGGCGCACAGCGTTCCTATTGCATTCTGTTTGAACCCGACGGACTGTCGGAGGATTCCTCTCGCTCGCCGTTGGTGCAGCGTCCGGAAGGCGGCAGCGCGTTGGGCGATGCCGAGCGCCAGATTCAATTGCTGACACAGGAACTGGCGGCTACCCGCAATTACCTCGAGTCCACCATCGAGTCGCAGCAGGCTTCCAATGAAGAGCTGCAGTCGGCCAACGAGGAGCTGCAAAGCGCCAACGAGGAGTTGGAAACCTCCAAGGAGGAAATTCAATCGAGCAACGAAGAGTTGACCACGGTCAACCAAGAACTGCGGATTCGCAATGACGAGTTGGACCGCGCCAATGATGATTTGAACAATGTCTTCAGCAGCGTGCAAATGGCCGTGGTGATGGTAGGGCGCGACATGCGTATCCGCCGCTATACGCCGCTGGCACAGAAATTATTCAATCTGCTGCCAAATGATCTGGGCCGTTCGATTAGCGACATGAATCTGAGCTTGGACATCCCGGATTTTTCGCGGCAACTGGCCGAAGTGGTCGAGCAAGGCACCGTGCGCGAAACCGAGGTGCGCAGCCGCGACGAGAAGACCTATTTGCTGCGCATTCAGCCTTACCGAACCGAGGGGAATCAAATCGATGGTGCGGTGATCGTGATGATCGACATCGACATCCTGTCCCGCACGCAGGAAACCTTGCGCAAGCGAGTCATGGAATTGGCCGAAGCGGATCGGCACAAAAATGAATTCCTGGCGATTCTCGCGCATGAGCTGCGCAATCCGCTCGCGCCGCTGCGCAATGCGGTGCAAATATTAAAAATGTCGCCCACAGACGGCGAGGTGAGCGGCCGTGCGCGCGATCTGATCGAGAGGCAGGTCAAGCACATGTCGCGCATGGTGAACGACCTGCTTGATGCGGCGCGGGCCGAGCATGGGCAAATCAAGCTGCAACGGGAGCGGCTCGACCTGCGCGCGGTCGCGGAGCGAGCCTTGGAAGGCATGCTGCCGCAATTCGAGGCCAAGCAGCAGAACGTCAAAATGAATTTGCCGGCCAAGCCGGTGATGATCGACGCAGATCCGACCCGCATGGATCAGATTGTCACCAACCTGCTGAGCAACGCCAATAAGTACAGCGCGGATCGCGGCACCATCGACATTCGGGTCGCATTGCCCGCGGGGCGGAGCGCTGATCGGGGCATGGCGGTCTTGAGCGTGCGCGATGACGGTCAGGGCATCGACTCTGAGCTGATTCCGCGGTTGTTCAATTTGTTTACCCAGGCGGATCGGTCGAGGGCGCATTCGCAAGGCGGCTTGGGGATTGGCTTGAGTCTGGTGCGCACCCTGACGGAGTTGCATGGCGGCAAGGTCAGTGCTCACAGCTCGGGCAGAAACTTGGGCAGCGAATTTACCGTGCGCCTGCCGATTTACGATGAGCAACATCGCGTCACCGGGACGGATGACGAGGTTGAGGACGCCGCCGATGACGGCTCCAAGCATCGCATCTTGGTGGTCGATGACAATCGCGACATCAGTGAAAGCAGCGAAATCATCTTGAGCTTTGCCGGCCACGATGTGCGGATCGCGGCGAGCGGCCAAGAGGCCTTGGAGATGGCCAAGGAATTCGAGCCGAATGTCATTCTGTTGGATATTGGCCTGCCGGACATGAGCGGCTACGAGGTGGCGCGGCTGCTGCGGCGCATGCCGCAACTGCGCGGCGTTCGCCTGATTGCGGTGAGCGGTTACGACACGCCGGAGGCTCGGGCCAAATCCGAGGAAGCCGGTTTCGACTTCCATGTGGGCAAGCCGGTCAACCTGGCGGCCCTGGGCACTTTGTTCGAATAGACTTCAGGCTTCCGTCAGCGCCACACGGTCATCGTGCAGCAGCAGCAGCCGCGCTTGCGCCGAGATTTTGCCATCCACTGCCACGCGCGAGTACTGGCCATCGTCGTGCAGGGTCCAGGCCTGCATGTCGTCTTCCAGGAATAAATTCATGTCGTCCGCGACACGCGCTTTCAAGTCAGGCGCTTCGACCGGAAACGCCACTTCGATGCGGCGGAACAGATTGCGGTCCATCCAGTCGGCGCTGCCGCAGTAGATCTCGCGATCGCCGGCGTTCTCGAAGGAATACACGCGCGAATGCTCCAGAAATCGGCCGATGATGGAACGCACGCGGATGCGCTCCGACACGCCGGGGATGCCGGGCCGCAGGCAACAAATGCCGCGCACGATGAGGTCCACTTCGACGCCGGCGCTGGACGCGCGGTACAGCGCTTGAATGATGGCGGGCTCGGTCAATGCGTTGAGCTTGGCGATGATGTGCGCCGGCTTACCGGCGCGGGCGTGCTCGGTTTCCCGCTCGATTTTGGCCATCAAAGCCTGATGCAGGCTAAACGGGGCATGCAGTAACTTTCTCAGGCGCGGCACCCGGGTCAAACCGGTGAGCTGCAGGAAAATCTCGTGAATGTCTTCGCCGATGGCTTCGTCCGCCGTCATCAGTCCGTAGTCGGTGTAGAGGCGCGCGGTTTTCGTGTGGTAATTGCCGGTGCCCAAATGACAGTAGCGGCGCAGACTTTTCTCTTCGCGCCGCACCACCATCACCAATTTCGCATGAGTCTTGAAACCGAACACGCCGTACATGACGTGGGCGCCCGCCTCCTGCAGTTTGTTGGCAAGCTCGATATTGGCTTCTTCGTCGAAACGCGCGCGCAGCTCGATGATGACGGTGACGTCCTTGCCGGCGGCGGCCGCTTCGATCAAGGCGCCGACGATGGTGGAGTCGCTGCCCGCGCGATACAGCGTTTGTTTGATGGCGAGCACCTGAGGGTCCGCGGCGGCTTGCTTGATGAAGTCGGTGACCGGGCCGAACCCTTGGTACGGGTGCAGCAGCAACACATCGCCGGCGCGCAAGGTGGCGAACAAATCGCTGCCGGTCTTAAGCTTCTCCGGGACGCTGGGCGCGAATGCCGCGTACTTGAGCTCGGTGCGATCGACCAGATCGTACACCGCCATGAGGCGGTTCAAGTTCACAGGTCCGGACACCTTGTAGAGATCGTCTGTCGTGAGCGCAAATTGCTCCAGCAGATACGAAAGAATCTCCTCCGGACAGTCGTGGGCGGTTTCGAGCCGCACGGCATCGCCGTAGCGGCGCGAGGCCAGTTCGCCTTCGACTGCGCGCAGCAAATCGTCCACTTCTTCCTGCTCGACGAACAAGTCGCTGTTGCGGGTGACGCGAAATTGATAGCAGCCACGCATGGTCATGCCGGAAAACAGATGCGACACGAAGGCTTCGACGATGGTGCCGAGGAACACGAAGTTACGGCTGCCCAACTCGTCCGGCAAACGGATCAGCCGCGGCAGCGAGCGCGGCGCCTGTACCACCGCGAGACCGCTGTTGCGGCCGAAGCCATCTTCGCCTTCGACGACGACGGCGAAGTTGAGGCTCTTGTTGAGAATCTTGGGGAACGGCCGCGCGGGATCCAGCGCCAGCGGGCTCAAGACCGGCGCGACCTCACGGATGAAATAATCCTGCAGCCAGGCGGACTGCGCTTCCGTCCATGTTTCCGGTTCGACGAACACCACGCCGTTCTTGGCGAGTTCCGGCATGAGCACATCGTTCAGCAGTTGGTATTGTTCATCGACCAATTGCACGGCCCGCTTGCGGATGGCCTTGAGTTGCTCGGGGACCGACATGCCATCGGGTCCTACTTGCACGGCGCCCGCTTCCTGCAGTTCCTTGAGGCTGGCGACCCGGATCTCGAAAAACTCGTCGAGATTGGCGCAGGAAATGCACAGGAACTTGACCCGTTCGAGCAGCGGAATGCGCCTGTCCTTTCCTTGCTCCAAGACCCGTTGATTGAACTCGAGAAACGACAGTTCGCGGTTCAGATACAGTTTGGGAGCTTGTAAGTCGACGTCGTTCATAGCGATCAAGCGTGGCGGTAAACGCCGCCTAAAATCCGTGCGCCGTTCGCCCCTGTGACGCTGCCGGCGCTGGAGGTGCGTCCTTCGAGCGTTCGCTTGGCAAACCAGGCGAACGCGATGGCTTCCACGTAGTCGGGGTCCAATCCCAGGGCTGCGGTACTGGCAACCGGACTTGGCGCTGCCAAGGCCGCCAGGGATTTTAGCAGGGCGGCGTTGTGCGCACCGCCGCCGCAAATATAAAGTGCAGCGCCGGGCGCATAGCGGCGTGCCGCGTCCGCTACCGACACCGCCGTGTACTGCTGCAACGTGGCCTGTACGTCCTTGGGTTCGCGGGCTCGCGTTCCCAGCCTGTGTTGCAGCCAAGGCAAATTGAACAGCTCGCGTCCGGTGCTTTTGGGAGGCGGCAGTTTAAGGTAGGGTTCCTCCAGCAGCTGCTCGAGCAGCGCTGCATCGACAACGCCTTGTGCGGCCCAGGCACCGTCGGCATCGAAATCGCTGCCCTGATGCAGCGATATCCAGGCATCCAACAAGCGATTGGCAGGTCCGGTGTCGAAACCGGTGACGGCGGCGTCCCGTTTCAGGATGGTGATGTTGGCGATGCCGCCCAAGTTGACGATGACGCGGTCTTCGCTGTCGCTGCGAAAAACCTGGTCATGAAACACCGGCAACAGCGGCGCTCCCTGGCCGCCCGCCGCCACGTCGCGCCGGCGAAAATCCGCGACCACGGTGGCGCCGGTGATTTCCGCGATCACATTCGGATCGCCGATCTGCCAGGTAAAGGGCGCGGATAAATCCGGTCGATGCCGCAGCGTCTGTCCGTGGCTGCCGATCGCGGCAAGCTGGCCCGCGCTGACGCCGGCACTGCCCAACAGCGCACTCGCCGCCTGTCCGAACGCCCGGCCAATCTCCACATCGATCTGGCCAATCTCATCCAAAGCCACTCGATCGGCAGAATCGATCAACGCCGCGACGCGTCGTTTGAGCGCCGGATCAAAGGCGGTGGCGGACCTTGCCACCACCTGCAAGGGCGCCGCGCTGAAATCCACGAGCGCCGCGTCGATGGCATCCATGCTGGTGCCGGAAATCATGCCGAGATGCAGCTGCGTCATTTGGCGCTGAGTTTACCCGCGACCGGCGGACCGGAGGCCGCGGTCCTGGCTGATGTCGGCCCGGCGGGTGGTGAGACCGGCGCCGCCGCCACCACCGGCCCGGGTGTGGTGGGCGCCGACAAATCAGCCAGCAGGGGCGCTGCGCTTGCGCGGAATTTTTCCATTTCCGCAGGCCGCAGGGGTTCGGCGCCCGGCAGCTGCACGGTTTGGGGGTTTTTGTGCACGCCATTGATGATGAATTCGTAGTGCAGGTGCGGCCCGGTGGCGAGGCCCGTCATGCCCACGTAGCCGATGACCTCGCCTTGCTGAACGTGGGTGCCCACGTGCATGTTGCGCGCAAAGTGCGACATGTGGCCGTACAAGGTGGACACATTTCCGCCGTGCGCCAGTTCCAAGGCATTGCCGTAGCCGCCGCGGATGCCTGCAAAACTCACCCGGCCATCGCCGGCGGCATGCACCGGCGTGCCAGTAGGCGCGGCGTAGTCCGTGCCCATGTGGCCGCGAATCGTATTCAAAATGGGGTGCAGCCGATGCGGGTTGAATGCTGAACTGACGCGGCTGAATTCCACCGGCGCGCGCAGGAAAGCTTTGCGCATGGCGAGGCCATTGGGCGTGTAGTAGCCGACGCTGCCGGAGTCGGAGACGAAGCGCACGGCCCGGTAGGTCTTGCCGTTGTTGACGAATTCCGCCGCCAGTACATCGCCGTCGTGCAGGTATTTGCCGTCCTGATAAATCTGCTCATAAACGGCGGTGAAGCGGTCGCCTTCGCGGATGTCGAGCACGAAGTCGATGTCCCAGGCGAATACATTGGCGAGCTTCAAGGCAATGTTGTCGGAGATCTGCGCGGCATCCGCGGCCTGAAATAACGAGGAGTCGATGCGCGCCGTCGCGGTTCGCGTGCGGACTTCCACCGGGTTGCTGATCATCTGCACCGTGAAGCCGGCATCGTCGCGCACCACATGCATGGTCTGGGTTTCACTGACCTTGCGTGTCAGCTCCTTGATGTCCCCGTCGGTATGGCTGACCTTGATGGCATCGCCCGGCCTCAAGATGTCCAGGCTCTGGCGAATGCCCGGCAACTTGCGGATGGCTGCGAGATCCGACAGATTCAGCGCCGCCTTGCGGAATATGGAGTCCAGGGTGTCGTTGCGGCCAACGATGATTTCCAGAAAGGAGCTGACGCTGGCCTGTTGGGCCACCAGGGGCAAGGCGACCGCCAGTGGTGAGGGGGCGACGGCCGCTGTAGGCGCTGTGCTCACCGCAGGCGCCGCCGTCGGGGGCCGCATCGCCTTCCAGAGGACAATCATGCCGAGCAGTAATACGGCGTACAGGATGACGCGCGCGGTTTGCGGCTTGATGCGCCACGGTTTTTTAACGGATTCAGGCGGGTTCGGGGGCAATATGGGGTCCAGGGTCAAATTAGCCGCCTAAGGTAAGCCCGAGGGTCGGATGGGGTCAATTCCGTAGTCTTAAGACCGACGACTGAGTAGGAATCCGCTGGCGGAAAAGCCGCGCGTGCCACGGTAAGGTGAGCTATGAAAAACCCTAGGGATTTCGCCAAGGCGGCAACCGGCATTTGGGGCTTGGACGATGTGTTGGCGGGCGGTTTCTCGCGTGCCAACATATTTCTGTTGGAAGGCGAACCGGGATCCGGCAAGACCACGATGGCGTTGCAATTCCTGCTGACGGGAGAGGCGGCGGGCGAGAAGGGACTCTATATCACGCTGTCGGAAACCGAAAAAGAGCTGCGCGCGGGTGCTAGGTCACACGGCTGGGAACTCGGCCCGAATATCAAAGTGTGCGAATTGATTCCGGCTGACAGTTTGCTGGCGGGCGGTCAACATCAGACTTTGCTGTACGCCTCAGATCTGGAATTGGGCGAAACCACTCAGCAAATCTTCGCGGCCGTGGAGCGCGAAAAGCCGTCGCGCTTGGTCATCGATAGTTTGTCGGAGATCCGATTGCTGGCGCAAAGCTCGCTGCGCTATCGCCGGCAGATACTGACCATCAAGCATCACTTCGCGCGCCTCAACATCACGGTGCTGATGTTGGATGATCTCACCTCCGAAGTGTCCGATAAAACCGTGCACAGTATCGCGCATGGCGTGGTGCAGTTGCAGCAGGTGGCGCCGGACTATGGTGCCGAGCGACGCCGCATGCGCGTCCTCAAGTATCGCGGCCAGAAGTACCGGGGCGGATACCACGACATGGTGATCACCACCGGTGGGCTCAATGTATTTCCGCGCCTGGTCGCGGCGGAACATCGAACGCGCTTTGCACGCAATGCCATACCGACCGGCATCAAGCCATTCGATGATTTGCTCGGCGGGGGCATTGATGCGGGCTCGAGCACCTTGGTGATTGGACCGGCCGGCACCGGCAAATCTTTGATCGCAATTACTTTCGCAATGGCGGCGGTTAAACGCGGCGAGAAAGCGGCGCTGTTCGTTTTCGATGAAGAGCTGGGGCTGCTGTACGACCGGATGGACGGTCTGGGCATCGACCTGGAAGGCGCGGGCGAGCGTGGCGAGATCCTGATCGAGCAGATCGACGCGGCCGAGTTATCGCCCGGCGAATTTGCGCACCGGGTGCGTAGGATCGTGAATGAGCACGCCATCAAGACCGTGGTCATCGACAGTTTGAATGGGTATCAAGCGGCCATGCCGCAGGAGAACTCGCTGATCTTGCACATTCACGAATTGCTGCAATATTTGAACCGCCAGGGCGCGGCGACGTTTCTCACCATGGCGCAGCACGGTTTAGTGGGTCATATGGCGGCGCCGATCGACGTCACCTATCTCGCGGACAGCGTCTTGCTGCTGCGTTATTTCGAGGCCCAAGGCAATGTCCGGCGCGCCATGTCTTGCATCAAGAAGCGCACCGGCCATCATGAAACCACGATCCGCGAATATTGCATCGGCGAGGGCGGCTTGCGGGTGGAAGCGCCGTTGACGGGGTTCCAAGGAGTGTTGCTGGGGGTGCCGGATATTTTGGGCAAGTCGACTCGACTCACCGACGCTGCAGCGGGCGCGTGACCAACCCAGGCGAGTCATCCCTTCGAGCGTTGGTGCTTTCGCCAACGGGTCGCGATAATCGTTTGATAGCGACCATGCTGAATGAAATGGGCGTAGCGGCGGATATTTGCGCAGACGTTTCGGAGCTCGCGCTTGAATTAGGCCGCGGCGCGGGCCTCGCCATCATCGCTAACGAAGCGCTCAAGGACATGAATATTGCGCCGCTGGAGCGCTATTTGCTGGAACAGGGTGAGTGGTCCGATTTGCCGGTGATCCTACTGACGCTGCGCGGCGGTGTGCCGGGCCGTGATCCGGAATTGACGCGGCTGGCGGAAATGCTCGGTAACGTGAGTTTTCTGGAACGGCCGTTTCACATCGCCACCTTGGCGAGCATGGTGAACGCGGCGCGCCGCGCGCGTCAGCGCCAGTACACGGCGCGCGCCCGTCACATCGAAATAATCGAACGCGAGGGCCAACTGCAGACGGCGCTGACGGCGGGACGGCTGGGTGCTTGGAGCTTGGACGTCGAGGCCATGCGGCTGGAGGCCTCGGAAACCTCACGCGCCCATTTCGGGCGGCGGCCGGATGAGCCCTTTACCTATGCCGATTTGGTGGCCAGCACTCATTCGGGCGATGCGGAACGTCGCAATCAAGCGCTGAACCGGGCGTTGGCCACGGGCGATGACTATCTGTGTGAATTCCGCAACATCTGGCCTGATGGATCGGAGCACTGGATGGATACGCGCGCCCGTACCGTCACCGATGTGAACGGCAAGGTTACGCGTCTGGTCGGCGTGTCATCGGACATCACCTCGCGCAAGGTCACCGAACTGGAGCGCGAGCGACTGGTCAGTGAACTCGCCGCGGAGCGCACGGCCTTGTCGAATCTGACGCGCACGCTCGAGCACCGCGTGGCCGAGCGCACCGCGCAGCTCAGCGCGGAAATCGCGACGCGCGAGAAAGCCCAGTATCAGCTGCTGCAATCGCAAAAAATGGAAAGTGTCGGCCAACTCACGGGCGGCATCGCGCATGACTTCAACAATCTGCTCATGGCCATCATGGGCAGCCTGGAATTGCTGCGCAAACGGTTGCCGGAAGATCCGACCCTGAAGCGACTCATCGACGGCGCCATGCAGGGTGCGACGCGCGGTGCGTCGCTGACGCAACGAATGTTGGCGTTTGCACGTCAGCAGGAACTACGCACCGTGGCGGCGGATTTAGGCGGACTGATCAGCGGGATGCACGAACTGCTGCAGCGCTCCATCGGTCCGCAGATTGCGCTGAACATCAGTGTCGCGCAGGGACTGGCGCCGGCCGTGGTCGATCCGCACCAGGTTGAATTGGCGATATTGAATCTGGCCATCAATGCGCGCGATGCCATGCCGGATGGCGGTGCCATCGACATCGAGGTGCGTGAGGAAACGGTCGGGGCGGGCCATCCCGCGCAGCTCAAACCGGGACGCTATTTGTGCGTGCAGGTCTCCGACACGGGCACCGGCATGGATGCGCTGACGTTAACCAAAGCGATCGAGCCGTTTTTCTCAACCAAGCCGGCCGGCAAGGGCACGGGCTTGGGGTTGTCGATGACGCACGGGCTGGCGCAGCAGTTGGGCGGCGGATTGGGATTGGCCAGTCAATTGGGCGGCGGCACCACGGCATCCCTGTGGTTGCCGGTGGCGGCTGTGCCTGTGGCGCCGGCGGATGCGAAGGTGGTGGTGAATCGCATCGCCCGAATTCTGCTGGTCGACGATGATCCGCTGGTGGCGATGAGCACGTCGGACATGCTCACCGATTTGGGACATTCCGTCACTGAAGCCAGCTCGGGCGATCGGGCATTGAAGTGGCTGGACTCGGGGCTCGAGGTGGACCTTATGGTCACCGATCAGGCCATGCCGGGCATGAGCGGCATCGAGCTCGCGGAATTGGTCCGCAAGCGCCGGCCGGGCCTGCCGGTGTTATTGGCCACGGGGTACGCCGATTTGCCGGCCTGTCAGCTGGCCAAGCTGCCGCGGCTGGCAAAGCCCTATCAGCAGTCGCAGCTGCAGGCGGCGATCGAAGAATTGTTGGCTGCGGCGCCGCCGATACTCGAGTCGGCCTGAGCTAGTTTTTCTGCGCCAGCATTCGGGCAATTTCATCGGCCGGCACGGGGCGTCCGAATAAATACCCTTGCGCTTCATCGCAGCCCAACGCGACCAGGCGTTCAGCTTGCTCTTCGGTCTCAACGCCTTCCGCCACCACGGAGATTCCCAACGCCTTGGCCAGATTGATGATGGCGGAGACGATGGCCATGTGCTCGGCGCTGTTGGACATGCCCGACACAAAGGCGCGATCGATTTTCAACGCGTCGAGCGGCAGGTGTGCGATCTGACTCAGGCCCGAATAGCCGGTGCCGAAATCGTCCATGAAGACCTGCACCCCCGCCTCGCGCAGTTGCAATAGCTTCTGCACATTGGCGCCGGTGTTTTGCGCCAGCATCGATTCAGTGATTTCGATGTCGATGGCGTGGTCTTGTGAGGCGCCCAGGGTGGCGAGCACGGTGGCGACGAAGTTCGGCTGACGCATCTGGACTTCGGAGACGTTGACGGCGACTCGCGGCACCACCAGCCCCTGGTTCTTCCACTCCTGCACATCGAGCACCGCTCGTTCGAATACCCAGCGGCCGACTTCCACGATCATTCCCGATTCTTCCAGCAGCGGCACGAATTCCATCGGGGAAATCAAGCCTTTGTCGGGGTCCTGCCAGCGGATCAAGGCCTCGAGCCCGCGGATGCGGCGCGTCTTGATGTCCACCTTCAATTGATAATGCAGCAGAAACTCTTTTTGCGTCACGGCGCGGCGCAGCCGGCTCTCCATGTGCAGACGCTGCGCGACGCGCGCATTCATCTCTGGGGAATAAAATAGATAAGGCTCGGAGGCGTCCTTGGCGCGCTTCAGCGCGGCCTCGGCATTTGCAAACAACACCTCGGCGGTGTCGGCATCGGCCGGAAACAGGGCGATGCCAATTTTGACGGTGGAGCGCAGTTCGATGTCATCGACAATGATGGGCTCGGCGAAGGAGTTCACGATCCATTCGTCGATCCACCGCGCCATGGAAGGTCCGGGCAGATTGGGCACCACCACGGCAAAACGATCGCCGCCGATGCGCGCGGGCGTGGCGGATTCGCTGATGGTTCGGCGCAGCCGCGAGGCCAGTTCTTTCAGCACCTGATCGCCGGCGTAGCGACCCAGCGTGTCGTTGACGCGTTTGAAGCGTTCCAAGTCGATGATCATGACGGCTAATTCCCGTGCTTCCACGCGTGCAACGTTCAAGCCCTGCGCCAGGCGGTCGAAGAACAACTGCCGATTCGCAAGTCCGGTCAGCGTGTCGTAGTACGACACGTAGGTGAGCTTCTCTTCCTTGCCGATGAAATCGAGCGCAAAAGAAATGTCACCGGCGAGATCCTTGAGCAGCTTCAATTCTTCATAGTCAAAGAAGCCGATCTCCGCCGCATACAGCACCAGCACGCCGACGGCCTCCTCGTCGACCATCAGCGGCATGGCCATGAGCGAACGAAAACCGCGCACCAGCGCGGAATTCTTGAACACCGCGGTGGGGTCCGCTTCGATGTCGTTGACCACGACCATTTTCTTGAGCTTGAGCGCGCGGCCCACCGTGCCCGGATCGATGTCCAGGTCGGCAAGCTCGGCGCCGATTTCGCTCAGGTAGCCTTGATCGTAGCCTTCCCATACCAGTGGCGTGGCCTTCAATGCACCCGGCTCGACAGTGCCGATCCAGGCCATCTTGAAGCCGCCCTGCTGGACGGCAATACGGCAGGCTTCGCGGAAAAGTTCGCGCCGATCGCGCACCCGCACGATGGTGGAGTTGATGCCGGAGAGCACCGCCTGGATTCTGGAGAGGCGCGCGATGCGATCCTGCTGCAGGCGCCGTTGGGTGATGTCGCGGGCCACGCCGCGGTAGCCGACGACCAGGCCTTGCGAGTCCAGCAGGGGCAGGGCGTTGTTCTCGAGCCAGCGAATGCCGCCGGCGGCGTGCCGCAGATGCATGACCAAATCGCGCCAGCCGCGCTTCTCCGATGCGCCGCGCGCCAACAGATCCGCGACTGTCTGGCGTGTGGCGGGGGAGACGATGTCGAGGCAATTCTTGCCGATCAGGTTCTCCGGCGCGTACCCTAAAATCGATTCCACCGCCGGACTGCAAAACGTGTAGACGCCCTCGGCGTCGATTTCCCAAATCCATTCTTGCGTGGCTTCGGCGATGGTGCGAAAACGCTCTTCGCTGGCGCGCAAGGCGCGTTCGGTGCGCATCCGGTCGGTGATGTCTTGAATCTGGTGAATGAAGTAGTGCGGTTCGCCGGATTGCAGCCAGACCAGCGAGGCGCTGAGCTGCGTCCACACGATGCTGCCGTCCTTGCGCACGTAGCGCTTGTTGAGCTGATAAGTCTCGATGGCGCGCGACAGCATGTCACGCATCTGCTGCGCATCGGCGCCGCGATCCTCGGGATACGTAATGGATTGCACATCCGACGCTAAGAGCTCGGATTCCTGGTATCCCACGATGTCGCACAACGCGGGGTTCACCCCCAGCCAGCGTCCGTCGGTGCCGACCAGGGCCATGCCGATGGAGGAATACTGCATGGCGAAGCGAAAGCGCTCTTCGCTTTCCTCCAACTCGCGCTGCGCCCAGCGCCGTGCATCGCGTTCACCGACATCGCGAATCGCCCGTTCGATGGCCGGTACCAGACGGGCGCGGTTGTCTTTCAATACGTAGTCTATCGCGCCCTGCTTGAGTGCCTGGATGGCGCGCTCATCGCCGATGGTGCCGGAGACAAAAATGAAGGGCGTGTCGGGACGTTTGCGGATGGCGATTTCCAACGCTTCGGTGCCGTGGAATCCGGGCAAGGTGTAATCGGAGAGAATCAGATCCGGCCGGAAGTCTTCCAGCGCTTCTTCGAAGGCGGGGCCGGTCTCGACCCGGCGGCTCACGACTTTGAGGCCGCGTGAGCGCATTTCGCGGATCAGCAGCTCGGCATCTTCGGCGCGATCCTCAATCAGCAGCACTTTGAGCGTGTCACGCAACATCAATTTGGAATCCTGTTCATCACGGCCCAGTACAGGCCGGTCTGAGTGATCACCTGCGTGAAGTCGGCAAACGCCACCGGTTTGACCAGGTAGCTGTTGACGCCGAGCTTGTAGCTCTCGAGCACATCCTGCTCTTCCGCCGACGATGTCAGCACCACCACGGGGATTACTCGGGCGATCTCATCAGCCTTCAGCCGGCGCAACACATCGATGCCGCCTAGTCGCGGCATTTTCAAATCAAGCAAGATGAGGCGGGGCTGTCCGCCGCGCCGTCCGGCAAACGCGCCCTCGCGAAATACGAATTCCAACGCTTCCACTCCGTCGCGCACCCGAACCAAGCGGTTCACGACGTTGCCCTTGCGCAGTGCGCGGGTGATCAGTTCGGCGTCGGCATCGCTATCCTCAACCAGCAGTATCTCTACGGCCTCAAAATCATCCATGGTGCTGTCCCGTCGGTAATGCGAAGGTAAACACGGCGCCGTCATTGACCTTGCCTTCAGCCCATACTCTACCCCCATGGCGGGTCACGACGCGCTGCACAATTGCAAGACCTACACCCGTACCACTGAATTCGTCGTTTCGATGCAGCCGCTGAAAAACCCCGAACAGCTTTTCGACGTATTCCATGTTGAAGCCGACGCCGTTGTCGCGCACCGAATAGTGATTTTCCGCGGCGAGTTCGCTGCCGCTGATCAAAATCTTCGGGTTTTTGTTCTTGCTGCTGTATTTGACGGCATTGGAGATCAGGTTGATCCACACCTGGCGCAGCAGTCCGCGATCGCCCACGACGGGAGGCAGAGGACCGACTTCGATGTTGGGCGAGGCGGCATCGCCATCAGCGTGTGCGGTCTCCGTCGCAAGCACATCCTGCACGACCTCGCGCACCAAGGAATCCACGTTCACCTCATCGGTGGTCACCGGCAGGCGCCCCAGGCGCGAGAACTCGAGCAAATCATCGATGAGTGAGCCCATGCGCTTGCTGTTTTGCCGGATGACCGACAAATAGCGGCGCCCCTCTTCGTCGAGCTTGTCGCGATAGTCCTCCTCGATCATTTCGGCGAAGCCGTCGATGGCGCGCAGCGGCGCGCGCAGATCGTGCGATACCGAGTAGCTGAAGCTTTCGAGTTCCTTGTTGGTCGACTCGAGTTGTCCAGCCTTACTCTGCAGGGCCACGTTCAATTCGCGAATGGCGTTTTCAGCGAGCTCGCGTTCGGTGATGTCGATCGAGATACCCAGCAGATACTGCGGTGTGCCGTCGGCATTGAAGATAGGCATCTTCACGGTGTGGAAGGTGCGCGTGCCGGCCAACGCCGTGTCCACCGTCTGGCGCGCAATCTCCGAAGGCGTGCTTCGCGACAGCGCTTCGCGATCCCTGATGTCCATGTAGTCGGCCTCTGTGGGACCGAACAGATCATGCGCATCTTTGCCAATCACCTCGCCCTTGGATATTCCATTGAGCGTCTCGAATGACTTGTTCACCCGCACGAATTGCAGCGTTTGCGCATCCTTGACCGTGACTATCGCGGGCAGATTTTCGATCAGTGAATCCAGGAAACGGTTCGCGGAAATCAGATTGGTCGCGGTGTTTTTGACTTCGGTGATGTCGCGTGCAACCGCGATGAGCCGGTCCGGCTGGCCGCCCGTAGCGCGCATCGGCATGACGATGATGTCCCACCAACGAGGATCGCCGCCGCTTGTGGAGCTGTAACCCTCGAAACGCGCGGAGTCTCCGGCGCTCGCTGCGGCGACTGCGGCACGCGCGTCCTTGCGATGCTCGCCGCTCCAAATCGCGCACCAATCGGTTCCCGCCACCGAAGCGAAGTCTTGGATATTCAGAAGCTTCAGGCCCTGGGGTGTCATCTGCGTGATGTGACCCTCGGTGGTCAACACCGCCACGCAATCGGGTGAACTTTCGATGACGCTGCGGTTGTATTGATCGCTGTCGCGCAGCGCCTGTTCGGCGGCGCGGCGCGCCAACATCTCGCGATGAATGCCGCGGAAGAACAGATAGAAAACCACCAGTGCCGCGGCGAGTGTCACCATCAACGAGATCAGGGTTGTTGCGCGGCCTTTGGTGGCTTCGCTCTGACGACTTTCCAACAGCTTGACTTCGACCGCGTCCATGGCCGCGGTGGCGGCATGCACGCTCTCCACGGTGGCGACGTTGCGCGACAATGCCAACACGGCACGGGTGGCAGGCAGTCCGTAGGTGTTGAACGCCGTGAGGGCGGCGTCCAGGGTTTGAACCCGGGCCTCAACCATGGTGCGTGTGGCAAGAAAGTTGGCTTGCTGCTCCGGGTTGTCGGCAATCAGCGGGCCGATGCGGTCCAGATCGCGCTGCACACGGACGACCAGCCGCTGATATTCATTCAAGGGTTCGGGCTGCCGCGTGAGGAAGTAGTCGCGTTCGGCGACCTCAGCGCCGGCGACCGAACCGTACAAATCGGCAACCGCCGCGCGAACCTCTTGCGTGTGGGCAATCCATTCGACCGAGTCCGCGAATTGCACGCTGGTGTGATACGTGTAACTTCCGCCGAACAGCAGCAGCGCAATGGCGACCAAAAATCCGGCCAGGATTTTTATTTCCACGCCGGCGAGCGTGCGCAGCGACATGCCCGTGGTCGCGGTCCTGGTGTCCGGCGCGATCAGAATGCCGCTCCCCAACAGCGTGAAGCACACCGCCGTGTTCAGCGCGACGGGTGGCAACCACCGGTCGGTGATCAGCTCGTTGGCATTCCACAGGTAGCCGAGAAGTGAAATCAAACCGATGGCCGTTCCCACCAGGGCGGCGACCCGGGCGACGCCCTGCAGGCTTTGGACGGTCGAGCCGATCAGCGCCGATCCCACGGCGACGAAGGCCAGTGCGCTATACGGTGACATCCGCCCACGGAAAGAAACGAATGCGCCGACCGGATCCCTGAACAGCGCTTCGTCCAAGCCGAGTTGCCAATCGAACAGATATTCCGCAATCGTCGAAACGCCGATCAATAACACCACGGCGCCGAAGCAGCGCACCGCGAGTTCAAAGCGCGCCGAGCCCGGGCCCGCCAGCAGGAACAAGGCGCCTCCGGCCATTACCAGACAAAGGGCTGTATTGGCTTTCATTTCGGCGGCGCCAGGAATGACGCTGGTCAGGGCGTGGATGTGCAATGCCCAGCCGCTCAAGGCCGCCAAACCAAACAGAACGGTGATGACCGCGGCCGCACGGGCAGGGACTCTGCGATTGCCCAACGAGTAGCCTGTGTTTGGCATAGATCCGTTTTAGTCCATTACATCCCAGCATCGGCGTCCACCCAGTGGTAACAGCCAGCCGCCTTGCGATAAGTCCTTCTCGCGCCTCGGAATTGCCGGCTCAGAGTACCGTAAAAACGCTACCACAGCGTTCAGGGAAAAGACGAGAGGCGCGTTGCAGAGCTCCCTTGCCGCACCGCTGTAACCAGGGGTTCATATTATCGGGCTACAAAGGCGCAGGTTTTTAACAAGCTTGCGTAAAAAGGGGATTCACATGCAAAGGCTCACGGCACTCACGGCTGGCCTGCTGGTCAGCGGCACGGTGCTTAGCACTGCGTTTGCCAACGGTGGCGGCGATAATGACAAAGGCGGCAACGTACGGACCGCCACTCCCATCAAGCATTTGGTGGTGATCTTCCAAGAGAACATCTCGTTCGACCATTATTTCGCTACCTATCCCTATGCGACGAATCCGAGCGGCGAGCCGCGCTTCGAAGCGCTGCCGGGCACGCCGTCGGTGAACGGCCTGACGGGTCTGCTGAAGACGGTCAATCCGAATTTGAACGCGGCCAACGGGGCCGGCGCGACCAATCCGTTTCGTCTGGACCGCAGCGAAGCGGCGACCAATGACCAAGACCACAATTACACGCCGGAACAGATGGCCTTCGATCATGGCTTGATGGATCTGTTCCCCTTGTCGGTGGGTGTCGCCGGGCCGCCGCCGGCCGACTCGCCGATTTCTGCCACCACCGGCCTGACCATGGGCTACTACGACGGCAATACGGTTACCGCTCTCTGGAACTATGCCCAGCATTACGCCATGAGCGATAACTCCTTCGACACGACCTTCGGGCCTTCGACGCCGGGCGCCATCAATTTGATCTCCGGTCAGACCAATGGCGTGACGGTCAACGTCAATCCCGGCAGCAACACCATCAGCGACGGCAATGGCGGCACGACCTTGATCAGCGATGCGGATCCAGTGGGCGATGTGTGCTCCACCACCACGGGCAATGTGGTGCAGTTCGGCGGCAAGAACATCGGCGACTTGTTGACGGCGGCGGGCATCTCTTGGGGGTTCTTCGAGGGTGGCTTCGATCTGACTCTCAAAAATGCCGACGGCAGCACCGGTTGCAAACGCACCCATACCTCGGCAATCACCAAGTCGCTGAAGGCCGATTACATTCCGCACCATCAGCCGTTCCAGTACTACGCCTCGACGGCCAATCCGACTCACACCCGTCCGAAATCGGCGAGCGTGGTCGGCCACAACGGCGACGGTGCAAATCACCAGTACGACACGCATGACTTCTTCGATGCGGTCAACGCGGGCAACTTCCCGGCAGTGTCTTATTTGAAAGCGCCGGGCTACCAAGATGGCCATGCGGGCTACTCCGATCCCCTGGATGAGCAGGAATTCATCGTCGGCGTGATCAATTTCTTGATGAAGCAGAAGGATTGGGAATCCACCGCGGTGGTCATTTCGTATGACGATTCGGACGGCTGGTATGACCATGTGCTCGGTCAAATCGTCAATTCC
>CAZZWE010000002.1:0-43400 GCA_964657675.1 uncultured Steroidobacteraceae bacterium
TCGCACCGGGGCTGTACAAGCACGAGAAGAAACTCGCGGTGCCGCTGTTGATCTCCAGCATCGTGCTGTTCTACATGGGCGCGGCCTTTGCCTACTACGCCGTGTTTCCGGTGATGCTGAGTTTCTTCGTCGCGACCACGCCGCATGGCGTACAGATGATGACGGACATGAGCGCCTATCTCGACTTCGTCATGATCCTGCTGCTGGCGTTTGGTTTGGCCTTTGAAGTGCCGGTGGCTACGGTACTATTGGTATGGACCGGATTCGTCAACATCAAAACGTTGAAAAAGAATCGCGGCTTCGTGCTCTTGGGGATATTCATATTCGCCGCGTTCGTGACGCCGCCCGATGCCGTGTCGCAAAGCGCAATGGCGGTGCCGATGTACTTGCTGTATGAAATAGGGATCATCATGGCCGGTCTATTACTAAAAGATAAAATCGCCGAGCGGGAAAAAGAGGCAGCGGCGCAGGCAGCGCAACAGCAAGACGGCGCCTGAACTTGGCCGCGACGTTTTTCGGCCATCCGCGTGGCCTCGCCACGTGCTTCTTCACGGAGATGTGGGAGCGCTTCTCCTTCTACGGCATTCGCGCCGTACTCATTCTGTTCCTGACCGCCGCCGTCACCCAGGGCGGCTTCGGGATCGATGATAAAACTGCGGCCGCGATCTACGGTCTGTACACCGCGGGGACTTATCTAACGGCGTTGCCGGGCGGATGGATCGCCGACCGGGTGATCGGCGGGCGGGCAGCCGTCATCGTCGGCGGTCTGCTGATCACGCTGGGCAATGGTTTGCTGGCGATTGCCGGCGGACCCAGCGGGTTTTACGTCGGCCTGCTGGTCATTGTGCTTGGGGTTGGACTGCTCAAGCCCAACGTCAGCGCCATCGTTGGAGAGTTGTACCCGGAAGGTGGCGCGCGCTTGGATGCGGGCTTTACGCTGTATTACATGGGCATCAATGTCGGCGCAGCCGTTGGACCCATCGTCACCGGCGCAGCCGCCGCGTACTTCGGGCCGCGCGCCGGATTTGCGACGGCGGCGATCTTCATGGCCTTGGGCGTGCTGCAGTTTTATCTGACGCAGCATTATCTCGGCAGCGCGGGAAAGTTCGCGGTGCACCCCCAGGGTCCCATCCTTACGCTGCCGGCACCCGCGCTCCCATCGGCGCGCAGACCGTGGCCGGCATTGTTGGCGGCGTGCGGCGTGCTGGCCGTGATCGTGCTCGCCTGCGTGCTCGGGTGGATACCGCTGGAAGCCAACGTAGTGGCCCAGGTGGCCAGCGTACTGATGGTCGGCATGGCGCTGTTGTTTTTCGGCTATCTGCTGTTCGGTGCCGGGCTGTCGCACGAAGAGCGCAAGAAAGCCTTGGTGCTGATCGTATTATTTTTGGGCAGTGTGCTCTTTTGGACCGGTTACGAGCAGGCGGGATCGTCGCTCAATCTATTTGCCGAGCGCTACACCGACCGTGCTGTCGAGGCGTTTGATTTCGTGATTCCCACCGAATGGTTTCAGTCGCTGAATCCGATGTTCATCATCATATTCTCGCCGCTGCTGGCATGGACCTGGCTGGCCTTGGCACGCCGGCATTTGAACCCTTCGGCGCCTGCGAAGTTCGCGATTGGCATCATGCTGATCGGTGCAGGATTTCTGGTCATGGCGGGGGCGGCGCAACTGGTCGCCGGCGGCGCGAAGGTGCTGCCGACGTGGTTGATCATCACGTATCTGCTGCACACCTTCGGTGAAATTTGCCTAAGCCCGGTCGGCTTGAGCTACAGCACGAAGCTCGCGCCGAAACGGCTGGCAGGACAAATCATGGGCATGTGGTTTCTGTCGCTGTCGCTCGGCAACTTGATGGCGGGAATCGTGGCGGGTCAATTCGATGCGCAGAATCTCGCCGCCATGCCCGGCACCTACATGAAGCTGGTGTATTGCATGGTCGGCCTAGGGATCGTGCTGCTGTTCATCAGCCGGCCGGTCAAGCGGCTGATGGGCGACGTCGAGTGACGATGGCCGCGCGCGCGGCGCCGCTCGACTTGAAGCTGCGCGATCCCCGGCGCTCCGCGAAGTTGACCCTGTGCTTAGCCACTGTCTACATCGTATGGGGTTCGAGTTTTTTGATCACGAAAATCGCCGTGACCGATCTGCCACCGACGTTGTTCTCTGGAATACGCTTCTCGCTGGCAGGGTTGCTGTTGATGGCGATCGCGGTGTTTTACCGCGGCGATCCGTGGCCGAAGCAATGGATCAATTGGCGACATGCCTGCATTACCGGATTTTTCATGGTGTTCGCCAGCAACGGCTCGAGCACGTGGGCCCTGCAATACATCCCCAGCAATCAAGCGGCGCTGCTGACCGCGACGTCGGCCTTCTGGATTGCGGGGCTGGGCGTGTTCGGAAGGCGCGGTCATCCGTTGACGCGGTCGGCAATGCTCGGCCTCGCGATCAGTTTTATGGGTGCAGTGTTCATGCTGATTCCCCGCCAGCCGCTGTCGCGGCTGGACGCGCTCGGACAGCTGGCCGTGCTCGTTGGCAGCTTGTCATGGTCAATTGGTACGTTGTACTACCGCAGCATCGAAACCCATTTGAGTTCGTTGATGTTCATGGCCGTGCAGATGTTGATGGGCGGGCTGATGCTGCTATGCGTGGGGTTGATGCACGGCGACGCTGCGCATTTTTCGCCTGGGTGGCCGGGCCTGCTGGGAATGGGTTATTTGATCTTTTTCAGCTCCTGCCTTGCGTACACGGCATACGGGTGGTTGACCGTCAATTCCACGCCCGCCGTGATCGGCACCTATAGTTACGTCAATCCGGCCATCGCAGCGTTTGTCGGCTGGCAGTTTCTGCACGAGCATTTGTCCGGTGTGCAGCTTGCGGGCATGGTCATCATCATCATCGGCGTATGCATCCTGACTCTGCCCGGCGGCAGCCTCACGGATCCAAAAACCCTCGCAGAACCGAAAACGCAGTAAGCTGCGGCCTGGCGTAGTTTCGGGGATATTCATGGTGTTGGAACAGACGATCACCCAGGTCCGTAAAGAACTGACGCTGCGTGGGCTGATCTTGGGCGTTCTGATTACGGCGGTGTTTACCGCAGCCAATGTCTTTTTTGGACTCAAGGCCGGACTGACCTTCGCCACCTCCATTCCCGCCGCCGTCATTTCCATGGCCATCCTGCGCGGCGCCAAAGGATCGACCATTCAGGAAAACAACATCGTGCAAACCGTGGCCTCGGCGGCGGGCACGCTCGGCTCGATCATCTTCGTGTTACCCGGTTTGGTGATGATCGGATGGTGGAACGGCTTTCCGTACTGGACCTCATTCATCATCTGCGCGCTTGGCGGCATCTTGGGCGTGATGTATTCGATTCCGCTGCGGCGCGCGTTGGTCACGAACTCCGACCTGCCGTACCCCGAGGGCGTGGCCTGCGCCGAGGTACTCAAAGTCGGCGCCAAGGGCGATGGCGAGGTGGATCCGGCGGACGCGGCCGCCAGCGGCGCGGGACTGAAATCCATCATGGTGGGCAGCATCTCTTCGGCGCTGTTCGCACTGGTGGTGGCGACGCAGTTGTTCGCCAGCGATGTGGTCGGCTACTTTCGCGTCGGCAACAAAAACTCAGTGTCGGGCTACGATTTCAGCTTGTCGTTCGCCTTGTTTGCGGTAGGTCACTTGGTGGGATTGTGGACCGGCGCGGCCATGCTGTTCGGCGTGCTGATCGCCTGGGCCGGTGCGGTACCGTATTTGTCGAACCTGCATCCCGGGACGGGAACGATTGAAGCGATCGCCACCGGCGTGTGGAGTCATCAAGTGCGATTCATCGGCGCGGGCGCCATTGCCGTCGCAGCGTTCTGGAGTTTGATCAAACTCATCCAGCCGGTGACATCGGGCCTGCGGGGTGCGATGGCC
Organism: uncultured Steroidobacteraceae bacterium; assembly: GCA_964657675.1. GTDB lineage: Bacteria > Pseudomonadota > Gammaproteobacteria > Steroidobacterales > Steroidobacteraceae > Bog-1198. Next base: position 3,902 of record CAZZWE010000002.1, read on the forward strand.
GCCTCGCGGGTACGACGCGCCGGGCACGCCGACACCCTGCCGCTCACCGAACGAGACATCCCCATCGGCATCGTCGCGTTGATCACCGCGGTGTGCATGGTGCCGATCGCCTTTTTGCTGGGCAGCATTGCCACGCAGAGCGGCCTGTCCAGCCAGCTGCCGTTGCTGATTATCGGCAGCGTGACCTACATCGCCTTGATGAGCTTTTTCGTGGCTGCGGTATGTGGCTACATGGCAGGCCTGATTGGCGCGTCGAATAGCCCATTGTCGGGGGTTGGCATTGTCGTGGTTGTCGGCGCCGCATTGTTGCTGGCGTTGGTGGTCAAGCCTTTGTTGCCGCCGTCGGCGGGACCCGCCTTGGTGGCTTTTTCGCTGTTCATCACCTCGGTGATTTTCGCAGCCGCAACGATTTCCAATGACAATTTGCAGGATCTTAAAACCGGGCAGCTGGTCGATGCGACGCCATGGCGTCAGCAGGTGGCGCTGCTGGTGGGCGTGGTCGCCGGCGCAGCGGTGATTCCGCCGATTTTAAATTTGCTGCAGAAGGCGTACGGCTATGCCGGGGCGCCCGGTGCTGACCCGGCGCACGCGCTGCCCGCGCCGCAAGCGGCATTATTTTCCGCACTCGCCAAGGGCGTCATTCAAGGCGATCTGGATTGGAAGCTCATGGGCGCGGGCGCGGTCATTGGCGCGATCTGCGTGGTGATCGATGAAGTACTGAAACGTTCATCGAAGGCCAGCCTGCCGCCGTTGGGCGTTGGCATGGGCATCTACCTGCCGATGTCGACCACCCTCATCATCGTGGTAGGCGCGGTCGTGGGTTGGTTCTACGAGCGGCGCGCTGACCGCACTGCAAATCCCGGCTTCAGCAAGCAGATTGGGGTGTTGCTGGCCTCGGGCATGATCGTGGGTGAGAGCTTGATCGGCGTGGTGTTGGCTGCCGTGGTGGTGTTCTCCGGCAAGGATGCACCGCTCGCCGTGGTGGGCGCGGACTTCGCCAATGCATCCGTATGGATCGGCGCCGTCGCCTTCATTGCCTCGGTGTACGCGTTGTATGCATGGGTCAACCGATTGAGCGGACCCGCCACAACGGCTTAGCGTTTTCGGTAGACCTCGACCTTGCCTTTGCCGCCGACGAACCAAGAGCCGATCATGCTGACCAAGCTCACCAGGATCGCGGTCCAAAATGCGGCGCCGAAGCCGTTCACATGCATGCCCGGCAACATCCAGGCCACCAGCGCCACCATGCCGGCGTTGATCACCAGCAAGAACAACCCCAAGGTGAATACCGTCATGGGCAGCGTGAGCACGATGGCGACGGGCCGGATCACGGAGTTCACGACGCCGAGCAACAGGCCGGCCAGCAACAAGGTCTGCGGAGTATCGATGGACACGCCGTTGACCCACGCGGTCGCGAGCCATAGCCCGAGCGCCACAATGACGCCGCGGATTAGAAAACCGAGCATGTCCCCACTCCTAGATCTGCGTGTCCGCTATACGGTCAGCATAGCAAGGAAGCTGGCGGCGCTAAATCAGTAATCGAGCCCGGGCAGCGGCGGATCCTTGGGAACCACTTTTTTCGGCTTCTTCGGCACCGGTGGACTTTCCAGCGTTACCTTGATGCGCGCCAGGAACCGTTCCCAGCCCATGCGAATTTTCTTGTAGCTGGGATCCCAGTCCGGCGTCTCGGGGTAACCCGATCCCAACAGGCGGAGCGAGGCGGTGCCTTCTCCCTTACGGGCGTCGATGATGAAGTCATCCACGCAGGCACTGTCGGCCGGCGGCCAATCGGAATTGTTGAGGTAGATGAGCCGCAGCCGGCGGTTCACATCAAAGATGTCGATATGCGCTTCGCGAGCTCCCGCACCGCGCTTGCCGATCCGGTAGGCCCCGCCTTGACGGGCATCGATTTCGGCTTCCTGACTGGACCAGATGCGGATCAAGCCCGGATCGGTCAAAGCGCGCCAAACCCGGGCAACCGGGACATCGATCTCGACCAAGTGCGCGTAGCCGCGCGTGCCGTTTCGGGTGGATTTTCGGGGTAAGCTCATCGCGGACTTCGACCCTCTGGTAGCGTTGGAATACCGATAGCTTGGCGGAAAGTTGCCTGCCGCGGAGTGCTAGAATTCAACAACAAAGAGGATGAACTCATGGCCTATGTGGATATCGTGACTGCGCTCGCAGTTCTACAATTCATCGTGTTCGGTTTCCGGGTTGGCTCTGCTAGAACAAAGTACGGAATCAAAGCGCCCGCCATCACGGGCAACGAAATCTTCGAGCGCTATTTCCGCGTCGAACAAAACACGCTCGAGCAGCTGATCTGCCTCATTCCGTCAATATACATCTTTGCCAAGTACTGGGGCCCAGCGGTGGCCGCCGCATTGGGTGCCGTCTACCTGGCGGGCCGCGAGCTGTACGCCTTCACCTATGTTAAGGACCCGTCCAAGCGGGATGTGGGTTTTGGCATGTCATTCCTGCCCTTGGTGATTCTGCTCGGCGGCGCCTTGATCGGCGGCGTACGTGCACTGTTTTACATGTAAATATTCCATCGCCGGAGCGATTCGCTTACAGTACTGAAAATCAACAAGCTGGGGTGGCCTTCGAGGGCCTGAGATGCTGGCAGCGCAAGCACACCAGCGAACCCATTGAACCTGATCCGGTTAATACCGGCGGAGGGAGCATGGGTCGAAATTCCGGGTTTTATTTATCATTTGCCGCGCTGATGTCATCGGCGCCGCTGTACGCATCGGACAACAACCAGCCTTTGGACGAGATCGTCGTTACCGCGACGTTGAGGCCGCTTGCGCTGGATGAAACGGCCGGCAGCGTCTCGATACTCAGCGATCAAACGCTGCGCGACGCGGGGCAGCAGCATTTCGAGGATGTATTAGCGCTGGTGCCCAACTTGAATTGGGCCGGCGACACCTCGAGACCGCGCTACTTTCAGATCCGCGGCATCGGCGAATTGCAGCAATACCAAGGGGCGCCCAACCCTTCCGTGGGCTTCCTGATCGACGACATCGACTTCAGCGGCTTAGGTTCGGCGGCGACCTTGTTCGATGTCGATCATATCGAGGTCCTGCACGGGCCGCAGGGCACCTTGTATGGCGCGAATGCGCTGGCGGGTCTGATCTACGTGAAGAGCGCGGAGCCTTCCGACACTTTCGGCGGACGCGCGGAGTTCGACGTCGGCGACTACAACGAACGTTCCTACGGTGCGGTCATCACCGGTCCGGTGAGCGATTTGGATTCGACTTTCCGCCTCGCGGTGCAGCGCTACACCAGCGATGGGTTCTACCGTAACGCCTATCTCGGACGTGACGATACCGACAGCCGCGATGAACTGACCATCCGCGCACGCTGGCGTTATCAACCCAGCTCAGCGTTGCGTATCGATTTCACGGCGCTGCGCGCGCAAATGAACAATGGCTACGACGCCTTCGCCATCGACAACAGCCGCACAACGCAGTCCGACCAACCCGGCGTGGATCGACAGTACTCGACCGGCCTGTCGGCGCGCGCAACCTACAGCGGCTTCGAGTCATTGACGCTGACCGGCATCGCCACCTACGCCGACTCGACCATCGATTACGGCTTCGACGGAGACTGGGGCAATCCCATTCTATGGGCGCCGTATACGTATGATTACACCGAAGATCAGCGGCGGCGGCGCTCGACGCGCAGCGTGGAGTTCCGCCTCGGTAACACGGCTACGCAGGGATTTTCCTGGCTGGTGGGCGTGTATGCATTCGAATTGCGTGAGTCCTTGACGGACGCCAGTGCCGGGGAATATCTCGACCCGTTCGACGACACCCAGGACTCGAATACGTTGAGCGTCATTTCCAGCCGCTACCGCTCGCGCAATGCCGCGCTGTACGGCGAGCTCGACGGCAACTTCACGCCGCGATTGCGCTGGTCGCTGGGACTTCGCGGCGAACGGCATACCAGCCGCTACGATGACAGCACCAGCAACTTGGACCTGTTGGCCGATGCGTCGGCGCCGCTGCTCGAAAATCATTTCGCGCCCGCCGACAATCTCTGGGGAGGCCATGCCTCCTTGGACTATGCGCTAAGCGATGGCCAGCATGTGTACGCGTTGATCGCTCGCGGCTACAAGGCCAGCGGCTTCAACTTGAGTCCGGGACTGCTGCCGGGCCAGCTGCAGTTCGGTCCTGAGTCGGATTTGAATTTCGAGGTGGGGCATAAGGGGCAATGGAATGATGGGCAATTGCGCTTGGATACGTCGCTGTTTTACACCCAGCGCCACAACGAGCAGCTGCTGACCAGCGAGCAGACGGATCCTACCAATCCTGACACCTTTACCTATTTTACCGGCAACGCCAAATCGGGCTTCAACTACGGTTTGGAAAGCACGCTAACCTGGGCGGCGACTCGCAGCCTCGAGTTCGGTGGATCACTGGGCCTGTTGCAGACGCGCTATCACGGCTTCGTGCAAAACGGCGTGGAACTCGATGACCGCGCACTGCCACACGCACCGCCCTGGCAGGCGGCGCTCAATGCCACCTGGCGTGACCCGCGCGGGCCGTACGCACGCGTGGATGTGACCGGCATGGGTTCATTTTTTTACGACCTGCCGCCCAATGAAACCCGCTCCAGTCCCTACGGACTGGTCAACGGCAAGCTGGGCTGGGACACTGGCCGCTACGAGGTGTATCTGTGGGGACGCAACTTGTTGAACAAGAACTACACCGTGCGCGGCTTTTATTTCGGTGATGAGCCGCCGGATTTTGCCAATAAGCTGTACGTGCAGCTGGGTGAGCCGCGCAACTGGGGCCTGCATCTGACGGCGCGCTTTTAAAATGGCCGGCGAGCCACGCTATTCCGGTGGATGCCTCTGCGGCGCCCTTCGCTATGAGGCACGCGGCGAACCGATGTATGCCGGACATTGCTACTGTGCGGATTGCCGCAAAGCCTCAGGCTCCGGCTTTATTCCTTTCCTGGGCTTCAAGAGTTCGGCGGTGACGTTCAGCGGGAGCTCGCAAACGTATTCCTGTCCCGCGGCAAACGGCAACATCGCCGTGCGAAACTTTTGCGCCACGTGCGGCGGTTTGGTGTTCGGCGGCGAAGTCGGCAAGGACGAATCATTTACGATTTATGCGGGCTCGCTGGATGAGCCATCGCTGTTCAAGCCCAGCATCGCGATTTTCACGGAAGGACGGCCTGAATGGGCGGCGATTGCGCCGCATCTGCGGATCTTTGAGCGCGGCCCTAACGCAGAGCAGTGACCATGGCGGTTTTAGCGGTGGTCACGCTTGGCGCGGGTGCGGTAGCCGGAGTCGCAGGTTCCTCGGACAACAAATAAGCGTCAATCACCCGGCGCGCGATAGGCGCGGCGGCGGTGGCGCCGAAGCCCGCGTTCTCGACCAATACCGACACCGCAATCTTGGCATCCTCCGCGGGGGCGAAGGCGATGAACCAGGCATGCTCGCGTTTACGCTCATCGGCGTCCTTGTGCTTGGTGCTTTCGGTTTGCTTCACCGTGACCACCTGCGCCGTGCCGGTCTTGCCGCCCCACTTGTATTTCGCGCCCGCTCCCGCCGCGTGGGCGGTGCCGGTGGTCACCGCGCCTTGCATGCCGTCGAACACCACCTGCCATTGTTCATCGGTGGCCATGTTGACCGGCGGCTGCAAGGTGGGATTGCGGGCCACGATAGTCACCGAGCCGGGCGCGCGCGTCGCTGCCACCAACCGCGGGGCCGCGATGATCTGTCCGCGCTCGGCGATTTCGGCCGCAAAATGCGCCTGCTGCAACGGTGTGACCGTGATCGGCCCCTGGCCGATGCCCATGCTGACGGTCTCGCCCGGAAACCATACTTGATCGGCTTTGCGTTTGAAGGCGCGTTTTTTCCATTCCGGCGAGGCGTACAAACCTGGCTTCTCGCCCGGGATGTCGATGCCGGTCAACTCGCCGTAACCAAATGCACTCATGAATTCGTGCATGTGGTCGATGCCCATTTTCTCCGCGACCCGGTAGAAGTACACGTCGCAGGACCTCGAAATGGCTGAGCGCATGTCCACATCATGGTGCACTTCGTCGTCGCGATATTTATTGCTGCTTCCGGGCAGCGTGAAAAATCCGGGGCAATACATGGTCTGGCCCGCGGAGATCACGCCGTAGCGTTGCGCGGCCAGGGCGTACAGCGGCTTCACCGTCGAGCCCGGCGGGTAGGCGCCGCGCAGCGCGCGATTCAGCAGCGGCACATCAATGTTGTTGGACAGGGCCGAGTACTGCGCCACGGATAAGCCGCGCACGAAATCATTGGGATCGAATCCAGGCGTGCTGGCGAGCGCAATGATGTCGCCGGTCTTGGGGTCGAGTGCGACCACGGAGCCGCGCTTACCCACCAAGGCTTCCTCAGCCACCCGCTGCACGCGCATGTCGATGCCCAAAATCAGATCTTCGCCTGCAGTCGGCGCGCGCGTGGTGAGCTCAGGCGCGTACTCGCCCTGGCGCTCCACGGGTCTTCCGGCCGCATTGACCAGAATTTCCCGATAGCCTGGTTTGCCGTGCAGTTGCGACTCGTAGGCCCCTTCGACACCGAGCTTGCCGATCAAGCTGGTGCCGGCGTATTCGGCGCTGTCGATCTGCTTCAAGTCCTGCTCGTTGATGGCGCTGACATAGCCGATGGCATGGACCGCCATTTCCTTCAACGGATAGTGTCGGGCGAGGCGCGCATGGATGTCGACGCCGGAGAACTGATAGCGATGCACCGCAAACAGCGCCATCTCTTCTTCATTGAGCTGAATCTTGATGGGAACGCTTTCGTACACCTTGTGCAGCAGAATCGTGCGGCGGATACCGCCGACCTCTTCGGCTCGCAACAGCCCGATGCCGACCAACTGCGAGAGGGTGGCATCCAATGCCTTGATGTCGCCCACCTGTTCGCGGATCAGCTCCACGTTGAAGGCGGGAAGATTGTCGGCCAGCACCACGCCATGCCGATCCAGGATCAGGCCGCGGCTGGGCGGAATCGGCTCGGTACGGATGCTGTTGCCGAGCGACAGCGTGGAATAATAGTCGTAGCGTAAGACCTGCAGATAAAACAGGCGTCCGGCCACCGTCAGCAGCAGCAACGCGGCGATCACGCCTGCAACGATGCTGCGCACCGTGAAAAGCCGGTTTTCAGCAAAGTAATTCTTGATCCGCGCCTGACGGCTATTCACCATGACATATTGTAGTCCAAGGGGCCGCTCCGGTTCGCGTGACCACGCGCACAAAACGAAGGTTCGCGGCGCGCTGGGCGGCGCTTAACGGTTGAGCAAAAAACTACAGTTCCAGTCGTGACCATGTTAGGAATACAGCTCCCCCTGTCAGGAGCATCCGATAGATGAGCGTAACGTCCGGCGAGATCACCGGCGATAAGCCTGGTGCGCAGCTACGCACCGGGGCTTTGAGCCTGATAGAGATGGTGGGTCAGTCGCTGGCGGCCATTGGTCCGACCCTGACACCGGCCCTGAACATCACCGTGGTGGTGGGTTTGGCGGGACTCGGCGGCTGGCTGTCTTATCTGCTCGGCACCGTGGGGGTGGTCATCGTCGCGGCCTGCGTCGGCATCCTCGCCACGCGTCACCCCGAAGCCGGCTCCTACTTTGTCTATGTCGGCCGCAGCTTCGGCCCATTCACGGGGGCCCTGGCGGGTTGGGCCATGGTCAGCGCCTACTTGTTCACCGCCATCGCGGTCTCCTTCTCATTCATTATTTTTCTCGGCGATCTGCTCGCCAACCTGAATATCGAACTTGGACTCGCTGCGAAATGCCTGCTGATGCTGGTATTCATCGCCACGGTCAGCTTCGCGGCCTACCGGGACGTCAAGCTGTCGTCCCGCGCGGGCCTGGTGATGGAAATCATCTCCTTGAGCATCATGGTGGCCATTACCGTGGTGTTCGTGCGGGCCAAGGGCACGGTGGTGGACCCGGCGCAGCTGGACTTCAAATCCATCGGCTACGCCGGTGTTTTCTCGGCGCTGCCGTTCGTTATTTTCAGCTTCGTGGGATTCGAGAGCTCGGCCACGCTCGCCAAGGAATCGGCCAACCCGAAGCGCAACATTCCCCTGTCCGTCATCGGCTGCGCGGCTTTTGCCGGCGTTTTCTTCACGGTCATGTCCTACCTGATGGTGTTCGGCATCGGCGATGATGTGGACGCGCTCGGCAAGAGCACCGCGCCCTTCGGCGATGTCGCGGCCAAGGCGGGATTGGGCTGGGCTTCGAGCATCGTGTACTTTGCCGCCCTGATCAGCGTATTCGCCTGCGCTTTGGCCAGTATCAATGCGGCGTCGCGGCTGCTCTTTTCCATGGGCAAGTATCGGTTTCTGCACCGCTCCATGGGCCTGGTGCATCACACCCATCACACGCCCTACCGCGCCGTGCTGGCTTGCGCCACTGTGGTGGCGGTCGTTTGTTTATTGATGATGCCCGTGGGTTTTCTGGATGCCTTCGGTTTGGCCGGCACCTTCGCCAGTTTCGGGTTCGTGGTGGTTTACCTGGCGCTGTGCATCGTGGCGCCCATGGATTTGAAGAAAACCGGCGAGATGAAGCACGCGCATTGGGTGCTGGGACTGGTCGGCGCCGCGTTGATGTTGTTCGTCATCGTGGGCAGCGTCTACCCGGTGCCGCCGCACCCGTACGACATTCTGCCGTACGTGTTCTTCGCCTACATGGCGCTTGGCGCCGTATGGTTCGGAACCTTGAAGTTCAAATCGCCTGAGACGCTCGCCAGCATTCAGCACGACATGGAAGGGTAACGGACCGCGTAGGTGCGGCTGGGCACCCCAGCCTAGCGCATCGACACCTGAATGCGCGGATTGGCGGCGGTCGAGGCCATCCACGTCTTGATGCGCTGGGCATCGGCGACGCGGGTGTACTTGCCGAAAGAATCGAGCAGCACGATGACCACGTTGCGGCCTTCAATGACGGCGGCCATCACCAGGCATTTTCCGGCCTCGGTGATATAGCCGGTCTTTTGCACCAGGATGTTCCAGGCGGGGTTGGCCACCAGGTTGTCGGTATTGCGATATTCGACCATGTGCCGGTGCACTTTCACCGCGTAGCTCTTGTCGGTGGAGTACTCGCGAATGGTGCGATTTTTCGACGCGGCAATGACCATCTTCGACAAGTCCTCGGGACTGGCGACGTTCTGACTGGACAGGCCATTGGAGTCGACGAAATGGGCATTGGTCATGCCTAAGGCCCGGGCTTTGGCATTCATCGCCGCCACCATGGCCGGCATGCCGCCGGGATAATTATTGCCGAGCGCATGCGCGGCACGATTCTCGGACGACATCAACGCCAGGTGCATCAGATCACCCCGGGTCAACACCGTACCGACAGCCAAACGGGAAAACGCTCCTTTGGGGAAATCGCGATCCGCATTGGTGATCTGCAGGGGTTCATCCAGCGGCTGCTTGGCGTCCATGACGACCAAGGCCGTCATCAACTTCGTGATCGAGGCGATCGGCGCGGCGACGTCGGCGTGGCGCGAGTACAGCACACTGGAATCAGCCTGATCGACGATCAGAACCGAGCTGGATTTGAGCTTAGGGTCGGCGGAAATCTGTTTGGCCGAGGCCGACAGCGCAACGACAGCGAGCAGGCTGCCTCCGATTATTTGTCTCACCCAGGCAGAAGACGCCCGGCGGGGCAGAACAATCGTGGTTTTCAACAGCATGTATGCAGCTCACCATAAGTTAATCACGCCCTGGCGTGACGCAGCGCTAACTTTGCCATTTTCCCTGCGAAAGTCCAGCTTATTCAATCATTTGCTGTCTTATTCAAGCATTCGCCTCCGCTCCGGGGACGCGTCGCAGCTCTTTATCGCGGTACATCTTGCGCTCGGCGATGCTCATCAACTCGCGCATGTCGCGTGAATCCTTGGGAAAATTCACCACGCCGATGCTGACGCTGCAGCGGATCATGCGCGAGCGCAAATCCAGGGTGGTCTTGTACACGTTATGACGAACGCGCTTCACCACGGCGTCAGCCACCTCGGGCGACGCCCCCGGAAGCAACACCGCGAATTCATCGCCGGACAATCGCGCGGCATGATCCGTGTTGCGAATACTGCGTTGCAGGCACTGAGCCACCAGCGTGATGGCGCTATTGCCGGCGTCGTGGCCGTACTCATCATTGATGGCCTTTAACTTATCCATGTCGATCATGAGCAGGGCGTAAAAACCGCGATTGGCATCGCGCGCCGCGTGTTCCCGCTGCCAGACCTCATTGAACATGCGCAGGTTGAACAAACCGGTGAGCGAATCGGTTTGCGCCAGGTTCTCGATGCGCTCGCGCGCTTCGGTGATGTCGGCGGACAAGGTGGTGGTGAGGTAGGCCACCAAAAGAATCGGCGCGAGCTGGCCCACGGCCTGACTGGCATAGGCCAGCGACATGACGTCGATGCTGGGCGTGGAGACGGCCAGCAGAAAATGAAACACCGCGATCACCGCCACCTGCAACAGGGTCACCAGGCGCCCCAAGGTGAGCGCGCTCAAGATGACCGGCAACAGGTAAAGATTGAGCAGCGGGCTTTCGCTCTTGCCGGAAAACCACAATGCGCCGGTGATGAAGATCACCATCGACCAGGATTCGACCAACAGTTTGACGTGCGCCAGACCGGGCAGTCTGGCGCGAAATGCGACGATGGCGGCCGCAAACACGCACAGCAATCCCAGCACGGGCCACAGCTGATTGGCCAGCGCATGCGACCACACCAGGACCAATGCCGCCAATACCAAACACAGGATCTCGATAGACCGCGTGCTGCGCATCATGATTATCTCGTCGAGGCCGTGGTCATCGGGCCGGTCTTGGTATTGGGCAGCGTCTTCAATTCCTTGAGCGCGTGCCGCACTTCATCATCGCGCTTCAGGACGGGCGCATCGATGGGAACTTCGGCGTCCGCCGGTTTATCGGCACGCTCCAACTCATAGTCCGGCGCAATACCGCGATGATTGATCGAGACGCCCGACGGCGTGTAGTACAGCGAGGTGGTCAGTTTAACGGCGCGCTCGCCCGCCAGCGGGATGATGGTTTGCACCGAGCCCTTGCCAAAGGTGGTGCGGCCCATGAGCTTGGCGCGGTGATGATCCTTCAATGCGCCGGCCACGATTTCCGCGGCAGATGCCGACCCGCCGTTCACCAGCACGATGATGGGCGCGCCATTCAGCACATCGCCGGGTGTGGCATCCATCTCGAATTTCGAGTCCGGCGTGCGGCCTTTCGCCGTCACGATCACGCCACTCTCCAGAAACAGATCGGAGACTGCGACCGCGGCATCGAGCACACCGCCCGGATTGTCGCGCAGATCGAGCACCAGTCCTTTGAGCGCCGAGCCATTTTTCTTGCGCAAGGCCTTTATGGCGGCGGCCAGATCATCGCCGGTGGTGTCGCTGAACTCCGAAATGCGCGCATAGGCAAAGCCTGGTTCCAGCATTTCCGAGCGCACGCTGTGCAGTTCGACCTTGGAGCGCTTCAGCGTGAATTGCAGCGGTTCCGGTTTGCCGTCGCGCATGATGCCGATTTTCACAGAAGAGCCTTCGGCGCCGCGCATGCGGCCGATGGTGTCATTCAAGGTGGTGGTGTTGACCGGCACGTTGTCGATGCTGACGATGATGTCGCCCGAACGAATGCCGGCCTTTGCAGCCGGGGAACCATCGAAGGGCGCGACCACAACGACTTCATCGTCCTCGATGGAAATCTCGATGCCGACGCCGAAGTATTCGCCGGAAGCGCTGATCTTGATGTCGTCGTATTCCTCGCCATCCAGATAAGCCGAATAGGGGTCCAACGAGGAAACCATGCCGCGGATCGCCGCCTGCAGCAGCTGATGATCATCCACCGGATTCACATAATCGTGTTTGACCCGCTCCAGCACTTCGGCGAGCGCCCGCGCATCCGCCCAGGGCAGATCTCCGCCCGCCGCGGCCGGTTTGTCGGCCAACACGTCATGGGCAAAAGCAAAGGACAGGCCGATACCGATGCCTAGGGCCAGCGTAATCCAATTGCCTGTTTTCTTGATCATTGGACGAGCAGCATACGTGCGGCGAGGATCGGCCGCCACCCACGCATTAAGTTTGAAACTCGACGATCTTCAGGGTGCGGGCTTCAGCCAAACCTTGGGATCGACGGTTTTCCGACCTTCGCGAATCTCGAAATACAGCGCCGGCGTGCTGCCCTCCGCATCGCTCATACCGGCCACCACATCGCCCGGCGCAACCCAATCACCGACGGATTTGTACAACACCTCGGCATGGCCATAGAGCGTCATGTAGCCGCCGCTATGGCCGATGATCAACAGCAGGCCCAGACCCTGCAGCCAGTCGGCATAAATCACCCGGCCGAAAAATGCCGCCCTCACCTTGGTTCCCCGCGTCGTGTCGATCATCACTCCGTTCCAGCGGATCCCGGAAGCGCCGCTGTCTCGCGGCGCCTGGTAATGCGCACTCACCTTGCCTACCACCGGCCACGGCAACTTGCCGCGCATGTGGTCGAAGCTCTGATTGGCATCGACCGGAAAATCTTGCATGACCCGCGCAAGGTCGGCGACCAGCGACTCCACGGCCTGCTCTTCCCGCTTCAAATTGGCCAGCTGCTGATTGCCGTCCGCCACCTTTTTGTCGAGGGCAGCCACGGCATCGCTGCGCTCATTACGCGCATGCTGCACCTCGGCGAGTTCGCGCGCCGCATCGTCCTGCAGCGTTTTCAGCTGCTGGGTTTGCTCCTCGACCTGAGCGACCACTTGTTCTAGGCGCGTCTGATCGTCCTCGATCGCTTGGATCTTCTCGGTGCGTTGCTGCGCGAAATAGCCGTAGTAGGTCAGTGTGCGGCCGAAAACGGTGGGGCTGTCCTGGCGCAACAACAGCTTCAACTTCTCCTGGCGTCCGATCATGTACGCCGCCGTCACCTGCGCGGCCAATGCAGCGCGCTCGGCGCGTAGACCCTCTTCATCCCGAGCCACTTGGGCTCGCAACTCCGCGCGCCGACGTTCGACCGCCTGCGCGGATGCGCGCAGCGCATCGAGCCGGGTGCGCTTCTCGGTGATCAGCATTTCCGCGGCGCGTAAGCGCGCGTTCATGGCGTCGCGCTGCGCGAGCTCAGACCCGATTCGCGTGGTCAGTTCACTGATGCGCGCACGCACGGCGGCGAGCTTGGCCTTGGCCTGTGCCGAATCATCCGGCGGCGCGGCCGCCGCCATGGCCAAGGAGCCCAGCAGCACGGCGATGGCTGCGGTTTTAAAGCGATGTTTTGTCATGCACGGCCATCTTTTCGCAAGCATACAAGCCTTGAGCCCGCTGCTATACTTGCGCGCCCAAAAATCGCAATTAGTACACCATGCAGCAGTTACTGGATTTCATCGCACATCACCCCTACCTGGCCGGCGCCGCGGTGGTCGCCGCCGTGTTGGTGGTGGTTTTCGAAGTGCGCGAGAGGCTGCAGGCTTTCGCCGCGTTGAGCGCACAGCAGGTCGTCAGGCTGATGAATCAGGGCGCCCTGGTCATCGACCTGCGCAGCAAAGAATTGTATGACGCGGGCCACATCGTCGACGCCCGAAACGTGCCGGTGCGCGAACTCGAGTCGCAGGCGGACTCGTTGAAGAAGTGGCGCGACAAAAACGTCATTACTTATTGCGACAGCGGCGCGGACGGTGCGAGCGCGGCGCGCACCTTGATGAAACTGGGCTTCACCAAGGTATCGAATTTACAGGGCGGCCTGAGCGCCTGGCTCAAAGACAATCTGCCGGTATCCAAGTCCCAGGCGGCAAGGATCTCAAAATGAGTGAAACGAACGGCAAGCCGGCGGTCACCATCTATGTCACCGGCTGGTGTCCCTATTGCCAGCGTGCCAAGGGATTGTTGACGGAAAAGAATGTGGCCTTCAACGAAATCAACGTCGAGGACGAGCCGAAGTTTCGCGACGAAATGAAGTCGCGCAGTAATCGCAACACGGTGCCGCAGATTTTTATCGGCGATAAACACGTGGGCGGCTGCGATGATCTGTTCGCACTGGAGAACAGCGGCGAATTGGATCGGTTACTTCAGGGGGCAGAATGAGTGAGGTGAGAACGGCGATCCCGGAATCCGACATGGGTTCGGTTCAGGTGACGTTGCAGACGGTGTATTTGAAGGATTGTTCGTATGAGTCGCCGAACGGTCCGCGTCTGCCGAACAATCAGCCCTGGGACCCGAAATTCCAGCTCAACATGAATACGTCCACGGAAGAGCTCGGACCCGATGTGCGCGAGGTGCTGCTGACGGTGACGGTGGAAGCCAAGCAGAACGATGCCACGTTGTACTTGGTCGAGGTGAAGCAAGGCGGCGTGTTCACCATTACGGGTGCAACGGCCGACGACCTCAAGCGTCTGGTCGGCAGCTTCTGCCCCAATGTGTTGTTTCCCTATGCCCGCGAGGTCATGTCGGATTTGATCATCAAGGGGGGATTCCCGAATTTCATCCTGCCGCTGGTGAATTTCGACGCCTTGTTTGCGCAGGCCGCCCAGCAGCCGCCACCGGCGGGGCTGGTCAACTAGCCGCGGCATGCGAAGCGCGGGCGCAGAACCGATGACGGTTGTCGGCGCCGGCTCCTGGGGTACGGCGCTTGCCATCTTGCTGGCGCGCGAAGGCCACCCCACGACGCTGTGGAGCCGCGATGCCGCGCAAGCGCTGTCGATGCAAGCGCAGCGGCACAATGCCCGCTATTTGCCCGGGGCTGAATTTCCGCCAAGCCTGACCGTCACCACGGATTTGCCTCTTGCGCTACGCTCGGCGCGTGACGCTTTGATTGCTGTGCCGTCGCACGCATTCCGTTCGACGCTACAGGGCATCAAGCCGCATCTGGCCGCCGACACCCGCATCGCTTGGGCTACCAAGGGTTTCGAACTCGCGAGCGGCCTGCTGCCTCACCAAGTGGTGAGCGAAGTATTGGGCAATCGGCCCGGCGCCGTCTTGTCGGGTCCGACCTTCGCCAAAGAAGTCGGCGCGGGCTTACCAACCGCCATGACGGTCGCCTCGGAGGATGACAGTTTCGCCAAGGATCTAGCCTTGAGTCTTTCCGGCCCGAGCTTCAGGGCCTATACGCAGAGCGATATTCTCGGCGTCGAAGTCGGCGGCGCCGTCAAGAATGTCATCGCCATCGGCTCGGGCATCGCCGATGGCATGGGTTTCGGCGCCAATACGCGCGTCGCACTCATCACCCGGGGACTTGCTGAAATGATGCGGCTTGGCGTGAAGCTCGGCGCACAACGCGACACCTTCATGGGACTCGCGGGCTTGGGCGATTTGGTGCTGACCTGCACCGACGATCAATCGCGTAACCGACGTTTCGGCATGGCCCTGGGCAGGGGTGAATCCGCCGACCGTGCGCAGAGCGAGATTCATCAGGTGGTGGAAGGCGTCCCTGCGGCACGCGCGGTCTGCGAAGTGGCTCGAAGCGTGGACGTCGAGATGCCCATCTGCAGCGAGATCTACCAGATCATGTACGAAGGTAAAGCCGTTCGCGCTGCCGTACAAGCGCTGATGGGCCGCGAGGTTCGCTCGGAAACCGAGTAACGCTAGGTCGAGGATGCGCCCGTGGCTCCGCTGAATCCGAGCTGCCGCCACGCTTCGAAAACGACCAGTGCCACCGCGTTGGACAAATTGACGCTGCGGCTTCCCGAGCGCATCGGAATCGACAACCAGTGTTCGCGGCCCACCTCATCCAGCACTGCTGCAGGCAATCCGCGAGTCTCCGGTCCAAACAGCATCACGTCGCCGGCACGGAACGCCATGTCGCTGTAACGCTTCGTCCCGCCTGTCTCGATGGCGAACACACGGGCGCCGGCGAGCAAACCTAAGCAGGTCGCGAGATTGTCGTGAACCTTCACATCCGCCAGGTCGTGGTAGTCGAGGCCGGAACGTTGCAGGCTTTTATCATCCAATCGAAAGCCCAACGGTTTGATCAAATGCAGGGTGGCGCCGGTATTGGCGCAAAGACGAATGACGTTTCCGGCGTTCGGCGGAATTTCCGGTTCGAAAAGCACCACATGGAACACCGCGATTAGACCTTGAGCGGACGCGGCTGATCCACAATGACCATCTGAGTCGGATAGGCGAACTCGACCTTCAGGCGACGAAACTCCTCGATGATCCGGAAGTTCACGGCTTGCTGTAGGTCGAGCAAGGGATTCGCCACGGGCTCACGGGTAAAATAAGTCAGCTCGAACTGAAAGGCGGCGTCGGTCAGATTCTTCAAATGACAGCGTTCGAAACGCGCCTGCGGATGCTCGCGCACGATGCCCTCAAGCAACGCGGGCATGGCGCGCAGCTGCTCTATCGGCGTGTCGTAGGCCAGCCGCAAGGTGGTCACTGCGCGCAGTTCCGGAGCTCGGCCGTTATTGCGAACCCGGCTTTTCAAAATATCGGCATTCGACAAGATGATTTGTTCGCCGTTTTCACTGCGCAGCCGGGTGGTCTTGATGCCGATGTGCTCGACCTTGCCGACGAACGTGTCGATCACCAGCGCATCGCCGACGACGAAGGGCTTGTCGAGAGCGATAGACAACGAAGCAAACAAATCGCCCAGGATATTTTGCAGGGCCAGGGCCACCGCGACGCCGCCTACGCCCAAGCCGGCGAGCAATGCGGTGATATTCACGCCAAAGTTGGACAAGGCCACCAGAATCAGCAGCGACCAGATCAACATGCCGGACACGAAGTTGATGATATCCAGCGAGCCTGCAAACACCCGGTCGGCGCCGCGTTCGCGCTCTTTCATTTCCAGGTAGAAACGCACGGTGCGGCCCGCCCACAGCCCCACCTGCAGCAGGATCAGCAGCAGCACGATGTTGGAGACCAGGTGCTCCACCTTCGGCGGCAGCGTCAGCCATTCCTGAGCGGCGTAAATCGCGATCGCCAGAAATAAGATCTGTTTGGTGTTGCCGATCAGATAGGCGATCAGGCGAACCACGGTGGGGTTTTGTGCGCCGGCGTAGCGCTGATAGCGCGCGGCAATGAAGTTACGCAGAACCCACAGCGCGCTCCAGACGGCCAGGCCGAGAACGATGGCAATCAGCCATTCAGTCAGTGAGTTACCGAGCAACAGACCCTCGACGATGCCGAGTTTCTTGGAAAGATAGTCAATCATAGCCGCCCATTATAACTGGGAGACGCCATGTTCGGCCCGAGGCCCAAGGATGCGCAGCGGCGCGGCGGACCTTCATTCGGGCGATTTTGCTATTCAGGATTCACTTGAATCCAATAATCGCCAATAGAGTTCCCGGGCGCTGTGACGGGATTAGTTGACGTCTTCCATGCCGAGCTCTTTCATTTTGCGGGTCAAGGTGTTGCGACCCCAGCCGAGCAGCTTCGCGGCATCCTGTTTCAATCCATCGGCCTTACGCAATGCCACACGGATCAAAATCCTTTCGACTTCGGGCACCGCCTGGTCGAGCAGACGTTGTACGCCGGAATCCAATTCTTGCTCGGCCCAATGCGACAGCTTCGCCATCCAGTCGTGATTCGTCGTCTGTCCCACGGGCACGCCGCCGAGATCGGGCGGGATGTCTTCGGCGCGCACCTCGCGCCCCGGCGCGGTCACCGTGAGGCGGCGGCAGGCATTCACCAATTGACGCACATTGCCGGGCCAATCGAAGGTCACCAGCGCAGTTTCCGCGGGACCGGTCAGCAGTTTGG
Organism: uncultured Steroidobacteraceae bacterium; assembly: GCA_964657675.1. Taxonomy (GTDB): domain Bacteria; phylum Pseudomonadota; class Gammaproteobacteria; order Steroidobacterales; family Steroidobacteraceae; genus Bog-1198. Next base: position 21,580 of record CAZZWE010000002.1, read on the forward strand.
GTTCCACCCCCAACTCCTGGCCGGCCACCGACAAATAATGTTTCAGCAATTCAGGGATGTCCTCGCGGCGCTCGCGCAGCGGCGGGATTTCGATACGGATCACGTTCAATCGGTGCAACAGATCCTCACGGAAATGTCCGGACTTCACCCGCGTCTCCAAGTCCTGGTGGGTTGCGGCGATGACGCGCACGTCGACCTTCACCGGCGTCTGACCACCGACCCGGTAGAATTCGCCTTCCGCCAGCACCCGCAATAAACGCGTCTGCAGCGCCGGAGACATGTCGCCGATTTCGTCGAGAAACAGCGTTCCGCCGTCGGCCTGTTCGAAACGGCCGCGCCGTAAGGTGTCGGCGCCCGTGAAGGCGCCTTTTTCGTGACCGAACAGTTCGGATTCCAGCAGATCGGCAGTGAACGCTGCGGTGTTCAACGCGACGAAGGCCTTGGTCGAACGCGGGCTGTGCCGATGCAATGCGCGCGCCACCAATTCCTTGCCCGTTCCCGACTCACCGGTGATGAGCACCGTCATGCTGGAGCGGGACAACCGGCCCACCGCGCGAAACACCTGTTGCATGGCCACTGCTTGGCCCAGCAGTTCCGGGATACTGCGCCGGGCCGCCTCGGCTTCCGTGGACACGGTGCCCTGTTGAGCCGCGCGCCGCACCAGATCCACGGCCTTGTCGATATCGAAAGGTTTGGGGAGGTATTCGAACGCACCGCCTTGATAAGCCGCCACAGCGGCGTCGAGATCGGAGTGCGCCGTCATCACGATCACGGGTAGTCCGGGACGCGACCCTTGGATCTCTTTCAGCAATTCCAGACCGCTGCGTCCGGGCATGCGGATGTCGGTCATCAGCACATCGGGCGCATCGCCGCGCAGCGCAGACAGCACGCTGTCTGCCTGATCGAAACACTTGGCCTGCATGCCACTGCCCTTGAGGGCTTTTTCCAGCACCCAACGGATCGAAGCATCATCGTCGACCAACCAAACTGACAGCGGCTTTGCATTCATGCGGATTCCATCGGCAAGGAAATTGTGAAAATCGTTCGTCCCGGTGTGCTGTCGAATTCGATCAGGCCGCCATGACGGCTGACCAGGTCCTGAGCGATTCCTAACCCCAAGCCGGTGCCGTCCGAACGGCCGGACACCAGCGGATAAAAAATCGTGTCGCGAATTTCCGCGAGCACGCCAGGACCGTTGTCCTCGAATTGAATACAAGCCGCCAACTTGTGGCGATGTGCGCCGACGCTGACGTTGCTCGCCGCGCGGGTGCGCAAGGTCAACCGCGGCGCTGCCACGGTGGGACCGGACAGCGCCTGAATGGCATTGCGACCGAGATTCAGCATGGCTTGAATGATGTGATTCGGATCGACGGTCAGCGCCGGCAGGCTGGGATCGTAATCGCGATCGATGATCACGCCCTCGGAGGCTTCACTGCGCAGCAGGTGATAAACGCGCTCGAGCAATTCGTGCACATTGATGAGCTGCTTGGCGGGCGGCCGTCCCGGCCCCAACATGGAGTCGAGCAAATTGGTGAGCCGGTCCGCTTCGCTGATGATGACGCGGGTGTATTCGCGCAATGCCGGGTCGAGCAATTCGCGCTCCAACAGTTGCGCAGCACCGCGCAAGCCGCCGAGCGGATTCTTAATTTCGTGCGCCAGTTGCCGCACCATGAGACGGCTGCCGCCGAGTTGTGCCAACAGTGCGTTCTCACGGGTCAGGCGTCGATGTTGAGTGATGTCTTCGATCTCGAGCAGCAGCCGGGGACTATCCTGTCCAAGGATGATTTGCGTCACCGCGCAGTCGAGAATGCGATCGACGCCGCCCGGCGCGGGCCAGGCCAGCTCGCGTTGCACCACCCCTTCGCCGTCTTTTTGCGCGCGGTCGAACAACGGCATCAAGGTTTCGGCGCCGCGGGTGAGTTCCGTGATGCGCCGGCCCAAGGCCTGTTTGGGACCTAAGCCGATCAGAGTCTGCGCGGCTGCATTCAGATAATTCACCTGCAACAGCGGATCCAGCAGGAACACGCTGGTGACCATGGCATCGAGCAGCTCAGTGCCGTCGATGCGCAGCGCACGCAGTTGCAGCTCAGCTGACAAACTGAGCGCTCGGGAGACGATGGGAGAATGCCGCGGTTAGCGGTGTTGTGGCGATAGCGCCGAGGGCTGTCGGAAGTAGAAGGTCACCTGCGGGCTGGTCAGCGCATCGCCGGTATCCTGATCGACCAGCGTCGCCGCCAGCACATAGGTGCCGCGCTCCAAGCCCTGCAAGGTGAAGGACACTGCATTCGGCGGCTGATCCAACGGCTTGCCGTTCAAATGCCAGGTGATGGCTTGAGTGTTCTTGAGGGCCGGCTGCACATCCAAATGCACCGTCGCCAAGTCGTCGTTGAAAAACACTTGTTCGTTGGCCGGCGCCGTGATGGTCAACGTCACTGGGCCGACGGGCTTTTGCGGAGCGCCCGGCGCTGCGCCTTGGCCCGGCGTTCCCAAGCTTGCCGCCCGATTGATGGGCGTGGTGCTGCCGACTTTCTCGGCGCCAGGAACCGCCTGATCCGAGTAATGCACCACACCGTCCTTGTCGGTCCACTTGTAGATCACGGCTGCTTGAACCGCGAACGCTGCAGCCAGGAGACTTAACAAAATCCAAGACTTGCGCAGGTGCATAGTTACAAAGCATAGACCTAACGTCTCCGGACCACAAAACGAGGTGACGGCGGCGTGACCGCCGTCACCTAAAGGCCTTTAAGCACCCTAGAACCTACAAGCTGTAATACATCTCGATTTCGATGGGGTGAGTGGTCATCCGCAGACGCGTCACTTCCTTCATCTTCAGCTCGATGTAGGCGTCAATCAAATCGTCCGTGAAGACGCCGCCCACTTTCAAAAACTCGCGATCCCGGTCGAGGTAGTCCAGCGCCATGTCGAGCGAGTGACACACGGTCGGTATCTTCTTGTCTTCCTCGGGCTCCAAGTCATACAGATCTTTATCGGCGGGATCGCCGGGATGAATCTTGTTCTTGATGCCATCCAAGCCCGCAAGCAGCATGGCGGCGAACATGAAATACGGATTGCCGGTGGCGTCCGGGAAGCGCACTTCGATGCGGCGGCCCTTTGGGTTCGGAATCCAAGGAATGCGAATGGAGGCCGATCGGTTGCGGGCCGAGTACGCCAGTTTCACCGGCGCTTCGAATCCCGGCACCAGGCGCTTGTAGCTGTTGGTGCTGGCATTGGTGAATGCGTTGAGCGCGCGGGCATGCTTGATGATTCCGCCGATGTAATAGAGCGCGATCTCGGAGAGGCCGCCGTATTTGTCGCCGGCAAACAGCGCCTTGCCGTCTTTTTGCAGTGATTGATGCACGTGCATGCCGCTGCCGTTGTCGCCGACGATGGGCTTGGGCATGAAGGTCAACGTCTTGCCGTAGCCGTTGGCGACGTTCTGCAACGCATACTTCAAGATCTGCACTTCGTCGGCTTTTTTCGTCAGCGTGTTGGCCGCGACATTGATTTCGCCCTGCCCGGCGGTGGCCACTTCATGGTGGTGCACTTCGAACTTCAGGCCCATCTCTTCGCAGGCCATCGACATGGCGGTACGGATGTCCTGCTGCGCATCGACGGGCGGCACGGGGAAGTAGCCACCCTTGATGCCGGGGCGATGGCCTTTGTTGCCATCCTCATAGCTCTTACCCGAATTCCAAGCGCCTTCGTAGGAGTCGACCTCGTAGGAGCACCCGTTCATCCCCGAGCTGAATGTCACGGTGTCGAAGATAAAGAATTCATTTTCAGGCCCAAACAGCGCCGAGTCGGCGATGCCGGATGACGCCAGGTAGGCCTCGGCACGTTTGGCCAGGGAACGCGGGTCGCGCTCGTAGCCCTGCATGGTCATCGGCTCGATGACGTCGCAGCGCAGGTTCAGTGTGGTTTCTTCGTAGAAAGGGTCGATGACCGCCGTCGCGGGATCAGGCATCAAAATCATGTCCGACTCGTTGATGCCTTTCCAACCGGCGATCGACGAGCCGTCGAACATCTTGCCGTCTTTGAAAAAGCCCTCATCGACCAGTCGCGTCGGAATGGTGACATGCTGTTCTTTGCCAATCGTGTCAGTAAAACGAAGATCGACGAATTTCGCTTCTTTTTCTTTGATTAATTTAAGAACATCGGCGGGAGTCATTTGCGTCCTCGGGATTTTTGGCTTTGTGGCCCAGCGTCCTTCAAAGCTGGGGCTATGGAGCAATGCAGCTAATGTGCCATTAGCGTGCATATTACGGATCAAGCACTTGCGCGAAAGCGTCGCGGTTTTTGCATCATAGTGGATCGAATAGTAAAAATCAGCGCACTAACTTAGTGCGTAACGGGGCTATGGGCGAATTTAGCGAGGCAATCAACCCCTATAGATAGAGTACATGAGCCAATTGGGTGCATGGCGTCAGGAGGACACGCCGGAATCGCGTCGCTATACTCGCGCACGATGTCGAAGCCGCCCGTTCCTCCCCGAACCTTCCAAGAACTCATTTTTGCACTGCAAAAATATTGGTCGGATCAGGGGTGCATCATCTTGCAACCCTACGACATGGAAATGGGCGCCGGCACCTTCCATCCCGCGACCTTTCTTCGTGCCGTGGGGCCCGAACCCTGGAGTGCGGCCTATGTGCAGCCCTCCCGCCGACCGACCGACGGCCGCTACGGCAACAATCCGTTCCGGTTGCAGCACTACTATCAATTTCAAGTCGCCATCAAGCCTTCGCCCGACAATTTCCAAGAACTGTACCTAGGCTCGCTGCGCCATTTGGGCTTTGACCCATTGACGCATGACATCCGCTTCGTCGAGGACAATTGGGAGTCTCCTACGTTGGGCGCTTGGGGATTGGGGTGGGAGGTGTGGCTGAACGGCATGGAAGTGTCCCAATTCACCTACTTCCAGCAAGTCGGCGGACAGGATTGCCGGCCGGTGATGGGCGAGATCACGTATGGCTTGGAACGCCTAGGGATGTATATCCAAGGGAAGGAAAGCATCTACGACATCGTGTGGACGGAGGGCCCCTTTGGCACCGTGACCTACGGCGATGTGTTTCATCAAAACGAAGTCGAGCAGTCCACCTACAACTTCGAAAAGGCCGACACCACGGTGCTGCTGGCGCAATTCGATGCACACGAAGCCGCCTGTCAGCGGCTCCTGGCCGATAAATTGGTGCTGCCCGCGTATGAGCAAATGGTCAGCGCCTCGCATACGTTCAATTTGCTCGACGCTCGACATGCGGTGTCGGTCACCGAGCGGCAACGCTACATACTGCGCGTTCGCACCTTGGCGCGCGGCGTGGCTGAGTCCTATCGCGAAAGCCGCGAGGCGTTGGGCTATCCGCTGATCAAGCATCCGCAGCCCGCGTTGCAGGCACCATGAGCGCCCGCGACCTACTATTCGAACTATTGTGCGAGGAGCTGCCGCCGCGCGCACTGCTCGGACTGTCCGAGTCCTTGAGCGAAGGCATCACCAAGGGCATCGATGCTGCCGGCATTCCGCACGGCAAGGTACATACGTTTGCCACACCGCGGCGTCTCGCGGTGTGGATCGAGAAGCTGGCCGAAAATCAGCCGGACCGCAGCGTTGAACGACGCGGGCCGCCCTTGGCCAATTCTTTTGATGCCGAGGGCAAGCCCATGGCCGCCGCCATCGCTTTCGCGAAGAGCTGCAATGTGGCGATCGACGCACTGACTGAATTAAAGACCGACAAAGGTGCGTGGCTGCAGTATCGCGGAACCGAGAAGGGCGCAGCCACCACGGCCCTGCTGGGTGGAGTCATTACGCAGGCCATCGCCGCGTTACCCATTCCGAAGCGCATGCGCTGGGGCGCGCGAACCGCGGAGTTCGTTCGGCCCGTCCACTCCGTGGTGCTGCTGTATGGCGATGACATCGTACCCATCGAGGTGTTGGGCCTCAAAGCGGGCCGCGTGACGCAAGGCCATCGTTTCCATGCCCCGAAGCCCATTTTTTTGAAGTCTGCGAAGGCGTATGCCGGCCGTTTGTTTCGCGCCAACGTGGTGGCGGATTTTGCCAAGCGACGCGAAACCATCCGCGCCTCCGTGACCGCAGCGGCCGCGGCGACCGGCGCCAATGCCGCGGTATTGATGGACGAAGCACTGCTCGATGAAGTCACGGCGTTGGTCGAGTGGCCGGTGCCCGTCGCCGGTCAATTCGAACCGCGGTTCTTGAGCTTGCCGCGCGAAGTGGTCATTGCCACCGTGCAGGATCACCAGCGTTATTTCCCGGTGCAAGCGCAAGACGGCAAATTGTCGGGCTGGTTTGTGACCGTGGCCAACATCGAAAGCCGCGACCCGGCGAAAGTGCGCGAGGGCAATGAGCGGGTGGTGCGACCGCGCTTGAGCGACGCGGCGTTCTTCTGGGATCAGGACACGAAGTTATCACTGCAAGAACATGCGGCTCGCTTGAAGGACATGACCTTTCAGACCAAGCTCGGTACCTACGCGGACAAGACGCGCAGGGTTGCCGCGTTGGCCACGCTCATCGGCGAGAAGATTGGCGCAGGTCCCGAAGTGGCGCGGGCCGCAGAGCTTGCCAAGGCCGACTTGATGACGGCCATGGTGGGCGAGTTCCCCGAGTTGCAGGGCACGATGGGTCGTTACTACGCATTGGCGCAAGGCGAGCCGGAAGGCTTGGCCGTCGCCATCGAAGAGCACTATCGCCCGCGCTTTGCCGGCGATGCCATTCCGTTCACGCGCACGGCGCAGGCGGTGGCGCTGGCCGATAAAATCGACACGCTGGTCGGCATCTTCGCCATCGAGCAGCGGCCCAGTGGCACCAAGGATCCGTTCGGCTTGCGGCGCGCGGCACTCGGCGTGTTGCGCATACTCATCGAAGGCGGGCTGGACTTGGACCTGCTCGAGGTGCTGCGCGCTTCCGCGCAGGCCCAGCCCATCCAGCGGCCGGCCGTGGTGGATGAGGTGTATGACTTCATCATCGAGCGGCTGCGCGGCATGTTGCTCGAGCAAGCCGGCACCAGCGTGGAAATGCTCGATGCCATCTTTGCCAATCGGCCCGCCTCACCGCTCGATGTCACCCGACGCTTGACGGCTTTGCAGGCGTTTTTGCTGCTGCCCGACGCGCCGGTGCTCGCCGCCATCAACAAGCGCATCGCCAATATTTTGAAGAAGACCCAAGTGAGCCGCGAGCAGACGGTGGATTCCAACGCGCTGACTGAATCTGCCGAACGCGGCTTGCACGCTGCACTGTTGCAGCTGCGCGATCCGGTCACGCAGGCCACGCATGAGCGCCGCTATTCCGACAGTCTCCACGCGCTGGTGGGATTGCGGGCACCGGTCAATGACTTCTTCGATCAGGTCATGGTCATGGATGAGGATCCGACCCGGCGCAATAATCGACTGGCGCTGCTAAGGGATGTGCAACTGTTGCTCGGCGGAGTGGCCGATCTATCGCGCCTGCCGGGCTGATCTTCCATGCAATTGCTTCGCTCGCTGATATTCACCGCGTTCATGATGGTGTCAGCGTTGCTGTTCGGCGGCTTCATGGCGCTGTGTTTCTGGCTGCCGTATCAAAGTCAGTTTTCCATTGCACGCACCTGGGCCCGGCTGGTGCTGTGGGCTTTGGATAAGATCTGCGGCCTCACCTGGAGCATTGAGGGGCGCGAGAACATTCCCGCCGGCAATCACATCGTGATGAGCAATCACACCTCCGCGTGGGAGACGGTCGCTCATTTTTTGATTTTCCCGCCGCAGGTTTGGGTATTGAAGCGCGAACTGCTGTGGATTCCGTTGATTGGCTGGGGCCTGAGGCTGCTCAAGCCCATATCCATCGATCGCGGCGCGGGTCATCTCGCCGTGAAGCAGGTCATCGAACAGGGTAAGCAACGGCTGGCGGCCGGGCTGTGGATCATCATATTCCCCGAAGGCACCCGCATCGTGGCAGGCGAGACGCGTAAATTCGGTATCAGCGGCTTCGTACTGGCCAGCGAGACCGGGCGCTACGTGGTGCCCTTGTCGCACAACGCCGGAGATTTTTGGGTTCGGCGTGGCATCTTGAAAAAATCCGGTACGGTGCGCGTGGTCATCGGCGCGCCCATCACCTCGGCCGGCAAACACCCGCAGGATTTAAGCGACGAAGTGCGCCGCTCGATCGAGTCAGGATTGGCGCACATCGCCGCCATGCCCACCCCGGCGTGATCAATCGCCGGCCTTGAGCTCGCTGCTGCCGTACAGCGGCGAATCCTTCGGAATGGGTTCGTCCCACAGGTAATGATCGAACCAGTCGAGATTCGCCTGCAGCAGCGCGAGACCTGACTTCGGCTTGTCGATGCCGTGGCCGAAGCCGGTGTAGAGGATCAAGCGCGTGTCGACATGCTGATCGAGCAATCCGCGATACAACTCAAAGGCATCCGGCACCGGCACGCGCCGATCAGCGCTGCCGTGCTGGATCAAGGTCGGCGTCTTGGCCTGTTTGATGGTGGTGATGGGCGAGGTCTTGGCGTAGATCTTTGGATCATCCCAGGGAGTCGCCTGCAGATACTGCGGCGTAAAGGGCGTGATGTCGGTGCTGACGTAGTAAGTGGTCCAATCGCTGATGCCGGCACCGACGGAAATTGCCTTGAAGCGGTCCGTGTGGGTGGTGAGAAAGGCCGAGATGTAGCCGCCTTGCGACCAGCCCATGGCCGCAAGCCGTTTCGGATCCACGATGCCCTTGGCGATCAGCGAATCCACGCCGCTCATGACATCCCACATATCGCCCACGCCCAAGTTGCGCACGTTCAGCGCGCGAAATTTTGCACCGTACCCGGCGCTGCCGCGGTAGTTGGGCTCCAGCACCAACGCACCCTTGGCAAGAAATGCCTGCACCGGATAGGCATAGTCATTGGGCAGAAAGCGCGGTTGCGAAACACCGGTGGGCCCGCCGTGAATCTTGACCAGCAAAGGATACTTGCGCTTGGCATCGTAGTCCGCCGGCTTGTGCAGCACGCCTTCAATCACGGTGCCGTCGCGGCTTTTCCACGACACAACCTCGACCGTGCCCAGATTCCAGCCGCTCACTTGGGCGGTGAGATCGGTTAATTTCTTCGGCGTGAAGTCCCGCGTCGGAGATACATACAGCTCGGTCAACGTCGTGGGGCTTTCGGCGACGAAAGCCACGAGGCCGCCATCCGGCGTCAGTGACGCTTCCTCCACCATGAGCGCGTCCGTGTTGCTGATAGGCTCAACCTTCAGCGTCACGGGATCCACTCGCAGCAAGGGATTGGTCATCTTCAATGTGGCGGCGAAATAGAGACCACCCGGCAGCCAATCCAGCGCCTGCGGATCCTCATCGAAGCGCTTGGTCAAGTCGCGAACGTCTGCCGCCGCCAGTGCGGGATGCTTCAACACCGCATCGAGATCCACCGTCGCGAGATGCGAATTGGCGTAGAAGAAATTGGGCTGCGCGAGACTGGTCGTGAAGGCCAATTGCTTGCCGTCGGGGGAGAACATCGGGCCGCGATCAGGTCCCGGCAATGCAACGATCTTGGACACGCTGCCCGGCTTGGCATCGGTGAAGTCCATAAGATAGAGGTCTTCATCCTCCAGGAAGGCCAGTTGCGGATTGTGCGTGGCGCTGAAAGCGATCCGAGTCGAGTCAGGAGAGATGGCGAAGGATTTGACGCTCAATGCCGGATCGGAGGTCAGCTGTTGCGCGGCGACGCTGAGCCCCGACTCGGCGGCCGCTACATCGACCGACCAGAGCTGCGCCGTATCGAAATCTTTTTCCGCCACGTCATAGGCGCTGTATTTTTCCTTGCGAGATTTTGCGGACTTGGACGGTGCCAGGGTGGCGGTGAACAACACGTGCTGGCCGTCGCGGGTCCAGTGAAAGTCACTGACGTCCGCCGCCGCGCGCGTCAGGGGCCGAGCTTCACCGCCATCGGGCGCGATCAACCAGATTTGCTTGGCGGCCGGCTTCTCAGCCTCATCGGCGGCGGGCTTGTCGGCCGCGGGCTTTTCCGCGTCCGCTTTCGGCGCCTCGATCAGCACGGACTCGCGTTCGGTAACGAACGCCAGCCAGTGGCCGTCCGGTGACCATTGCGGCGCGCCGGCGGATTTGCGGCCGCGCGTCAGCTGAATATTCCGGCCGGTCGATACATCGGCCAGCCACAGCTGCCACACGAACTCGTTTTCTTTCCAGTCGGTCTGGCGCTTCAAATACGCGACCGATTTTCCGTCAGGGGCAATCGCGGGTGCACGCAGCGTGGTACGGCTCAAGGACTCTGCGAGCGACGGCGCGTGCGCCGACTGTGCCTGGCAGGGCGCAAAGGCTAGTCCCGTGGTGAGGACCGCGACGACAACTGCGCTCACGCGCTGAACCGGCAACATCATTCATTCATCCCCATTTGCACACGCACGACGCGCCACGCCGAGATTTCAACACAGATTTCGGAGTCAGGTAAAAAGCTTGTGGTAGCGTAGTGTCATGAAGACCGCTACCTGCATGTTGCTCGCCGTCCTTTCGACCATCGCCTCGACCGGAGCGCTCGCCGTGTCGAAGCCGGTGACTCACCGGCTCGAAGCCACACCGGCCACCGTTGCTTATGGCTACTACTGGGCCGGGGCAACACCGGTGTTGCGCATTGCCTCGGGCGACATCATCGATGTCGACACCTTGCTGACCAACACGCCCGCGGGTTTGAGCAAGGCGGGCGTGCCCGACGACAAAATCCAGGCCTCGCTCAAAGCCGTGGTCAACGAAGTCACCGGCGATAAGAAGGGACCCGGCGGTCATATCTTGACCGGTCCGGTTTATGTCGAAGGCGCAGCGCCCGGCGATGTACTGGAAGTGAAAATTCTGTCGATCGATTTGCCGCTCGATTACGGCTACAACGGCTGCGCCGGGTATCTGCCGGAGAATTGCGACCGGGAACTGCCGATTAAAATCGTACCGCTGGACCGCAAAAAAATGACGGCGGAATTTTTCCCCGGCATCGTGATTCCTCTGAAGCCCTTCTACGGCAGCATTGGCGTTGCGCCGACGCCGGAAATCGGCCGCCTCAGCAGCAATCCCCCGGGAATGCATGCCGGCAATTTGGACAATCGCGAGCTCACTGCGGGTACCACGCTTTATATTCCGGTGTTCGCGCGCGGCGCCTTGTTCGAGATCGGCGATGGTCACGCCGCGCAGGGCGATGGCGAAGTCGACCAAACGGCGATCGAGACCTCACTGCGCGGCAAACTGCAACTGACCGTGCGCAAGGACATGAAACTGAAGTGGCCGCGAGCCGAAACGGCGACCGATTACATCAGCATGGCCACGGATCCGGATCTAGCCGTGGCAACCAGAGGCGCGATTCAGGAGATGATCGACTTCCTGGTCGCGGAGAAGCATCTGACGCAGCACCAGGCCTATCAACTCGTCAGCGTCGCAGGCAATGTGGCCATCACTCAGCTGGTTGACAAGCCCAATCTCGGCGTCCATGTGAGGCTGCCGAAAAGTATTTTCAAAAAGCAGTAACTCATCCGAATACGGCCACCAGCTGCTCGCTGAGCGCGGCAGGCACACCGGCGGGATTGGAGATGAGACTGGACTGATTGGCGTAGCCATCCGCCGTGCTCGATACGTCGGTATCGATCCTCCACCACTCATCCATGGCGAAATGAGTGTCGTGACTCAAGAATCGCAGGGTCCAGATCAGCGAACTGGCCGGCGCCGGCTGAGTCATCATTTGCAGCACCGGTGAGGGGATCACATCCATCAGCGCGACCATATGCGATTCGCTCAACACCGCGGTATCGCGGTGGCGGATGTAGGCCTTGGAACGCTTCAATGGGGTGCCCGTGTAGGGGCGCGTGCCCTCGGCCCATCGCATTCCGAAATACTGCAAAAAGGCCGGGCCCCCCATGCCGGTCGAGAGTGACGAATCCTCCAGCGTCTCAACGGCGGGGGCCGCTTCCACGGTGGGCGGGGGAATGTGGATCGACGACTCTCGAGGCAGACCGTAAATTCCGGTGACGGTTGCCGCTACCGCGTCCTCGCTGATGAGCGTGGCTTGGGCAATGGTCACCGACTTGCCGACGCGCAATATTTTCACGTCGATGGAGACCGGTCCCGCAACCAGCGGACCTACAAAAGTCGTGTTGAGCCCGCGCAACGGCAGTCCGGCGGGGACCACGCGGCGCATGGTTTCATTGCCGAGCGCGGACACCATGCCGCCAAAGGTCGCGCGGCCTTGGCCCCAGTCGTTGCCAATATCCACCGCCCACCCGCCGGCGGACGGCCGGATCGATGCCATCGTTTCAGAAAAGAGCATGCGCGATCATACCGGGAGCGCGCCGGCCTTAGAAAGCGATCGATCGATCAATCCGGCAGCGGCGAGGGCCCGATGTAATTGGCCGAAGGACGCACGATGCGGTTGTCCTTGCGCTGTTCCACGATGTGGGCCGACCAGCCGAACACGCGGGCGATGGCGAAGGTTGCGGTGAAAAAGTCCTTCGGTAACCCTAGCGCCAGATAGACCACGCCCTTGTAAAACTCGAGGTTGGCGCGCAGCGAACGCTTTTTCTGCGCGGTTTGGGCGACGAAGGCCGCATCCACCGCTTTCAAAGTCTCGATCAGATTTTTTTCGTGCGCGGTGCTCGCGATCTCTTCGGCGAGGACTTTGACGATCTTCGAGCGCGGATCGACCACCCGATATTCACGGTGGCCCATGCCCATGACGAGCTTGCCGTTCGCCAGGCAGTGCGCCACGAAGTCAGCCGCTTTGCCCGGCTGTCCGACTTCTTCGGCCATTTCCAGTGCGCCTTGATCGGCTGCGCCGTGCAGAGGGCCATACAGCGAACCCATCGCCGCAGACAAAGCGGACGCCGGCGGCGCCAGAGTCGAGGTGACGACGCGGGCCGTAAAAGTGCTGGCGTTGAAACTGTGATCGATTTGCAGAATCTGGGTCTGTTCAAAAATATCGATGGCTTTAGGGGTGGGCGCGCGGCCATGCACCAGGGTCAAGAATCGTTCGCCATAGCGCCGTGTCTCGGGATACGCAGGCACATTGCGGCCAGCCCGCATCGCCAGCAGGTACGCATGCGCCGTCGGCAGGCGCGCTGCAACAACGAGCGCCTCTTGCTCGGCATCGTTGCGTCCTAACGTGCGCGACGGCGGCTCCGAGGCCAGCAAAGGCACCAGCGATTGCAACACCGCCATGGGGTGACCGCCGAGGCCAGATAGGTCTTGCAATACCGCGGTCAGGGAGGCGGGAAGACGGCCGGCTTCCCAGAGAAAATCTTCGAATTCCGCCAGGCGAGCGGCATCGGGCAACTCGCCGAACACCACTAGGTGTGCGACTGCGGCAAACGGGCTTTTCACCAGCTTCTCGATCGGATGGCCGCGGTAATACAGCCGGCCGGCTTCGCCGTCCACCAGCGAAATGGAGGTGCTGTCGACCACCACACCCTCGAGCCCCTTCTTGATGTCCACCACTGCGTTCATGTTGCCTCCCGTTTGGAGCATCAACTTAAGACCTGGGTCAGGCGGCCGCCAGCCCGTGGCACTGATAGACCTATCAGCGCGGCGGATAGCGCGCGGTCAGTTATCCTTGAGCCATGCAGATTGAACGTAATGAGCTGCGCTGTTTCCATGCCGTCATCGAAGCGGGCGGCTTCAGCCGGGCCGCTGAACGGCTGGATTTGTCGCAGTCGGCGGTCAGCCAGGCTATCGCCAACCTGGAACACCGGCTCGGCACCCGACTGCTCAAGCGCGGCGCGCCACCGAAGCCCACCGAGGCGGGCATCCGGTTGCTGCGCTTTGCCGAGGCCACCTTGAACGAAGAGCGCGAAACCCTGGCCGACATCGGGCAGATCAAAACCGGCGCGTTATCGACGCTGTCGCTGGCGCTGTCCCCCGGCGTCAATGCGCGGCTGGGCGTCACGCTGCTGAAAGAGTTCTGCGAGCGCAATCCTCTGACCCGGTTGAAGGTGGTGGTCGCGCCCAGCCGTGAAATCGTGCACGGTGTGAGCGAAGGCCGATGGGAACTGGGCTTCGGTCCGTTTCATCACAACATGCCGGCGCAATTCACCCTGCATCCTTGCTTCGCCGAAATCCGCCGCCTCATGATTGCGCGCGAGCACCCGGCGCGGCCGGCCCTGAAGCGCGACTCCTCGGTCACGTTGCGCGAATTGCCGCTGGTCACCTCTTATTTGGATGAGACGGCGCGACGCCCCAGCGGCGAACGATTGCGCGATGCATTTGGCTCGGTGTGGGAGGTGAGCCACATGGAATTGAGATTGGCGCTGGTCGCGGATGGGAAGGGGGTTACGTATGTATCGGACCTGCTGACCGAAGTGCCGTCTCAGCTGGTACCGGTCGAGGGGCTGCCGTACTCGCAAATCGACCGGCAGGTCGGCGCTTATCATTTGAAGCATCAGCCGCTGTCCCAAGCCGGCACACGCTTTTTAGCGCTGTGTCATGAGAAATGGCCGAAGGATCGATCGGCAACGGGGTGACAAGTGTCACCTCCAAGTCATGACAACGGGCTCTGTGCGGGAGGGCCTGTCCTGACGAGAATGAAGCCGTGCAATCATTCTCGTCAAGGAGCCCGACATGTCTCATTCAGCGTTGGAAAATCTGACCCAACGATCCCAAGCCACCGCCAGGCGCGGACGCGGCATTGGTACGATGTTTCTAGGTTTTTTTGGTAGTTGGTGGATGGCGATCGGGCTGACGGCCGTGTACCGGTCGACACTGCCGGTGTTTGCGGCCATCGCTGCCGTGGGGCTGACGCTGATGATCGCCGGCTGGCGGCGCTCGCGCAGTGGAGAATTGGCCTCGGTCGACAGCGTCCGCGACACCCAAGTTGAAGCGCATATCGGTCGGGTGTTTCGTAACGTCAACATCGGCCAGTGGCTGCTCATCGTTGCATTACTGGTGGTTCTCAACGTCGTGCACCAGGTGAAGTGGATTTCGCCGGGTATCATGCTCATCGTCGGCGCGCACTTTTTTCCGCTGGCCAAACTTTTCAACACTCCCTTGCATTACGTCACTGGCACTGCGTTGGTCGCACTGTCCTGCACCTATCCTTTCTTGACCGCCGACGGGCCGAGCAGCCCCGTGGGCCCCATCGCCGCGGGAATCATATTATGGTCGGCGGCGGTCTTCATGTTGGCGGACAGGCCGCGGCGCTAGTATCGTAAAATGAGTTCTCTTCTCGCACAGTGGTTGGACCGAAGCGACTCGTCTCGCGCTGGCGAGACGGACGACTCGCCGTACTCTTGGATCTACCTCGTTTGGCTGGGTTTCTTATTGCTACCACTGCCCGGCGCCCATCCTTTGGCATGGTGGGCCACGGGCGCCGCCGTCGCGGTGTTCATCGCATTGTATTTTTGGGGCTTTCACACAAGTGGTCCGCGGTTATGGGTCACGCGGCTGGCGATTTTCGGACTGGGTTTAAGTCTGTTTCCCTTCAACGCTTTTTCGCACACGTTTTTTCTGTATGCCGGCATGCCGGGCAGCCAGGCTAAGACTCGAGAGTCGCTCGTCATCATCGTCCTGACGATAGTCGGCTCGTATGTCTACTTCACCTGGAAACACCTAGACGGCATTTACTTCGGCTTGGTGCTGATCATTGTCTTGGGCTTCGGTATATCCATCTTGGCAGCGCGAGCCATCCGATCATCGCAACAGGCATTGGCAGGCAAGGATGTCGAGATCGCTCGTCTCGCGAAACTCGCGGAACGCGAGCGGATCGCCCGCGACATGCATGACTTGCTGGGTCATACCTTGAGCTTGATTGCCATCAAATCGGAACTTGCGTACAAGCTTGCGCCCAGCAACTCGGCGCAGGCAGCCCTTGAAATGCGGGAAGTAGCGGACGTCGCGCGCAAGTCGCTGGCAGAAGTGCGCCAGGCAATCGCCGGAATGCATCGTCTGGGGCTGATGGAGGCTCTGTCCGCCACGGATTCTTTATTGCGAGCGGCGGGCCTTAAAACCCGACTGCAGCCACCGACGACGCTGCCCGCCATGACGGCTCCTCAAGAAGAAGCGCTGGCGCAATCGCTGTTGGAGGCGGGAACCAACGTGGTGCGCCATGCGAATGCGACTCACGTGTCGCTGGCCATCATCTGTGAGCCAACCCAGGTGACGGTTCAAGTGCAAGACGATGGCCGCGGCGGCGAGGTCATCCCTGGCAATGGCATCGGCGGCATGTGCGCGCGCATGCAGGCCGTCAACGGGTCGGTGATGTTCGCACCGCTGCACCCGGGCCTTTCGGTTGTGGCGCAACTGCCGCTGTGAGCACGCGCATCGTTCTTGCCGAGGATCAGGCCATGGTGCGCGGCGCATTGGCGGCGCTGCTGCGTCTCGAACCCGGCATGCTCGTTGTTGGTGAAGCTGCCGACGGCAGAGCCGCGCTCGACATGGTGGAGACGCTCAAGCCCGATGTCGTGCTCACCGACATCGAAATGCCGAAGATGTCAGGGTTGGAAGTGGCTCAGGCCATTCGCGACCAGGGGCTTTCAACACGGGTGATCATTCTCACTACCTTCGCACGCGCGGGCTATCTGCGGCGTGCGTTGGAATCCAATGTGTCCGGTTATCTACTAAAGGATGCGCCCAGCGACCGCTTGGCCGACGCCATCCGGCGTGTCGTCGCAGGAGGACGCGCCATCGACCCCGAACTTGCGATGGCCGGTTGGGAAGGGGAGGATCCATTGTCGGATCGCGAGCGGCAGGTGTTGCGCCACGCGGGAGACGGCAAGTCCTCGGCGGAGATTGCCGCCTTGGTGCATCTGTCGGACGGTACGGTGCGCAATTACTTGTCGGATGCCATTGCGAAGCTAGGCGCGGCCAACCGCGTCGAGGCCGCTCGGTTGGCGCGCAATAAGGGCTGGTTGTAGCCACACACGTCGATGTCACGCAGGGGAACGCTCGTACGATGAATACCAAAGATCTTTTCAGCCTCAAAGGGCGTGTCGCACTCATCACCGGCGGCTCGCGCGGTATTGGACGCATGATCGCCGAAGGCTTTCTGGCGCAAGGCGCGAAAGTCTACATCTCGGCGCGCAAGGCGGACGCCTGCGATCGGGCTGCGCAGGGGATGAGCCAGCAGGGCGGTGAATGCCTCTCCATTCCCGGCAACGTGGCCAGCGTCGAAGGAATTAAGGCACTCGCGGCGGCGGTGATGGCGCGCGAGCCCAAAATCGATATTCTGGTCAACAACGCGGGCACGGCGTGGGGCGGCACCTTCGACGATTTTCCCGAAGACGGCTGGGACAAGGTAATGGACCTCAATGCCAAAGCGCCGTTCTTCATGACGCAGGCGCTGGCGCCTGCACTGCGCAAGGCAGCCAGTGCCGCGCAACCGGCCAAGGTGATCAACATCGCCTCCATCGATGGCATCTATCTCACACACCGTGAGACCTATTCCTATGTCACCAGCAAAGCCGGGTTGATTCAGTTGACGCGGCTGATGGCGGCCCGATTGATCAAAGATCACATTTGCGTCGCCGCCATCGCGCCCGGCGCGTTCAAATCGCAGATGAACCGCGAGGCTCGCGATCACGCGGACGAAGTGGCGAAGAAAATCCCGGCGCAACGGGTCGGCACGGATGAAGACATGGCGGGAGCGGCCATCTTCCTGGCCTCGCGAGCGGGCGACTATGTGGTGGGTTCCACCCTCACCGTGGACGGCGGCGTCGCCTTTGCGGCGCAAGCCATGCGCGACATTGATCTCGACGATTGAGCCTCCGAGTGAAATCGGCTGCGCATTACGACACGCTGTTGGGTCCGATTTATTCGTGGATGATCGGCGACATCGCGGCAGCCTTCGCCCGCAGCAGCGCTGAAATTTCCGACATGCATTTGCCGCCCGCGAGCTCCGGCGCAGCCGTTGACTTGGGCGCGGGATTTGGATTGCATGCCATTCCCATGGCGAAGCTCGGGTTTTCCGTGACGGCCATCGATACCTGCCAGTCGCTGCTGGATGAGTTACGTGCGCTGGCGGGTGCGCTGCCAATCTCCATCGTCAATGATGATCTTCTGCATTTTCGTTCTCACCTGACGCAACCCTTGAGTGTGGCGATTTGCGCAGGAGATACGTTGACGCATCTGGCCAGCCGCGAAGCCGTGGAGCGCTTGTTCAAGCAGATCGCCGATGCGTTGATACCCGGCGGCATGTTCGCGGCGACTTTCCGCGATTACGCCACCAAGACTTTGCACGGGGATGCGCGATTCATTCTGGTGCGGCGCGACGAGAATCGAATCCTGACCTGCTTTCTGGAATATGGAGAGGACATCGTGACGGTTCATGATCTGTTGACGGAACGCATCGACAACCAGTGGGTGCAGCGCGTCAGCAGCTATCCGAAGTTAAGGCTCGCGCCCGATTGGGTGGAGTCGGCGCTGCGGGCGGCGGGGCTCAAAAGCCGCCGAGAAACGGCGCCGTCCGGCATGGTGCGAGTCGTCGGCATCAAGGTACCGCCGTGAACTTCATTTGACTTTCTAGTCTGAAAGGTCTGTAATTTCTGTCATGACAGAAATTACAGACATCAAAGACGGCCTGCCGGAAGCGACCCGGCAGTTCATTTTAGAGTGGGGCAACTTGGGCGAACGCTGGGGACTCAACCGCTCAGTGAGTCAGGTGCATGCCCTGCTGTACGCCTCGCGCAAGCCGCTGGCGGCCGAGGACATCGCCGAAGCCTTGGGGTTGGCCCGTTCCAATGTGTCCAACTCACTTCGCGATTTGCAGAGCTGGAACATCATCCGTTCGGTCCCGGTGCTCGGGGATCGCCGCACCTTCTATGAGGCGGAGACCGATCTGTGGACGCTGGTATCGCGCATTGCCGCAGGCCGCAAAGCACGAGAACTGGATCCCGCCGCGGTTGCCTTGCGCCAATGCGTGGAACTGGCGCGCGAGGATAAGAAGTTCGATCCCGTCGTGGAGCGCCGCTTGAGCGAAATGCTCGAGTTTGTCGAGCGCACCGGCCGCTGGTACGAACAGATGATTACCATGCCGCGCTCGAAACTCGCCACGCTGATGAAGCTGGGCGGCGGCATCGCCCGATTGATTGATCGTGGAGGAAGCAAGAGCAAGTCGTAGTTCAGGAGTAAGGAGAAAGTCATGAGTCCATTAACTGCCTTCTTAGGTGTGATCAGCTTGAGTTTGGTGATCAGTTCAGCGCTGGTGGTGGCCCTCGCCAAACCGCTGCGTGCGCTGCTTGAGCATCTGTGTCCGGGCGTCAACACCGCATCGTTCTGGGTCGCCTTCACCGCAGTCATGCTGTACATCACACCGCTGTTGTTCGCCGCTTGGACCGTGGACACCAGCGTCTTTAGTGTCGTCAGGATTGTGAAAGCGGCGCTGTCGGCGGAGTTGTTTGGCGCTTTCGCAGCGCTGTTGGTCATCGGGTACCAAATTGCGCAGGCGCGGCCGGGGATCAGTTCCCGCAGCGAAAAACCTGCCCAGCTGTGAGCAGTGAACAGCCGGCGTGGCGTGCAGGCCGCGCCGGACTTAGCCGCGTGTACCGCGCTCGATTCGTTTCGCCAATTCATCCAGATCGACTTCCTCGTCGATCGATATCTCCATCGAATCATCCTTGACGGTTTTTTCCCGCGTCGGGCGCACGGGCACCTCGCTGCGCTGAATTTTGGGTCCGGCGGCCGGCAGCCTTTCTTCCGGCAGAGGCGGCGCCAAGGTCGGCAATACCCAATCTTTTTTCTGCTCCACCCAGCGTTGATAGCGTTCGAAATTCCACATGCCGCTCTCGCCGCCGGTCTGCAGCACATTGGCAATCTGACTGAACTGGCCGCCGCGGATGGTCCCCTTGGAGGCGGCGCTCGGCAGCAGGATTTCGCAGATCGGCACGCGCAATTTCTGCTCGCTCAAGAAATCCAAGCGCTGCGCCACCATGCCGACGAAACAATCCGCCAGCTGGGCACGAATGCTGCCTTGGATGTCCGCGGAAAAAGACATGCAGATTCGCGTCAGGGCTTCCGCACAAGAGGCCGAATGCATGGTGGCGATCACCAGGTGCCCGGTCTCCGCGGCACTCAGGGTGAGCCGCATGACTTCCGGCGTGCGCATCTCGCCGATCACCAGCACATCGGGATTCTCCCGCAGCGCATCGACCAGGGCCTGTTCAAAGGAGGGTGAATGGGTGGGCACTTCGCGCTGACGGATGAAAGAACGCCGGTTCGTAAAAATATGTTCGATCGGACTTTCGATCGCAATGATGTGACGCGCGCTCGAGGTGTTGATTTCCTCGATCAAGGCCGCGAGCGTGGTCGACTTACCGCTGCCGGTGGGTCCGCTGATCACCACCAACCCGGTCTTGGGTTCCGTGAGCTTTTTTAAATCCGGATGCAAGTTGCAGGAACGCAAGTTGTTCTGAAACGAGCTTAGCAGCCGGACCGCCATCGCGACGCCGCGAACCGTCTGAAAGATATTGAGGCGGCAGCGCACCCCCGCGAGGGTTCGCGACAAATCGGCGGAGCCGCGGCTCAAGAACTGCGACCACGCCTCGCTGCCCAACAGCTCGCGCGTCATCGAGGTCAACGTAGCGCCTGGAATGGAAGGCCCAAGCGGCGCCAAAGTGCCTCGGACCCGGCCCACCAAGGGCGTGTCGGCTTCAATATGCAAATCGCTGGCGCCCAACTCGCGGCCCTTGCGTACCCAATCTTGAATAGTCATCGGTTTACCTTTGGACGCCGTTTCAGTTTCCGACCGTTGGAAGGGCTGCAGAGTTGCATGCACAATGACGCTATGGCTACCGCCAAGGTTAAAAAAGTCGCGCCACGCGCTGCGAAGAAAGCCGTAACCCCGCGAAAAGGGAAATTGTCGCCGCGCGGCAAATCCCGCGGGCTGGAGGCGGCTGAAGTGTCCCTGAGTCTTGAGGATCCACAGATCGCCGACGTTGCCGCCCTTGTGCGCAGCGTCGGGGGAGCGCCCATTGGGGCGTATCGGGACCCCTTGGGCGGCCGCGCGCTGATGCTGGCTTCACTGCCCCTCAATGCCGTACAGCCGACACCCTTTCAACGCGATCTGTCGCCCACTCACGCCAAGCGGCTGGCCGCCAAGATCGACGAAACCGCCGCGTTCCTCGATCCTTTGATAGTCGTGCGCGGCGAGGACGGCAAGCTATGGACCCCCAATGGACGCCATCGTCTCGCGGCCGGCAAGAGTTTGGGGTTGAAGCAAATCACGGTGCTCATCTCGGCGGATGAAACGCTGGCCTACAAGATCCTGGCGCTCAATACCGAGAAGGCACACAACCTCAAGGATCGCAGCCTCGAAGTCATCCGCATGGCGCGCAATCTGGCCAAACGACAGAGCCATGCCAAAGAAGCTCAGTTCAGCGCGGAGTTCGAATCCGCCGATCTGCTGACGCTGGGCGTTGTCTACGAGCAAGCCTCGCGCTTCGCGGGGGGCGCCTACAGTTCGCTGCTGAAGAAAGTCGATCGCTTCAGCGATCGGACTCTGGCCGTCAGTTTAAGAGCGCGTGAAGGCTACGCGTCGCGGCTGCTGCAAATCGATGCCCAGACCAAAAAGATCATCGCGGGCCTGCAGGCAAAAGGATTCAAATCGCCCTACCTGCGCAACTATGTGGTCGCCCGTATCAACCCGGTGCGTTTCCACAAAATCAAAAAGGGCGACACCCAACCGCCCATGCCCATCGCCGAAGCGCTGACGCGCATGGCTGCGGCGGCCAAGAACTTCAAGCTGGAATCGGTTTCAAATTCTGATCTGGCATGGGTCGCGGTGGGCGCCGGCGCGCAGGATTGACGCGCCGTAGACCCAAATCGCGCGGCGGGCGGCTGCGCAAATTCTGGCCGACTGCAACCACCCGGCGCCGCCTAT
>CAZZWE010000002.1:43410-69069 GCA_964657675.1 uncultured Steroidobacteraceae bacterium
GGCGGCGCTTCCGGCAGGCTTCGCGGCCGCTTCAAGTGGGAATCTGCATCCTCGCCGTGCTGCTGCTATGGGTGGTGTCCAATACGATTTATCAAGTCGTGCGCAAACCCTCGGAACTGTTCTTCCCGGTCAGCGGAACCCTCAACAAAACTCCCAGCGAGACTTGGCAGGAATACGCCGCCATTTTTACCAAGTACTCAACCAATATCATGACGCCGGATCTGCTCGCGGCCATTGCGCAAGTGGAGGGGTCGGGCAATCCGGTGGCCCGCACCTATTGGCGCTGGACCTGGACCTCGCAGCCGTTTGGCATTTACCGACCGGCCTCGAGTTCCGTGGGCATGTATCAAATCACGGACGGCACGTTTGCCGAAGCGCGCAAATTCTGCATCCACGATCATCAAGTGGTGGCGGACGGTGCGTGGAACGATTGGAGCTCGTGCTGGTTCAACAGTTTGTACTCCCGGGTCATTCCGCGAGATGCCGTGGAACTCACCTCGGCGCATCTGGATCGCAGCGTTACGCTGGCACTGGCGCGCCATCACGTCCTTTCGGCCAGCGTAGCCCAAAAGCAGACCTTGGCCGCGCTCATTCATCTATGCGGCGCCGGCGCAGGCGATGAGTACGTCCGCCGCGGACTGCGGCTATTGGACGGGCAACGCTGCGGGGATCACGAAGCGCATGGGTACGTCGCGCGGGTGATGACCATGAAAAACATTTTCGATCAGATCGCGGCGCGAAATCCTATGTGAGGCCATCGAGATTACGCCGCAACAAGGCGAACAACCGCTCCCAATGCCGCTCCGCCGCGGCGCGGTTGTAGGCCGGGCGTTGTGGAAACGCAAAGCCATGCTCCACGCCCGGATAGATTTCGATTTCGGCATTGACGCCGCCCTCGCGCAACGATTCGCGCAACGGCGCAATCGTCGCCAGTGGCACGTAATGGTCAGTCTCCGCGCAGGCAATGTAAATTTCCGCAGACGCACGCCGTGCCGCCCAATGCGCACTGTCGGGTTTCTCGGTCATCAAGGTGACGCCATAGAACGACGCTGCGGCCTTGAATCGATCCGGGTAGAGCGCCGCGGCGCAGATGGCATATTGGCCGCTCATGCAATAGCCCACGCTGCCGATTGTGTGGCTCGACGCGGCGGGGTCTGCGTCGGCATGGGCGACCAAGGTTTGCGTATCCTGCATGACCAAACCGATGTTGATCGTGTCCTTCAGCTGCATGGCGCGCTCTCGCACGTGCTGAAGTCCGGGCCCCATGTACGGACCGAGTTCCTCGACGTTGGAACGGTAGTACAGGTTGGGCAGCATCACGTAGTAGCCCACCGAGGCCAGACGGCGGCACATATCCCGCAATTCTTCCCGTATGCCGGGCGCATCCATGTAAAACAAAACCACCGGATGCGAACCGCGCTCGGGATGGCAGATAAAGGTACTCATCTCGCCGTCAACGGTCTTGAGCTTCAGTTGTTGTTCAATCATCGTGGGTTACTCTCGAAGAAGAATATTTGCCAGGCGTGCCGTGGCGCGATCTGCAGCTGTATGTCATCGGGGTTGCTCATGAGGCCAGTGTATCGCAGTAAACTGCTGTCATGACCGCAGGCGACCTTGAACTCTCGCGCACGAAGTCTGCACGGCTGGATGGCGTGGATTTGCTGAGGGGCCTGGCCATCCTTTATGTGCTGCTCAATCACGTCAACATGCGCTTGTTCCTGGCGCATATTCCATACACCGAAGGTCTGCCGGCCCAGCTCATGAGCGCTCTGGTGTGGAACGGACAACGCGGTGTGCAAATGTTTTTCGCCGTGTCGGGATTTCTCATCACTTCGACCAGCCTGCGTCGTTGGAATGATTTCTCGGCGGCGAACTTGCGGCAATTTTACCAACTGCGTTTTGCCCGAATCGCGCCGCTGTTGTTGCTGCTGCTGGCCGTGCTCAGTCTGCTGCATGCGGCGCATCTCGAAGATTATGTGGTGAAGGATGCGACCGGCGGTCTGGTGCGTGCGCTGCTGGCGGCGCTGACCTTTCACATCAATGTGTTGGAGGCATCGCGTGGCTACCTGCCCGCCAACTGGGATGTGCTCTGGTCGTTGTCCGTCGAAGAAATGTTTTATGTGTTTTTTCCGCTGATGCTGTTGCTACTGGGACGCGGGAAGGCGCTCGTGACGGTGTTGCTGGTATTCGTCGTGCTCGGACCCTTCGCGCGAACGGTGTGGGCCCAGGACAATGACACTTGGCAGGAGTATTCGTATCTAGGCGGTATGGACGCGATCGCCTTCGGATGCCTCATTGCGCTCATGTTTCCGAGGATCACAAATTCAAGGGCGGCGTTGCGCGCTTTCGGCGTTGCCGGCGCCGCGCTGCTGTTCTTGTGCTTGTGCTTCACCCGCCACGCCATCGTCAGGGCGCTGGACGAAGCTGGCTTGGACATGACGTTGATCGCGATCGGTACCTGCCTCGTCATGGTGGCCGCGGTGAAAACTCAGTGGCGTTCGCTGCCGCTGCTCAAACCTTTGATCGTTCTTGGTCGCTGCAGTTACGAGATTTATCTCACGCATATGTTCGTGGTGTTTGCCGCGTTTAGGTTGTTCTCGGCGGCCGGCAAACCCACGGCAGGCATCCCCCTGCTGTTCCTGTCGGTCGTGATTGGCGCGGGAGTGCTCGGCGCCGCCGTGGCCGGCGTTTATTCCGAACCGGTCAATCGGTGGCTGCGCCGTCGCTGGAGGGTCGGCTATGAAACCGAAGAGTGATCGGATGGTCCGTGCCGGATGGCGATTACTTTCAAACTGCGCAACTTCGGCGGGCGCCGGGTGTACTGCTGGGAGTTGAGTAGGCCATTATGAGCGCACATCTTCTTTGGGGAAAATCATGTCCATGAATGTTTGGCGGTGCGCGGCGTTCGCGCTGTTGTCGTTGGCAATGTCGCTGACCCAGGCGGCCGAGAAAACCTATAGCCGCAGCGAAGTGACGTCCATCATCCGGGAGGGCCGCAAGGTCGTTGCTCCGAACGGCGTGGAGGAGTTGCTGAAAATCTCCGTGGGCGGAACGCAGCAGTGGATCTCGGTGCGGGGCAATGACCGCAAGAATCCCATCCTGCTGATGATTCATGGAGGGCCCGCCTCGCCGGAGATGCCCTCGAGCTGGTTTTTCGAAAACGGCTGGGAGGATTACTTCACGGTGGTGCAATGGGATCAGCGCGGTGCCGGCAAGACCTTTACCGCCAACGATCCCAAGTTGATCGAGTCCACGCTGTCCATCCAACGCATCGCCGCGGACGGCGTGGAAGTGATCGACTATCTGCGCAATCGATATCACAAGAACAAAGTATTCATCCTCGGTCATTCATGGGGCAGCGTCGTCGGCCTCACCATGGCGCATGAACATCCGGAGCTGTTGTATGCCTATGTGGGCACGGGGCAGGTGATCAGCGGGGTCGAGAACGAACGGGTCGGATACGCAGATACGCTGAAAGTCGCCGAAGCCGCCGGTAACACCGCCGCCGTCGCGGAGTTGAAATCACTGGCGCCGTATCCCGCCGCCGATGGGACGGTGACCATGGACCAAATTCTCAAAGAGCGGAAATGGAACGTAGCGCTGGGCGGCTTGGGTTACGGCAGACAGTCTTATAGCCCATACGCAAACCTTGCCGAGCTATCGCCGGAATATGAAGCCGGCGACATCGACGCCATCGACAAGGGCTCGGCGTTTTCTCTAGGCAGGCTGTTGCCGGAATTGAATCATTTCGATTTCACCCACGTCACAGAGCTGCGCTGTCCCGTGGTGCTCATCGAAGGCCGCCACGACACCACCACGCCGTCGGAAATTGCGGCGGCTTGGTTGCAAACCGTACACGCGCCGGCGAAGAAACTGATCTGGCTGGAGAACTCATCTCACATGACCATGTTCGACGAACCGGGACGCTTTCTCGTGCACCTGGTGCAGGACGTACGGCCATTCGCAGGCACAGCCGATCCGTGACGCAGCAAAGCGGCGAAAATCTCCCTACTATTGGCGGGGTCAAGTGACCGCGGTTAACCATGAGGGAGAGAACTTTGAAAAAGGGATGGATCATTGCGATCGCTGTTGTTGTAGTGCTGTATCCCTTGAGTACCTGGCTCATGGGTTATGCCATCGAGCGCCGAGTCGATGACTTCACCCGGCAAGTTAATGAAGCCAATCCCTACGTGAAAGTCTCGGGCAATCAGTTTCATCGGGGCTGGTTCCAATCGGACCAAGAGGTCACGCTGCAACCCTTGCAGGCCGCACTCGGTGCGGGTTCCTTGAGTGTCACCGTACACAACGTCATTCACCATGGACCGATTTGCGGATTGACCTGTATTGGGCTCGCGTCAATCGACTCGCACCTGGTGTTTGGCAAAGACCTGCAGCCTTATGTGGCGGCCGTGTTCGGCGCCGCGGAGCCTGTGCAGCTGCATTCCCGTCTTGGGCTATTCGGCGGCGGCAGCGGTCGAATCTCAAGTCCGGAAATCAAGGATGCTGTAGTCGCCGACGGGCATCTCATCTCAGGCGGTGTGGAGCTCAAAAGCGATTACAGCCGCAACTTCGATTCGTACTCGATTCAAGGGTCGGCGCCGCGGCTGTCCTATGAATCCAAGGACGGCAAGCATTATCAGCTGTCGGATATCCACGCTGACATTCAGTCCAAACGCACGCTGCGTACCCTATACAGCGGCGCCTCCACGATTACGGTTGCGCAGATGGCCTTCGGCAACGGCAGCACGCCGGTAGGCTTCAACGCGCAGGATTTCAAACTCGCTACGCAAAACGCAATGACGGATGGCTTCTACTCAGCGGCGGTGAAGTACAGTCTGGGAGCCGTGTCGGCGGGGCCGGTCGCGTTGAGTGCGGCACACGTGGATGTGACGTTTCGGCACTTGGACCCCGACGCGCTCGAACGCTTGACCACCTCACTGCGTGCGGTCAACCAAGACGCCACGGTCGATCCCAAAGACCGGATCGTGGCAATGATGAGCGCAGCGAAGTCTCCCGCCGTTGATCTGTTCGCGAAGCAGCCGGAGATCAGCATCGATCAGATCGCGGTAGCCACCAGCGCCGGCAACGCGCTGCTCACCGGCCTGATCAAATTTCAGGCTGTGAGCGCGGCAGATTTTGACGCCGCAGCCGGTTTGAAGGCCTTCATCCAGAAGGTCGATGCCGACATGAATCTGACCATCGACGATGCGTTCTTAAACAGCCTGCCCGGCGGCGCGGCGTCGTCCGGTCGGCTGCAGCCCTTGGTGGCGCAGGGTCTGGCGACGCACGAGAACGGAAAGTTTCACACCCTGATCGGGTTTCACGGCGGGCAGGCCACCTTCAATGGCAAACCGTTCGGTCCGCCCATGGCCGGCGCGCAGTGACGGCGGCTCGAGCCAGCATTAGGCGAGGTCTTCCTTCAAGCCGGCACGCCGTCGGGTCATCTTGGCCACGATGGACCAATCCTTCGCACCCAGGCCTTGCTCCACCGCCTTGAGCATGTTTTCGCGTACGATTTGCGCGGCGGGCAGGGTGATGTTTTTCTCTGCAGCGGCCTCGAAGGCCAGATTCACATCTTTCAGACCCAAGGTCAGTTTGAAACCCGGCTCGTAGGTATTGGTGGCAATGAATCCGCCGTAGCGCTTATAGCTGGGACTCGCGAACAGGGTGTTGGTGACGATGTCGAGAAAGTCGGCGGCCTTTACGCCGTGACTTTCGGTCAGGGCGGTGGCTTCGCCCATGGCTTCCATGGCCAGGGTGATCATCATGTTCCCGGCGATTTTCGCAATGTTGGCATGTTTCTGATCGGTCCCCAGCCGCCAGGTCTTCTGACCCAGGACATCGAACAGCGGCTGCACGGTGGCGATGGCGGCGTCCTCGCCGGCCACGACGATATTCAACTGAGCGTTCGCGGCCGCGGTCGGCACGCCGAAGACCGGCGCCGCCACGTACGCAATTCCCGCCTCACGATGTTTCGCCTTGAGCTCCTCCACCAGCGCCAAGGAAATGGTGGCGGCCATGACGTGTACGCAGCGGCTGCTCGCGGATTGTAGGGCACCGGAATCGAAAATCACGGCGCGCACGGCCTTGTCATCGGACAGCATGGTGATCACGGCATCGTTCTGAAAAGCGGCAGCGGGAGAGTCGAGCACCGTCACGCCATGCAGGGCCTCGGCCGCCGCTTTATTGCGGTTCCACACGCTGACCTGATGGCCAGCTTTCACCAGGTTCGGCACCATGGCGGCACCCATGCTTCCCAGTCCAATAAATCCAACTTTCATACTCATCTCCAGGGGTGTGCTTCCAAGGGCGCCGTACGGCGAGCCGCGCGGCTCCTCTACAATAGCGAAATCGCGGCGCCTGCCAGGAAAGACTGCCGAATGATTCGATGGTTCACAGGCTCGATCCTGATCTGCGCCGCACTGATGGGAAATAGCGCGATGGCCGCACCGATGACGTTGGCGCAGTACATGATGTTGCAGGGACCTGAGCCCGCGGCGCATATCCCTTACGGCGCGGCGGCGTCGCAATACGTCGAGCTGTTCAGGCCCGAAGGTAAAGGCGCTTTCCCCGTGGTCGTGCTGGTGCACGGCGGATGCTGGCAAACGGAATTCGGCGGCATCAAACAGTTTCGCAACATGGCCGGCGCACTGATGGCGCAAGGCATCGCGGTCCTCAACGTGGAGTATCGACGGGTCGATGAGGCAGGCGGCGGATATCCGGGGACCTACGAGGACATGATGGGTGCGCTCGACACATTGGCCGCGCACGCCAAGGATTATCAGCTCGATCTTCAGCGAGTCGTTGCGGTCGGGCATTCTGCCGGCGGACACATGGTGCAATGGGCGGCGGGGCGGGCGCGTATCCCGCCGAGCAGTCCTTTGTTTCGACCGCACCCCATGGTGCTGCGCCATGTCGTCAGTTTGGGAGGCATCAATGACTTGCGCGCCTGGACCGATCTGTGCGGTTTTCCGGTCGACAAATTAACGGGAACACCGACTGACGCGCGACCCAACGTATTCGCCGATACCAATCCGGCGGAATTGCTGCCCACGGGGGCTCATATCGTTCTGATCACCGGCGAGAGGGACCGGCAAGTGCCGTCGGACGTCGCAAACAAGTTCGCCGCCAAAGCAAAAGCCGCCGGTGACGACGCCCAGGTGATCATCCTTCCCGGTGCCAGCCATTTCGATGAAGCCGCTGCCACCTCGGCGTCGTGGCCTATTACGCTGGCAGTCATCAAGCAATCGTTGGGGATACCGTAGGGGAATCCCTGCTCTTACTTGCGGATAATCGCGAGTTTTGCAGGATTGCGACGCAATTGGCTGGTATATCAATTGCCCCCACCCGTACAGTCGTGCGGATTATGGTCAACGTACAGCCCTCAGCGTCTGCGTCGCGGCATACCGATCTCTCCCTTCTGATCGGGTTGGCTTATTTTCTGGCGGCGGCGGTGGCCATTACGCTAACCCGAGGCCAAGGCAGCATCGCGATTATTTGGCCTGCCAACGGCATTGTGGCGGCATCGTTGATCAGAGCACCGAAGGTCCATTGGCTGCGCACGGCGGTTTGCGTGTCGATCGCCGCAGTGCTGGTGAATTTCTTCATCGCACACCGACCATGGTCCGCGACGCTTTTATTCAGCAGCGTGAACGGCGCGGAAATTGTGCTCAGCGTATGGATGTTCCGCTCGTTGCTGCGGTTCGACTATCCAAACATCTCCATCAATCAATCCGCGCTCATGACGGGTCTGTTTGGAATCGCCAATCCGGGCTTGCTCGCGATTGCCGGCGGGGCCGCGCTGTACACCGAATTCGGCACGCCCTATCTCGACGGCGTGTTCCAGTGGTGGGGATCTCATACCGTGGGCGCCTGTCTGGTCGGACCGCCCATCATCCTATGGGACACGAAGGCCCTGCGGCGTTTGGCGAGCAAGTCCTTCGCCTTCGAAAACGCCATCATTTTTTCGGTGGTCATGCTGGGCTGCTGGGCCTCCATCACCTATGTGCGCTTTCCATTCGTATCGATCGGCGTGTTGCTGCTGATTGCGGCATTTCGTGTCGGCGCTTTCGGCGCCGCCCTGTTGAGCTTCTTGAGCGGCGTCGTCATCGCGGCCCTGTGGGCCAAGGGCGTACGGCCGCTCGGACTGGAACGCGTGCAGATGGACCTGTCACTGGTAGGCCTGCCCATCATGGCTTTATTGGCCACGACCATGCCGCCGATCGCGGTGGGACTAGGCACGGACGCGCGTCGTGCGGTCGCGCGCAAGCTGGCGGCCAGCGAGCGCCGCTTTCGCGAGTCCATGGAGCATTCTGCGATCGGAATGCTGATCGCCAATCTAGACGGCGATTGGATCTACACCAACATCGCGCTGCAGACCATGCTGGGCTACAGCGCCGAAGAATTTCGCGCCATGCCGCCCGGCGGTCCGTCGGAGCCGGAAGAATGGAACAGCAGCACCGGACGATGGCGGCGCCTGTTATCCGGCGAGGTGAGTTCCTACGATGTCGAGCGGCGTTACCGTCACAAGGACGGCAGCTGGATCTGGACCCATGTTGCCGTCTCGATGGTCAAAGAAGAAGGCGCCGAACCGTACTTGATCGCGCAGATCGAGAGCTTGCAGGCGCGCCGCCGGGCCGAGGAGAAGTTGGCGGAGGAACGCGAGCGTTTGCGCATCACCTTGTCGTCCATCGATGATGCGGTGGTGACCACGGATGCGCAGATGCGCATTACCTACGTCAACGCGGCGGCGGAAGCCATGCTGGGATTGAGCATGAGCACGGCCCAGGGACGCTCGGTGAGTGAGGTCATGCTGCTCACGGATCCGGTAACCTCGAAAGCGGCCGCCAACCTGATTGGCCAAAGCGCCATTCACGGCAAGGTATTCCGCCGCGAGTCCGCCTGCATCCTGCACCGGCCGGATGGCAGTTTGAGTTTCATCTTGGACGTGGTCTCCCCGGTGCTCGACGCCGCGCGACTGGTGACCGGCATGGTCATCGTGCTGCGCGATGCGTCCACCGAGGTCAACCGCTCGCAGGAATTAACGCACCGCGCGAATCACGATGCCCTGACGGGACTTTACAATCGCGCCGCCTTCGAGCAAAAGCTCATCGAGATTTTCTCTCGTGCTCACTTGTTGAATCGCTCGGTGGCGCTCTTGGCCATCGACCTAGATCGCTTCAAGGCGGTCAATGATTCGGCCGGCCATGCGGCCGGCGACGCGGTGCTCAGCAAAGTGGCCGAGGTCTGCCGCGGTAAAGTGCGCTCGTCGGACATCGTGGCGCGATTGGGCGGCGATGAGTTCGCCATCGTGCTCGACAATTGTTCGCCGGACCGCGTGCAGCTCATCAGCACCGACTTGTTGCAGGCGCTCAATCCGCTCACCGTGGAGTGGCACGGGGTGACGCACGCGGTGGGTGCCAGCATTGGCGTCGCCTTGCTGACTCAGGAAATGGCCGACCATCGCGAGTGGGTCGCGGCGGCTGACCAGGCGTGCTACGGCGCGAAGCGCGGCGGCCGAGGACGGCTGCAACTCGATCGTGGGGTCCACGCCGGCTGACCCGGCGCCACGTCGTGCTGCGGGTGCAGTTCTTACACGCTATGCTGTTGAAGTCTCCCACTGAAGGCGCACAGCATGACGGACGATCCGGGTACTTCGGTTTCTCGACGACGGCTTCTCAGCATGATCGGCACGGCTGCGGGCGGCACCGCCATGTATCAAGCCATGCACAGTCTGGGTTTCGCCGCCGAATCGAGTTTCAAGGGTCCGACTAAACTCGCTCCTGCCCCCAAGGGCGCTTCCGTGCTGGTGTTGGGTGCCGGCATGGCGGGCATGGTGGCCGCCTATGAATTGCGCAATGCCGGCTACAAAGTCCAGGTGCTCGAGTACAACGGGCGCGCCGGCGGACGCAACTGGAGCTTGCGCGGCGGCGACCGCTACACCGAACTGGGGGGCGAGACGCAGGACTGCCGCTTCGATCCGGGTTTGTACATCAACCCCGGGCCCTGGCGCCTTCCCTACCATCACCATGGAATGCTGAGCTACTGCAAAAAGCTCGGCGTCGCGCTCGAGCCGTTCGTTCAGATCAATTACAACGCCTATCTGCACAACAGCAAAGCCTTCGGCGGCAAGCCGCAGCGCCTGCGAGCCGTGAAGGCCGATTACAATGGCCATGTGGCCGAGTTGCTGGCAAAGGCCACGCAGAATCACGCGCTCGATGCCGACGTGACGGCCGAGGATCAGGCCCTATTGCTGGCCTCGCTGCGGGCCAACGGCGCGCTCGACAAGAACTATCGCTTCGTCAAGGGCGCGGAGAGCAGCGACCGCCGCGGCTATGACAAGGATCCCGGCGGCGGTTTGAGCGCGAAGCCGGTGTTCTCGGAACCCGTGGCCATGGGTGATCTGCTCAAGTCAGGTCTTTGGTTCGCCCTGTCGATCGGCGAGCTGTACGACATGCAGACCGCGATGTTTCAGCCGGTGGGCGGCATGGGCATGGTGGGCCAGGCCTTCGGCAAGGAATTAGGTCCGCTGATCCGCTACAACGCCAAGGTCGTGGACATTCAGCAGGATGATCACGGGGTCAGCGTGACGTACGAAGATTTGAGCGCGGGCTCGAGCCGACAGACAGCCAAGGCCGATTGGTGTGTTTGCACCATTCCTTTGTCCATCTTGGGGCAGATTCCCATGCGGGTCGATGGATCCATGGCGAAAGCCATTGCCGCGGTGCCTTACAGCACGGGACTGAAAGTTGGATTGCAGTTCAAGCGCCGCTTCTGGGAAGAGGATGAGCAGATTTACGGCGGCATCAGTTACACCGATTTGCCCATAGGGCAAATCAGTTATCCCAGCAGCCGATTTTTCTCGGAGGGCAAAGGCGTATTGCTCGGGGCCTATATCTGGGACATGGGCAGTTCCATGTACTTCTCCTCGATGACACCCGCGCAGCGCGTTGCCAAGGCGGTGGAATACGGCAGCCAAATTCATCCGCAGTATCGCGAGGAATTCGACAATGGCGTCGGCGTGGCCTGGCATCGAGTGCCGGGCGCCATGGGTTGCTTTGGTTTGTGGACGGACGCCACCCGCGAGGAGCACTACGACAATCTCTGCGCCTTCGACAACCGCATCGTCTTGGCGGGGGAACATGCGTCGTACCTTCCGGCCTGGCAGGAAGGCGCCGTCACCTCGGCCTTGGATGCGATCGGTCGATTGCAAGAACGGGCGCTGGCGAAAGGAGCCTCGGCATGAAGATTTTCGTGGCTGCGACTTTGGCCTGCGCCGCTATGGTGGCGGCGATGCTGTTGCACGCGAGTGTGCGCGCCGAATCAGCAGGCATGCCAGACAACTTGCCGCTGTCAGCACTGACCGAGGGCAAACAGGTGTATCAACACATCTGCCAGGGCTGTCACATGCCCGATGCCAAAGGCGCCGTCGGCGGCGGTCGGTATCCGGCGCTGGCGGGTGATCCTGCCTTGGCGTCCAAGCAATTCATGGCCCTCACGTTGTTGAATGGCCGGCGCAACATGCCGGCGTTTGGCGCCAAGCACGCTTTTGGGTTCGGCGGCGCGCCGGCGGCGTTGACCCCGGCGCAGATCGCGGCGGTGATCAACTATGTGCGCACGAACTTTGGCAATCACTTCAAGGATGCGATTACGGCGGATGAAGTGACGGCACTCGACCGGTAAGGTCTGTTGAGAGTAAGTGCTACTTTCGCGCGCCCATGCGCGCCAGCATCAACGAGAGATCTTCGGGACTGATGTAGAAGTGCTCGCACACCCGTCCCCATAGCATGGCGGTGGGAACGTTGCGGTCGCCGCGCTCCTTTTGTGTCTCGTGCAGTACCCACAAGACCACCCGCTCCTCGCGGGTCAAGCCGTCGCGGACGTCCGGGACCTTGTCATAGGGGTTCAGCACAGTGGGTCAAGGTTACCCCGATGCCGCAGCCAATGACTAGATGTCCAAGTTCGACACTTGCAGCGAGTTCTTCTCGATGAACTCACGGCGCGGTTCGACCGCATCGCCCATCAAGGTGGTGAAGATGTCGTCGGCCGCCACGGCATCTTCGATCCGCACCTGCAGCAGCCGGC
Source organism: uncultured Steroidobacteraceae bacterium (assembly GCA_964657675.1). Classification (GTDB taxonomy): domain Bacteria; phylum Pseudomonadota; class Gammaproteobacteria; order Steroidobacterales; family Steroidobacteraceae; genus Bog-1198. The sequence continues at coordinate 55,495 of CAZZWE010000002.1, forward strand.
GGGTCTCGGGATTGATGGTGGTGTCCCACAACTGGCCGGGATTCATCTCGCCCAATCCCTTGTAACGCTGGATGGTCTGGCCTTTCTTGGCTTGATCAAACAACCACGCGCGCGCGATCTTGAAGCTGGCGACATCATATCTCTCATCACCGCGCACCACGTAAGCGCCCGGACCCATGAGATCAGTCAGCGTCTGGCCCAATTCAGAGATCCGCAAATATTCAGCGGATTCGAAGAACTCCCGCGGAATGTGTTTCTCGGAACTCAAACCATGCTCGAAGCGCTGCAGGTGAACTCGGTGTCCACTCGCGACCGGCTCCACGCTGACGCCATAGCGAACCGATACGTCGTCCAACGCATTGAGGCGTGCTTCCAAGCCTCGGCACCAGTCGCGCAGAGTGTCAATGCGATCGAACGACTCCGTGGTCATCGTGGGAGCGTATAGAAGCTGCTCAAGAAAGCGCTCGTCGTAGCGGCGCGCCCAGCGAACGATGATGGCCTGGACTTCTTCGTACTTGCGAGTCAGTGCTTCCAAACCGAGTCCCGACAGAGGCGGCGCCTCTGCGCTCACGTACAGAGCCGCGCCGTCGATAGCCGTGTTGAGCAGCAGTGCATTCAACTCAAAATCATCTTTGACGTAGTGTTCTTGCTTGCCTTTCTTGACCTTATACAGCGGGGGCTGGGCGATATAGACGTGGCCGCGCTCGATCAGGATCGGCATTTGGCGGTAAAAGAACGTAAGCAACAAAGTTCGTATGTGGCTTCCGTCGACGTCCGCGTCGGTGTTGTGGCAACACAGACCGCCCATACCGGCGATGAAGTTCTCATCGCCTTCAACGGAAAAGTCATAGACGTTCCCGTTGCTGGGAGGGACCTCTTCTATGGAAAGGATCGGCAGTGCCATCAGGTCGCCGTCAATCATCTCAAAATCGCGCTTACCGCCCGCCCGATGCGATAGCAAGAATTCCGTCAGCTCAGCGGCACCGGCGTGGTCCTTCCAAATATTGCGAAGTGTTCGCAAATCTTCCTTAGCCGTGACCGCAATGGACCAATGCCGATTCTTGGTTTCACAGGGCTGACCACGTACCTCGCGAACAACGCCGTCAGGGGCTCGCTCCGACATGCATGGCACCACTCCCAACGAGCTCAGACAGTAAACTATGCCGCTCGCGATATCGTAAGAAGAGGTGGAAAAGGCAATGCGGTTCTTACAAACCGTACCGTCGCCGAGCAGGTAGCCTCTGAGGAAGGCAATGCGCAACTCCTCGGATACGTTGAACACGAGATCTGGAATCTGCTTAGTGGTCGAATCAGCATTCTTGAAACCGAATATGTGTTGCCACGCAAGCGCGGCGACTCGATTGACGAGCTTTAATTCTGCACACCGATCGGGCGAAGAATAAGAAACCGCCGGCAGTCCGAACACTTTCGCAAATTTTCTGGTCATCTCCTCGGCGAAGGCCTCGTTGCCCTTTCCGATTGAAAGACGAATGCCGTTCCGATCCGAACAAGAACCCTCGGCAAGATAGAAGCCAAGCAATCCCATGAGATCTTCGTCAACCGCAATGGAGGGCCGAATCCCGTTCCTCCCGTAATGTTCGGGGGTAAGAAGCACATCCCCCCGCGAGGCAAACCATTCGAGATCGGTGGTGTCCAGGTCGGACAACCGCACATAGTCTCTAACCACATTGGCACCGGAGCCTTTGTATCGATCCTGCCAAGTTCGCTCCAGGCGGCTCGGTCCAATCGTTGTCTTCTGCAAAACCTCTTCCGAGTTAACGCCGATGGCATTGAGATACGCCTCAAAGTGCGAGAGAGTCGGTCTACTGGCTCCTTTCTCCCAAGCATAAAAGGTCACTGGCTGGCGAATCCCCACGGTCGCGCACAGTGCCTGATTGGTCACGCCACTCCCCCGGCGAATCGCCGCAAGCTCGGCGCGCACAACAGGTGGGATCTCTACGCGGGATTCGGTCAAGTCCGCATTCGCTTGATGCTTGTTCAGTACTTGAGCTTTAAACCACTCTTCCACTGCGGGCCCGCGAACCCAGATCTGTTCCGATACCTCGGGGATCACATGCAGCGCGCGCATCAGATCGATGCGCTGTGGAGCGGTAACCGGGAAGCGCGTGCGAAAAGGCGCGACTACCCGATCGTTCACCTTAAGTTCATCACCGCGCTTGAGTCTCACGGCACCATTGTCGTGGACGAAAACGCTGTGGCTGGAAGTCACCCGCACGCGACGACCATAAGAGGTCCGCACTTCGAACAACTTCTCGTCCAGTGGATGACGTATAACGCTCTTGATTCGGCGGAAGCGGACCTCGTGGTCTTTCAGTCCGAAGCAAAGAACATCGCCCAAGCCTTCGGTTGTCAATTTATCGACACCGCCGGTCGGGGCGCGCGCCGCCAGAGCATCATCAATGAATTTGCCGATGCGGACCATGCGCGTGCCGCGCTGATCATCGCGGACAAAAACATGATCATCGCCATCCACGCTCATAATTATGATGCGGTGATAGCGCAATTTATCAACGTTGAAATCATCGCGCCCAATGCCGCAACCCAATGCAGTGATCAGTGTGCCGACTTCGGCCGAAGCCAGCATCTTGTCGAAGCGCGCTTTCTCGACGTTGAGGATCTTTCCCTTCAACGGCAAGATGGCCTGGGTGCGACGGTCGCGCCCCTGCTTCGCTGAGCCACCGGCGGAGTCGCCCTCGACCAAAAACATCTCTGACAGCGCAGGATCTTTTTCCTGACAATCAGCCAGCTTGCCGGGGAGGCCCGCGATATCGAGCGCGCCCTTTCTACGTGTCATCTCGCGCGCCTTGCGGGCAGCCTCGCGCGCATACGCAGCTTCCAAAATCTTATTGACGATGGCACGGGCTTCTTGAGGATGCTCGAGCAAAAATTCCTCGAGTCGCTCGGCGACGGCAGATTCGACCACGCCCTTCACTTCCGAGGAAACCAATTTGTCCTTGGTCTGCGAAGAGAATTTCGGATCCGGTAATTTCACGGAGAGAATGGCCGTCAAGCCTTCGCGCGAGTCATCGCCGGTGGTTTGAATTTTTTCTTTCTTCGCCGCCAGTTCTTTCTCGATGTAATTATTCAGCGTGCGCGTCAGCGCGGCGCGATAGCCCGCCAAATGCGTTCCACCATCCTTCTGAGGAATATTGTTGGTATAGCAGTACATGCCCTCCTGGTAGGAGTCATTCCACTGCATAGCCACTTCCACTTGCGTGGACTCGTGCTTGGTTTGAAACCACAACACGGTCTCGTGTACCGCGGTCTTGCTGCGATTCAGGTGCTTGACGAATGCCTTCAATCCGCCTTCGTGTTGGAAGACTTCGGATTTTTCTTCGCGCTCATCGATCAACTCAATGCGTACACCGGAATTCAAGAACGACAATTCGCGCAAGCGCTTGGCGAGCGTGTCGTAGTTGAAAGAGATGTTGGTGAAAATCTGCGCGCTCGGCTTGAAGCGAATGACGGTGCCGTGCTCCGCGGTGTCGCCTACTTCGGCCAATGGCGCCTGAGGCTCGCCCAATCGATATTCCTGCCGATGCATCTTGCCGTCGCGACGAATCACCAGCTCAAGAAAATCGGACAAGGCATTCACGACCGACACGCCGACGCCGTGGAGACCGCCGGAAACCTTGTAGGACGTGTCATCGAACTTACCGCCGGCATGCAGTACCGTCATGATCACTTCCGCGGCAGAGCGTCCTTCCTCGGCGTGAATGTCAGTCGGAATGCCGCGGCCGTTATCCGACACGGTGACGGATTCATCGGCATGAATGGTGACAATGACCCGATCGCAGTGACCGGCCAGCGCCTCGTCGATGGCGTTATCCACAACCTCAAACACCATGTGGTGCAGGCCGCTGCCATCATCCGTATCACCGATATACATTCCAGGCCGTTTACGAACGGCGTCGAGCCCTTTTAAGACCTTGATTTTACTGGAATCGTAGACGTTATCTTGAGACATGTGCGGCCCTGTTTTGCGACCGCCTATGTTAACAGTTTTTGACGTCAAAAACGAATCTGATAACTCGAAAAACTCCAGCTAGATCAACAGGTTGGAAGGGCTATAAATGGGCGGTTCGAGGCTCTCTCGGTATAGTGAGTTTTTGCCTGCCGCAGAGCCTGTAAATTGGTGCTTGAGACACATGCAAGTTGTTGTCGGATATGCCGGCTAGGCGGTTTTCCAAGGACACGACCACATCATTGCGACTAGTGATGGTCATCTATCTGCGATTCTGTCCCTATCGAAAAGCGGTAGGCAGCGTTATGAAGCATTGCCCTGCAGTCTTCCGCATGAAAGAAAGCACGACTACTAGGCTCCGAAATCAATCGACCGTAGCGTCCCCCATCGCGGACGCCTAATCCACTGGGGGTTGCGCAAATTCGCAAATGCGGAGCTCAGTACTATCCGATACGTTCCACGTGGAACGTCTATTGGGAAACTTCACCCTGCTTAATACTGAATCGCTGGCCCGGGGTACCAAACGCCGCAAATTCGCCATGCAAGGTGGTCACGATGAGCTGAACCGCCTGTTGCGACACTTCCCCAATGAGCCCACCCAGACGCTGGTCATCCAGTTCTGCCGCAGGGTCGTCCAGCAGTAATGTCGGCCGCACAGCTTCTTCAGGAAACAGCTTCACCTGCGCGACCAGCAGACTGGCCGCCAGCAGCTTCTGCTGGCCTCGCGATATCCGGTCTTTCACAGTAGCGCCATCCAGTCGGATCGATAGCTCCGCCCGATGCGGACCCACTTGCGTCGCTCCCAATTCCTGGTCGTGATGCCAGCTTTGCTCGAGGGCCTCGGCCAGGGTGCGATCTTTCGCCCATCCAGCCCGGTAGCTAAGACCCAAGCTCAATCCCAGCAAATGATTGGCGATCGGTTCTGCCGCCCCAACGAGCATCGCCACATAGCGAGATCGAGCACCCGTCAATCGTTCCCCGTACGCGATCAGGTCCGCATCCCACACTGAAACCATGGCCCGTGAGTGCCGGGCCTTCAACGCCGCATTACGCTGGCGAAGCACCTGCTGGTACCGCTGCCAATCGGCAACGAAGGATTGCTCCACGTGGAACACTCCCCAGTCCAAGAAGCGGCGGCGCCGACTGGGCCCTTCTTCAATGAGACGGTGTACCTCGGGATCGATGATTTGGACCGGCAGGGCGACTGCCAACTCGGCCAGAGACGCAGGTTTTTCACCCGCTATCTTTGCCCGAACTCCAGCCGCCGACCCCTCGATCCCAAGCGGAACTTTCCGGCCCTGGAGTTCCGTCTCGCCAAACACGATGAAGCGCTCTGTACCATGACGGATCAAGTGCTCTAGCCGCCGAGTACGAAAGGAGCGCCCACGACCGAGCACGTAGATGGCTTCGAGAAGACTGGTTTTTCCGGACGCGTTAGGCCCAGTGATCAGGGTGAAGGCGGGGTCGAGATGAAGGGTGGCCGAGTGCAAGGACCGGAAATCAGTCACCTGCACCCGGCTAAGGGTCACGGCTTAAAGCCTCATCGGCATCACAACGTAACGAGCCCCCGCGCTCCCCGGAGAGCGGATCAGGCAGCTGCTGTTGCTGTCGGTCAAACCCAATTCCACTTCCTGACCATCGATAGCCGCTAAGGCATCAAGCAGGTAATTCACGTTGAAACCCACTTCCAGATCCAAACCGTCGTAGCTGACTTCAATCTCTTCCTCGGCTTCTTCCTGCTCGGGATTGTGAGCCTGGACCGTGATGACGTTCTTCTTCACTGTCACTCGAATACCGCGGTACTTCTCGTTCGACAAAATTGCCGTGCGCTGGAGCGCTTGGCGCAATACATCGCGATCGGCCTTGATCGTCGTCGCGGGCGTTGCCGGTATTACGCGGGAATATTCGGGAAATCGGCCGTCAATGAGCTTTGAAGTGAAGCGAATGTCGCCAATTTGCGCACGAACATGGTTGGTCCCGATAGCCAAGTCGGCGGAGCCTTCGTCATTGCTGAGTACTCGCTGCAGCTCAAGAACGCCTTTTCTCGGCACAATCACTTGCTGCGAGGTCTTCGCCTTGGCGGTTAACGCCGTTTCACACAGGGCCAAGCGATGGCCATCGGTTGCAACCGCTCGCAGCACCTGCGCATCGATTTCGAGCAGCATGCCGTTGAGGTAATAACGCACGTCTTGCTGCGCCATCGAAAAATGGGTCTTCTCCAGCAAGCGCAGTAATTCCTTGCGAGGGATCTGCACGGTCTGCTGCGCATTGATGTCGTCGATCACCGGAAAATCCGCTGCGGGCAGGGTCGACAAACTGAAGCGACTGCGACCGGCTTTGATGACGACTTTCTCGCCCTCGACACTGAGCGAGACCGAAGACTTGTCCGGTAGAGCGCGCAAAATATCCAGTAGCTTTCGGCCTGGCACGGTGATGTCACCGGCTTCCTGCACGGTCACCTCGGTGCCCGCCACCAGTTCCACTTCGAGATCGGTGGCGGTGATGGACAGACGACCGTCTCGTACTCCGAGCAATACGTTGGCCAGAACAGGCATGGTCTGGCGTCGCTCAACCACGCCGATTACCGCTTGCAGCGGTGACAATAATTTTTCGCGTTCTGCCGTCAATTTCATGGGCTCACCCGTCTTTCAATCTTAGATTTAAATTCTTAAAAGAGATTATTACTATGATTATTAAGCAATCGATTTTCGTGGGATAAGACAAAAATAGTCATATAATTCAATAAATTACAAAGCATAAAAAGCTACTTAACACCTGTTCGCGCAAGCCCCGCAACCTGTCAGTGAACTGTGGACAACTTTATCAACAGATTCATCCACAGGCTTGTACACGCTATCCAGCCAGGGTTCTTAACAGGTTTAAATACTCCTCACCAATGCGCCTATCTGTCTCGCGCAGCTCCTTAATCCGCTTGCAACCATGCAGCACCGTGGTGTGATCGCGACCGCCAAATGCGTCGCCGATTTCCGGCAGGCTGTGGTTGGTTAATTCCTTCGCCAGCGCCATGGCCATTTGCCGTGGTCGAGCGATGGATCGGCTGCGGCGTTTCGAGAGCAAATCGCCGATGCGTATTTTGTAGTATTCCGCGACCGTCTTCTGAATGTTTTCGATGGTGACCAATTTTTCTTGAAGCGCCAGCAGATCGCGCAAGGCGTCCTTGGCGAATTCAAGCGTGATGGGACGGCCAGTGAAATTAGACGTGGCCACAACCCGGCGCAACGCGCCTTCCAGTTCGCGCACGTTGGAGCGAATGCGTTTGGCAATGAAGAACGCGACTTCCTCGGGAAGATCGACATGGGTCATCGCGGCCTTGCTCATGAGAATGGCCACGCAGGTTTCGAGCTCCGGCGGTTCGATGGCGACGGTAAGTCCCCACCCAAAGCGCGACTTCAACCGCTCCTCCAAACCGTCGACCTCTTTCGGATAACGATCGCAGGTCAAAATCACCTGCTGCTGACTTTCCAGCAGCGCATTGAAGGTATGGAAGAACTCCTCTTGGGAGCGGTCTTTTCCCGCAAAAAACTGGATGTCATCGATCATCAGGCAATCCAAACTGCGATACGCGGTTTTGAAATCGTTGATGGTGTTGTGCTGCAGCGCCCGCACCATGTCGCCGACGAAGCGTTCGCTATGAACGTACGCCAAGCGTGCTTCGGAATTATGTTCCTTGAGCTTATTGGCAACCGCATGCATCAAATGGGTTTTGCCCAAACCCACACCGCCGTAAATGAACAGCGGGTTGTAGGCCTTGCCTGGATTGCCGGCCACTTGGATGGCGGCGGCTTTGGCCAGCTGATTGCTTTTGCCTTCGACGAAGCCATCAAACGTAAAGTCGGCGTTGATGCGGCTGCCGAGGACCGTGGGCAACAGTTTGCGAGCTTTCGCCGCGCCGATGGCTGCCGCGTCGTGAGCACCATTAGTGGTCGCCGCCCCGTTATGGTTGACCGCGGCTGCCGGTACGACGCCCGCGCGGGTGCCGACATCGAGCACGATGTCCGGCGCCAGGCCCTCAGCGAAGGCCTGGGTCAATTCCTTGATGCGCGGAAGAAGATTCTGGGACAACCACTCGATGACGTAGCGGTTCGGCGCTAACAGCTTGATCTCATTGCCGCGTTCGACCGCCTGGAGGGGCCGCACCCAGGTGTTGAATTGCTGCTCCGGAAGCTCGCCCTCCAGCACTCGCAGACAGCGGTTCCATAGCGACTCCGGCAAGAGCGCTCTCCTAGAGAAAAACGAAGGGGCAATAAACGAAAGGGCAGGGAGTCTAGCTCCAAGTTGCAGGTGCGTCTATTGACACATCCATGCCCGTTCAGTAGCCTTGCCGGCCCTAGTAAATCGACCCAGATCATTGATTTGACCTGTGGTTTTTGCCCGAGTCGCGCTATGAAACGTACTTTCAATCCCAGCAACCTGCACCGTGCTCGTACCCATGGTTTTCGCGCACGCATGGCGACCAAGGCCGGCCGCCGTTTGTTGGCACGCCGACGCGCGAAGGGCCGCAAGCTCCTCTGCCCGTAAGTCTCCGCTAGAGCTCGACCGATCCGTAAACTGACGTTCGAGCCGCGCAAGCGTTTGCATCAGCCGGCCGAATTTCGCGACGTCCAGCGCCGAGGACGACGATTCACCGACGCATTTTTTAGTTTATCGGTGCTGGTGAATCAAGAAAGCCATGCCCGCCTAGGCTTGAGCATCGCCACTCGCACGTTCGGAACGGCGGTGGCGCGCAACCGTATCAAGCGCCTGGCGCGCGAGTCCTTTCGTCTGAACCAACATTCCTTGCCCGCTGTCGATGTCACCGTCTCTGCTCGGGAGGCGGCGCGATCAGCTAAAGTTGGCGATCTTCGCGCGAGTTTGGAAAAGCATTGGAAATCGATTACGCAAAAATGTTGAAGCCCCGCCAGATCGCCCTGTGGTCGATCCGTGGCTACCAGCTCGTCATCAGTCCGCTGCTGGGACCTCGATGCCGTTTCTATCCCAGCTGTTCGTGTTATGCGCACACCGCCATCGAGCGATACGGCGTGTGGCATGGCAGCTGGCTCGGCTTGCGCCGCCTGTTACGTTGTCATCCCTTCCATCAGGGGGGCTACGACCCTGTACCGGATGAGAGTCTGAATAATGCCTAATATCCGCTTGCTGCTTTGGGGTGCCTTCGCAGCGATTCTTTTTCTGAACTACGAAACCTGGATGCATGATTACGCGCCGCCGACGCCGGTGGCCGGGCCATCCTCCACGGCCAGCGGTGCCGCGCCTGGATCGCAGCTGGGCGATGCGGTGCCCGATGCAGCAAGTACTGCAGCATCCACCGCACCCGCGGCTGCCACGCCGGGCGCTGTCACGCCGGCAGCAAATTCCGCGGCAGCCTCCGCTGGGGCATTGACCACCCCCGCCGCTGCCGATGAGTCCACGCCCGCCGCGTCCATTCATGTGGTCACCGATGTGCTCGACGTCACCATCAACACCAAGGGCGGCGAACTCGATCATGCCGATCTGTTGCAGTACCCGTTACGCAAGGACACGCCGCATGTGCCGGTGACCTTGATGACCCTGCAGCCGCCCGATGCCAAGTACGTCATTCAAAGCGGACTGGCCGGCGTCGCGGGGTCACCCGCGCCCACGCATCTCGCGGTGTGGAAAAGCAGTCAGTCGAGCTATACGCTCGATCCCACGGCCAATGAAATTCGTGTGCCGCTCACGTGGACCGATAACGCGGGATTGACCGTCACCAAGACCTTTGTGTTCGCGCGCGGCATGTATGCCATCGGCTTGGACTACGACATCAAGAACGAGGGCGCAGCGCCCAAGACTTTGACACCTTACTCGCAACTGCTGCGCCACTGGGTGCATGCCTCGCGCTCCTACTTCGACGTCGAGACCTATTCCTTCAAGGGACCGGCCGTGTACGACGGCACCAAGTCGAAGGACCTGAACGTCGAAAGCGACAGCGACTCGAAGTACAGCGCCACCATCACCAATGGGTGGCTCGCGTCCTTGCAGCATCAATTCGTTGCCGCCATCGTGCCGCCCGCGGGCCAGCCCTATCAGTATCAGCTGCAGGTTCAGAACAACGAATATCTGATCTCGGCACGCGGCCCCGCCACGGTCATCCCGGCAGCCGGCAGCGCGCAGATTCACGAGCAACTGTTCGTGGGTCCGAAGTTGCAATCGCAGCTCGCGCTTACCAGCCGCGGGCTGGAACGCACCGTCGACTTCGGCATCCTGACGGTGTTGGCGCAGCCGCTGTTCACGGGCCTCAACTACGTACACAAGCTGATCGGCAACTGGGGCTTCTCCATCATCATCGTCACGGCGCTGATCAAGCTGATCTTCTATCCCTTGAGTCAGGCCAGCGGCCGTTCCATGGCCAAGATGCGCGCGGTCGGTCCGCGCATGAAGCAGATCCAGGAAACCTTCAAGGACGACCGCGAGAAATTGGGTCGCGCCATGATGGAGCTGTACAAGAAGGAGAAGATAAACCCCTTGGCCGGCTGTCTGCCCATGGTGGTGCAGATCCCGGTGTTCATCTCCTTCTATCGCGTGCTGCTCGAGAGCGTGGAAATGCGCCAGGCGCCCTTCCTGCTGTGGATCAATGATTTGTCGTCGCGCGATCCGTACTTCGTGTTGCCGCTGCTGATGGGCGGCGCGATGTTCGCGCAGTTCAAATTGAATCCGGCGCCGCCGGATCCGATGCAGGCCAAGATCATGCAGTTCATGCCGTTGGTGATGACGGGCATGATGGCCTGGTTCCCCTCCGGCCTGGTGCTGTACTGGCTGACGAATACCGTGTTGTCGATTCTGCAGCAGTACCGCGTCAACCAGGTGGTCGAGAAAGAGGCCGCCAAGCCTCGCAACTGATGGTCTGCGTCCCCGACACCATCGCTGCCATCGCCACTGCGCCGGGGCGTGGCGCGGTCGGGGTGATACGAGTCTCCGGTCCTGAAGCGCCGGCAGTGGCGCAGCGATTGCTGGGCGCGCTGCCGCTGCCGCGCAAGGCCACCCTTGCGAGTTTTCTCGACGCGGACGGCGCGGCGTTGGACCAGGGCTTGGCTTTGTACTTCCCAGCCCCCGCCTCCTTCACCGGTGAACATGTGCTGGAGCTGCATGGCCATGGTGGGGCCTTGGTCCTCGATCTGGTGTTAGAGCGTCTTCTGCAATTGGGCTGTCGTGCGGCGCGCGCCGGCGAGTTCAGTGAGCGGGCTTTCTTGAACGGCAAGCTCGACATCGCGCAAGCCGAAGCCATTGCCGATCTGATCAATGCCAGCACGGCGGCCGGGGCGCGCGCCGCGGTGCGCTCCCTGCAGGGAGAATTCTCCACGCAGGTGAATGCGCTGCAGACGCAGATCACCGAGTTGCGTGCCTTTGTCGAGGCCGCCATCGACTTTCCCGACGAAGAGTTGGATTTTCTGCCCACCGCGGCCTTGGACGAGCGCCTCAATAAAATCTTTACCGCCTTTGAGGCCATCACCGCCGCAGCGCGCCAGGGCACGCTGCTGCGAGAGGGTATCAATGTGGTGCTGGCGGGCAAGCCCAATGCTGGTAAGTCGAGTTTGCTGAATCGGCTCGCCGGCGAAGACGTCGCCATCGTCACCGCCATACCCGGTACGACGCGCGATCTATTGCGGCGCCAAATCCAAATCGACGGCTTGCCGGTCAACCTGGTCGATACGGCGGGATTGCGGCCGACGCACGATGCCATCGAGGAGGAAGGGGTGCGGCGTGCGACGGCAGAAATCGGCCGCGCGGATCATGTGCTGTATTTGCTGGATGCATCCACGGAGCCTGAATCACCGACGGATGCACAGACCCAATTACACCTGCCGCCGGGCGTGCCTTTCACGCTGGTGCTGACCAAGATCGATCTGCTGCCGACCCGAGCGCAGCCCAATGCAGCCGGTGCGGCGCTACAATTGCAATTGAGCGCGCTGACCGGAGAAGGCCTGGAGCCACTGCGTCAACATTTGAAGGCGGTGGCGGGATTTCAGCCGAACGAAGCCGGCGCCTTCAGTGCGCGTCGGCGTCATCTCGATGCGTTGGCCCGGGCGCGTTCCGGCGTGCAGGCGGCGGCGGAGGTGCTGCAGCATTCGCGGGCGTTCGAATTGTTCGCGGAGGACTTGCGGATGGCGCAACTCGCCTTGAGCGAGATCACGGGAGAATTCACCAGTGATGATTTACTGGGCGAAATCTTCAGCAGCTTTTGTATCGGGAAATAGCCGCCTAACGGCTAATAAAGACGCTGTTCGCCTTGGTCCAATTCAAGCTCGGGTTTTTCGACTTCAATGGATCGAGCAAACACGGCGAGGATGCCCAGTACTGTCAAAATTGCGAAAGTCACGCCGGCGGTAGCGAGGGGGAATTTCCAGAACAGGAATAGCATCGTGGCTGACGACAAGGTCAGCACCGCGATGAACACGGCAACACTGCTTCGCTCCGACGATTTTACGGTCATGCCAATTCCCCCAAACGTCATCGTTTCCAACCATTAAGAATTATACATATCGCAGACCGTTAGAACTATACGGCAAAGCCCCTAATGTGGCTGATTATTAAACGACCATAAAATTAAAAAATGCGTCGCCTATCTCAGGTTAATGATTTTCTCTATGCGCGATTTGCGTGCATCAACCCAGCATGGTCTCGCGCCGCCAATGTCGGGCGGTCACGATGAAAAGCAGCGCGGCAATGGCCACGGATGCTGCTGCCGACACCAGCACGTCGAGCACGGCGATAGGCTCATCCTTCAGGATGCTGGTCATCAGCAAATGCTGACTCAAGGAGGGGATGAACATCAGAGAAGCCTGCGTCCTCAGGCTATAAATACTGGCAAAGGCGATGGGCAATGTGGGCACCAGCAGCACCATGGATAAATAGGTTTGCGCTTCCCGGTAGGTGCGCGTGAACGAGGCAACCAAGGTCATGAGCGTCGCGCCCAAGGGAACGAACGGCAGACAAATCAGGAAGCATTGCGCCGCGGTACCGAAGCTTAAGTTCGCGGACATGCCGATACGTTCCAGCGGCACGAAGCGAAATGCCACCACGAATGCCGCAAGGCTCAAGGCTAGGGAAATACACATGTAAGCGCAGGTTGCGAGAATCTTGCCGCCCACCAAGGCCGAGCGCGAAACCGGCAGGCTCAACAAGGCCTCAAGCGATCCGCGCTCTCGTTCGCCGGCCGTCGAATCAATGGCGAGGTAGAGCCCGCCCATCAAGACCGCGAACAGCACGAAGTAAGTCATGAAGCCGAGTACCACGACGGCGCGGCCGCTCGGAGTGGCCACGTCGATGTCATTGACGGCCACTGGCACTGCCAGCATCGGATTGACGCCGCGGATTTGTAGCCGCCGTTGGGCAATGGTGCTGCCGTAGGCCGACAAGAATTGCCGCGCACGATCGGCAATCTTGCGGTTCTGCGAGTCGGCGCTGTCGGCAAACAACAGGATCGGCGCGGGATTCGCCTCGGCAAACAGTTTGGGATAGTCCTCCGGCACCATCACGATCACCGGGGTGTCGTGACCGGTCCGAACCGCAGCACGCGCTGCGTCTTCCGTGAACTCTTTCTTGGTGAGCTGCGCGCC
>CAZZWE010000003.1:0-63847 GCA_964657675.1 uncultured Steroidobacteraceae bacterium
GACGAGGGCTAGCGGAAGGCACCCGTTTGAGTCAGCTCTTATTGAAGGTCCAAATGCCGAAGAATAATGCGGGCAGGAAGCTTGTCGTGCAGCCAACGGGAGGACGGGAACTCAAACCCAGCGTGGTCGCCTACAAACGTGAGCGCATCCTCGAAGAAGCCGGATCGCTGTTTTTCACCATGGGTTATGAAGCGGCCACGCTCGACATGCTCGCCGAGCGCCTGCGGGTGACCAAACCGTTTCTGTACACGTACTACCGCAACAAGGGACACATTTTGAGCGCGATTTGCGACCTGGGCGTCAAAGAATCGCTGGCGGCCTTGGACGCATTGGACGGTAAAGCGGGCACATCGGTCGATCGGCTGTGGACGGCGCTTGCCGCGGTCGCGAATATCATTATCAACCGCTATGAGTACATCACCATCTACCAGCGGGAAATGATGAATCTGGACGCCGCCGATGCGCGGCGCATCCTGCGCCTGCGGCATCAATTCGATCTGAGGATTGCCAAGCTCGTCATGGACTGCCAGCAAGATGGATTCGTGACGCTCGACGATGCGCCCGAGATGGCAATTTGGATGGGCGGCTTGCTCAGCTGGATCCCCAACTGTTACGGACCGGGCAGCAAGCAGTCCCGCGAAGCCATCGTGAAACAAGTGGTGCATGCCTGTATGCGATTGATCGGTCTTGGTTAGATCGCCTTAATCCCTGAACTGGGGAGGCGCGAAAAAAGGGGGAGTTGGAGTGCGAGATTTCAATGATGCGCGTGTGCCCAATCGTGACGTATGCGTACTTCGATATTTGCTGGACCGGTTTGCGCGTGAAACGCCCGACAAGACTCATCTGATCTTCGAAGACGGCGAGGAGTGGAGTTTTGCCGAAGTACGCCGCCGCACCATTGCCAAGGCCGTCGGCTTGCAACAACTGGGTGTACGCCAGGGGGATCGCGTCGCGGTCTGGGTTCCGAACGGCCGCGATGCGCTGATCATTTTCTATGCGATCAACTATCTGGGCGCCGTGTTCGTGCCGTTCAATACCGCCTACCGCGGCAACCTGCTGGCGCACGTCATCAAGAATTCCTCGGCTAGAATCCTGATCGCGCATCCCGACCTTGTGGGACGCTTGGCCGAAGTGGATCGGGCATTGCTCGAACGGTTGGTACTGGTCACGCCTCGGGACGCCCCGGATGTCGGATTTCCCGTAAGCCGCTTCGATGATTTGAGCGGCGTGGAGGATGCGCTTGGCCCCCTCGATCGGCCGATCGAGCCCTGGGATGTCCAGTCCATCATCTACACCTCGGGAACCACCGGGCCCTCCAAAGGGGTGCTGTCCTCCTACTTGCACATGTTCTCGAATGCCGGACCCGAGTCCTGGCCCATGGTCGGCAAAGACGACCGCTATCTCACCGTCGCACCGATCTTCCACATTGGCGGGATGGGACCGCCTTTCGTCATGCTCGCCCGAGGCGCCTCCGTGGCCGTTGCAGAGCATTTTTCGACGGAACGCTTTTGGGAGGTCGTGCGGAAAACCGAGTCGACCGTGGTGTTTCTGCTCGGCGTGATGGCGACTTTTTTGTTGAAGCGGCCGCCCTCAGAGGAGGATCGGCGGCACAAGGTCAGACTGGCATTCATGGTGCCGCTGACGGATGACGCGCAAGCGTTCAAAGATCGATTCAATATCGACATCTATACGATCTTCAACATGACCGAGATTTCCTCACCCATCGTCTCGGAACCGAATCCCAAGAAGCGCGGTACCTGCGGCCGGGTGCGTCCCGGCGCCGAAGTTCGGCTGGTCGATGAACATGACTGCGAGGTTCCCATCGGCACCATCGGTGAGATGCTGGTTCGTTGCGATCGGCCCTGGGCCATGAACAGCGGCTACAACGCCAATCCGGAGGCCACCGCCAAGGCCTGGCAGAACGGCTGGTTCCACACCGGCGACGCCTTTCGCCAGGATCAAGACGGCTATTTCTTCTTCGTCGACCGCATGAAGGATGCAATAAGGCGCCGCGGGGAAAACATCTCCTCCTTCGAAGTGGAAGCGGAAGTGTGTGCGCATCCCGACGTACGCGAAGCGGCCGCGATCGCGGTGCCGAGCGATCTGTCCGAGGACGAAGTGATGATCGTGGTGGCGGCGGTTCCTGGGCGTTCCATCGATCACATGAATCTGTCGGCCTTCCTCATGAGTCGGATGCCGTACTTCATGGTGCCGCGCTACATACGTATTCTCGACGAGCTGCCCAAAACGCCCTCGGCCAAGGTGCTCAAGACCGAACTTCGCAAGCAGGGGGTCACCAGCGATACCTGGGACCGGGAGGCCGCGGGCCTGCGCACGCGACGTGAGAACTTAGCCTAAGGATTTGCGGCCGGTTGACCCGGTCTTGCGCCCGCGCCCATACTACTGGCGAGTATAAAAAAACGATTGTTGGTATAGGAGGCTGGAAATGAGTGCTGATCATCGCCTACCCGCGGAGTTTGCAGACCTCGAGCGCTTCGTCGAGCACTGGGATGTGGCCACCTCACAGGAACGCTGGATCCGCCGCTCCGAAACTGCCCAGCCCGCAATCCGTGCCTTTTACGACGCGATGCTGGCTCGGGCGGATGCGGCTTTGACCTATGTCGAGCGTTTTCCGCTGCACGACCTGCCGGCAGACGCGGCTTGCTTGCTGCGTCTGCTGCTGGCGATGACGCAGGCGGCAATGGCGGTCGAGCTGCACGAATCGCCCCGCGTCCCGCGCTCTCCCTTCCCGCATTCCATCACGATCGAAACGGGCGTGAGTCCCTACGGCTGAGTCGAAGGAGAAACCGTGTTAGACCCCAATGTGCTATCGCCCAGCTTGACCAAGAATCTTGGCTTCGCGACGGCCACCGTTCCTTCCAATCTGTACTACTCCGCCGAACAATTCGAACTCGAGCGTGAGCGCATCTTTCGCCGTGTCTGGCTCAAAGTAGGCCGCATCGAGCAAATTCCAAAGTCCGGCGATTTCTTCGTGAAGGAGATCGACCTGTTCAGCGCGTCTATCATCCTATCGCGCGCGCGCGACGGCTCGATCCACGCGCTGCACAACGTGTGTTCGCATCGCGGCAATCAAGTGGTGCATGAACGAGAAGGTAACCGCTCGAAGTTCACCTGCCGCTACCATAGCTGGACGTTTCAAAACACCGGCGAATTGGTCGGCGTTCCCGACGAGCGCAGCTTTTTCGCGTTGGACAAGAAAAAGTGCGGACTTACCCCGGTTGCCGTGGATGTGTGGGAAGGATGGATCTTCATCAATTTCCAATCAAAACCTGAGGTGAGCCTCAAAGAATTCTTGGGTCCCTTCGGCGAAGCCTTCAGCGGCGTCGCCTACCCGAACCCGGAGAATTCGGTCGTCTTGAAAGGCGAGTTCCAGGCCAACTGGAAAACGGTGGCCGATGCGTTCAGTGAGGCCTATCACCTCTCGTCCATCCATCCGAAGACCTTTGGGCCGCTGTACGCGGGGAAATCGAATCCGTTCAGCAGGCCGCTGAGCGCCGAAATCTATGGGCCGCACCGATCGATGTCAACTTGGCTGGACACGACATTCCAGATGCCGGACTCCGCAAAAGTCGAACGCTGGGTCAGCCCGCCCGGAGAAACGGTGACCGGAACTCGTAAGCCGGGCCAACGTAACGCGCTCATCGATCACCCGGCCATCAATCCTTCCAAGTCCGACGCGTGGGCCAGCGATGCCAAGTGGGTTTTCCCCAATTGGCACATTCAGATTTCGGCCAACATGTTTTGGACCCACGAATTCTGGCCGGTATCGGCCACCCGGACCCAGTGGGAGGGCCGCTTCTACGTGCCCAAACCGAAGACGGCGCGGGAGCGCATCGCGCTCGAATATTTCACCGCCAAGATGAGCGACGGCATGCTCGAGGATTTGTCCAACATCGAAAGCACGCAACGCGGCATGATGTCCGGCGCCAAGCCGTTTCTGATTCTGCAAGACGGCGAGTTGCTGATCCGTCACTCCCTCGAACAGGTGGTGAAGTGGACCACCTCCGTGACGGCTGCCGAAGCGCTCGATCTGAATCCGCGCTATGAGAAAGGTCCGCTGCCAGACCTCTCATCATCAGCCGCCAACAGCGACACCGTTTAGAAACGCACGCTCCAGCGATTCGGCGCGTTCGCGATAGCGCTGCATGGAGGCTTCCTTGACGGGACCGTAACCGCGGACGTCTTCGGCCAGCGTCAGGAGTTCGACACCCGCCGTGTGATTGGCGACCGTCAGCGCCGACAGGACGCGGGTGACGAGCTGCTCATACTGCTCGATCATCGCCCGCTCCGCGCGCCGTTCGGCCGTATAACCGAACACATCGAGCGCGGTGCCCCGCACGCGGCGACCGTGCGCCAGTGCCCGCAAGGCCGGGCGAAGCCAGGGGCCGAACTCACGTTTGCGAGGACGGCCGTTGATTCCTCGACCCGCCAAGAACGGCGGTGCCAAGTTGAAGCTGACTCGTCCACCGTCGGCAAAAACCTTGGCGATTTCCTGCGTGAGCGCGGGTTGGGTCAACAGCCGAGCCACTTCGTATTCATCCTTGTAGGCAAGCAGTTTCGCGTACCCACGCGCAGCCGCGAGCGCCAAGGGGCCTGCTTGACCCGCAACCTCGGTTTCGCGCAGCGCCACGCGGTCCACCAGACGGCGGTAGCGCGCGGCCAGCGCGGCATCTTGGTAGGCTGTCAGATGGGATGCGCGAAACGCAACGACCTCGGTGAGCGACGAGGGCGGCGGTGCATCTTTTTGAGCGAGCCCGAGCACGCGGGCGGGATCGACGGCGAACAGTCGTCCCAGCCGCAGTGCGTTGAGATTGAGAGACACCGCCACGCCATTCAGAGCAATCGCGCGCTCAAGCGCCGCCACGCTCACCGGTAGCAGTCCCCGCTGCAGCGCGATGCCCACCATCAGCAAATTGGCGCCGATGGTGTCACCCAATACCGCGAGCGCCAGGCCGGACGCGCCCACGGACTCGACCGCACCGTGTCCCGCGCCCTCTTTGAGCTGCGTCAGCAACAGATTGAAGTCGGCGGCGTAATCGCGATTGAACTGCAATGCGACGGTGGGCGACAGGTCGGCATTGACCAGCACCTGGGTACGCCCCCGCTGCAGCGTGTCGAATGCCTCCGGCGCCAATGCGGCGACCAGATCGAAGGCGAGCACCAAGTCCGCTTCACCTCGACTCAGCCGCTGTGAGGTCAAGTCCTCGTTGCGCCGCGCGATGCGGATATGGCTGTAGACCGCGCCGTTCTTCTGACTGAGTCCCGTCATGTCAAACGATGACAGTGCGAGACCCTGCAGATGCGCGGCCATGCCCAGCAACGCCCCCACCGTGATCACACCGGTGCCGCCGATGCCGCTCACCATGAGATTGAATCCGTATTGATCCAACGACTTGGGCTGCGGCTCTGGCAACGCCGCAAACAGCTCGTCATCCTTGGCCATCGGCTGCGCCTTGCGCAGTCCGGCGTCGTGAATGGTCAGGAATGACGGACAAAAGCCGTTGACGCAACTATAGTCTTTGTTGCAGCTGGATTGATCGATGGCACGCTTGCGCCCGAGCGCCGTGTCGACCGGGATCAGGCTTACGCAGGTGGATTGCACCGAGCAATCGCCGCATCCCTCACACACCTCCTTGGAGATGAATAGACGCTTCGGCGGATCGGCATAGGTCCCGCGCTTACGGCGGCGGCGTTTTTCCGCCGCACAGGTCTGATCGTAGATCAGGACGGTGCATCCCGGCGTCTCGCGTAACTCGCGTTGCACCTCATCCAGCGAGTCTCGATCACCAATGGTGACTTGCGGCGGCAACGCCTTGGATCGACGATGCCGCTCGGGGTCGTCGCTCAACAGGACCACCCGCTTCACGCCTTCCTGAATCACCTGATTTGCAATGCTGGCGACCGACACCGGCCCATCGACCGGCTGCCCTCCGGTCATGGCCACCGCATCGTTGTAGAGTATTTTATAGGTGATGCTGACGCCGGCGGCGACCGCAGCCCGGATGGCCAGCAACCCGGAGTGGTAGTAGGTGCCGTCGCCCATGTTCTGAAAAATATGCGGCGTATCGGTAAAGGGCGCGAGTCCAATCCAGTTGCCGCCCTCCCCGCCCATTTGAGTCGGCAGCAATGCCACGTCCGGCCGCACGAAGTTCACCATGGTATGGCAGCCAATGCCGGTCATGCTCATGCTGCCTTCCGGCACGACGGTCGAACGATTGTGCGGACAGCCCGAACAAAAATAGGGCGCGCGCTTGGGCGCAGCTGCACGCGAAATCTGCGGCGCGGGTATCAACGCGCGTCGCGCCGCACGCAGGTTGTCATCGAGCAGACCCAACGCCTCGAGCCGTCCCGCGATGGCCAAGGCGATTGTGGAAGCATCGAGCGGCAACACCGAGGAGAGCAGCGGCGCCCCGCTCTCATCGACCTTACCGAGCACCAGGGGCCGCTCGCCTTGATTGATGAGCGTCGCGGCGATCTGCTGCTCGAGGAAGCTTTTTTTCTCCTCGACGATGAGCAACGTACGATGTCCGGCCGCAAACTCCGTCACACCGGAGGGCTCGAGCGGCCAGATGCACCCAACCTTATAGAGCGACACCCCAAGCGACCGGCAGCGCGCCTCATCCAAGCCCAATAGCGCCAGCGCCGCCCGCACATCGCCATACGATTTGCCCGCGGTAATCAGCCCTAGCCCCGGACTCGTTGCTTTGACGAGCGTCCGGTCGACTTGGTTGGCTCGCACGAAGGCGTGCACGCGCGGCAGCCGGTGCTCCATCACGATTTGTTCATCGCGCAGCGGATTGAAGGGCCCCTGGCGTATATGCACGCCTTCGGCAGGCGCCGAAAGCTGCTTAGGTTCGGCAATGACCATGCTATCGAAAGTGAGTTCCACGCTGGTGGTTTGCTCGGCAACCTCATCGACGCACTTGATCCCGATCCAATTGCCGGAATAGCGCGACAAGGCGATTCCCAGCAGGCCGTACGTCAGGATCTCGCCCGCATCCGCAGGATAGAGTGAGGGAATCAGATTCGCGGCGAGCGCCTGCTCGCTCTGGTGCGCAACCGTGGAGGACTTGCCGCCGTGATCGTCGCCATAAAACAGAATCACGCCGCCCTTGGGATGCGCCCCTGCATAGTTGCCGTGCTTCAACGCATCGCACGACCGGTCGACACCGGGCCCCTTGCCGTACCAGGCCGCAAATACACCCTCGCAGCGCGGTAGCGACACCGAATCGAGCTGCTGGGTACCGCGCAACGCCGTGGCTGCGATGTCCTCATTGAGCCCGGGCTGGAATACGATCTTGGCCTGCGCCAGCCGGTCCTTGATCGACCACAGCGTGGTGTCGACATTGCCCAGGGGCGAGCCGCGATAGCCCGACATGTAGCCTGCCGTATTGAGGCCGTGTTTGCGGTCGCGGGCGTGTTGCGCCAGCAGCACGCGCGCAATCGCCTGGGTACCGCTCATCACCACACGGCCCGCATCGAAAACCCATTTGTCCTCGAGCGTTACGGGCTCGAGGTGAACGCGGGCGGACAAGTCCAGTCTCGAGCCCGCGTTCTACAACGCACGCCGCAAAAAATCGACCAAGGCACTGCGATCTTTGATGGGCTTGGGATTGGTGCCGCACCAGATATCCTCGAGCACATACCCCGCCAGCGCGTCGAGATCCTTTTCCGCAAGACCGACCTTGGTCAAGGAGCGCGGCATGTCGAGGGCGCGAATCAAACGGTCCGCCAGCACATGGGCCGGCGTCTGCGGCTCACCCATCGCCAGACTGATGAGTTTTTGCCGCTCGCCGTTCACGTCCGCGTTGAACTCAAGCGCAACCGGCGCCATGACGCACGAGGTATATCCGTGGGGCACATTGAAAGATCCTCCCAGCGCATGCCCTGTGGCATGGCTGATGCCCATCGGCAACCCCGCGACGATGGCAACCATCGAACACCAGGCACCCATCTGGCATTGCTGGCGGGCAGTCAAATTTTTGTAGTCGGCCTTACAGGCCAGCAATCCCTTCGAAAGCAGGCGGAGCCCATTCATGGCCAACCCGTCCCAGTAGTCGTTGGAACCAAAGGCGCCCAATGTTTCAAAACAATGGTCCAAAGAACGCACGCCCGTCGAAAACCAGATCCATTCGGGTGTGTGAACCGTGACCGCAGGATCGATGATGATGGCGCGGGCGGTCATCGCCGGATGCATGTAGCCCTGCTTCACGTTGACTTTCTTGTCGGTCGCGCCGGAAAGCGCATTGAACTCGCCGCCCGAGAGCGTGGTTGGAATGATTACGACGGGTAAATCGGGGCCCGCAAAAACCGGAGCCGTGATGCTCCGATCCGCATTCACCACGATGTGGTAAGGCTCCATGGATTCGACCGTTCGCAAATTGTGCTTGAGACACAGGTTGATGATTTTGGTGGCATCCGTGACCGACCCGCCGCCAATCGACACCAGCATGTCCGGAGAGGCCTTTTCTGCTGCCGCCACGCCTGCGATCACATCCTCCCTGGGCACGTGCGGCGCAATCGAGTCGAACACGCCTGCAAACTTGCCGCCCAACGCACGCCGCAGGTGCTCGACTTCCTGCGTCTTGTTGGCAAGCGTGTTGCTGGCAAAGATGAAGACGCGCTTGGCGCCGAGTCGTTCCGCCTCTTCGGCGAGCGCTTCAGCTGCCGGGCGTCCACTGTACACGCGCTGCATCGGCGACAGCTCTATGGTCGATTTATACATACTTCCCCCGCGAATTACTTGATAAAGGCCAGTTTACTGATGCTCTACCGCTTCTTACTATTAGTCAATTGCGCCGCATGCCGGCGCGAATTGCGTCGTACACAAGAGCGCGGATTTCGGCCTGCAGCGGATATATTTCCGAGGGCAGGATTTGCGTCATGAAAATGCAGATCAGCTGCTCGGCCGGGTCACAAAAGAAAAACGTGTGGGCCATGCCGCTCCAATACGTGTCGTTGAGATTGCCCCGCATCGGAGCGGTGACTGCATCGATGGTGGTTGCCCATCCCAAACCAAAGCCGACACCGACGTAGCGCTCATCACTGAACATGCCCCGTGCAACCGAGTGCAAATCCTTCCCGCCGGGCAGATGATTGCTCGACATCAGCCTCCAACTAGCCGCGGACAGCAGCGCGGGCTCGCGATCTCCCTGACCCACAATCGCATCGGCAAACGCCAGGTAGTCTTTCGCCGTCGACAACAGTCCGCCGCCGCCTGAATAGAACGTCGGTATGGCGCTCAGATCAGGCTCGAATGACTGCTTCAGTTGCCCCAACGACTCCCCGGAGCGCCGCACGTAGCAGTTGGCAACCCGCGACCGTTTCGCAGCTGAAACATGAAAATCCGTATCTGTCATATTCAAAGGATCGAAAATCTGTGACTTGAGAAAATCGCGGAAGCTCTGGCCGCTCACTTGCTGGATGACGAACCCGAGTACATCGGTCGATACCGAATATGTCCAAGCGGTACCCGGTTCGAACTCCAGCGGAAAAGCGCCCAACTCGCGCACAAAAGTAGCGAGATCCGGTCCGTCCGAACGCAGCGATACGGTCTCGCGATACAAGGCATCGATTTCTGTGCGGTGTTGGAAACCGGCCGTCAGACCGGAACAGTGCGTCAGCAGATCGAGGATCCGCATCGGTCGCGCCGGGACGACGCCATGGACTTCAAGCCCCGCCCATGACGGTATGTAACGCGACACCTCATCGTCGAGGCGCAGCAGGCCTCGTTCGACCAGCATCATGGCCGCGACACAGGTGATCGGCTTGGTCATCGAGAAAATGCGGAATATGCAATCTGGCGCCATCGGCCGGGTTCGCTCCCGGTCCAGGAAACCGAAACAACCCTCGTGCCGATGACCGCTATGTTGTATGACGATTTGGGCGCCTGCCAAAAGCCCGGGGTCGACGTAGCGGGACTGGATGTAGCGATCAACCCCGAGGAAGCGAGCGTCTTGCGCCGTTGAATGCAGCATCACCCAGCCCTAAACCGACACATCTACATTCTTCCTAACAGACTCTTCCCTTTCCTCATGATAAATGAAATTATACCCGCCAGTATCACTAGCAAATAAATAAGCTAGAAACCCGGGAGGAGTTGGCATGATTTTCAAACCACGCTCGATGCGGCGATCAGCCGCACGTTACTTAACTGCAGCATCATTGTGTGCGGCGATGCACCCAGCTTGGAGTCAGGTCGCCGCGGCGCCCAGCGATTCCGGCCTCGATGAAATCACAGTCACCGCCACTCGCCGGGCGGCCACCTTGATCGACACCGCCGCCTCGATCTCCGCCGTAGGCGCGGATGCGCTGAAGCCGGGTGGCATCACCGACATCAGTGACCTTGCTCAAGAGGTGCCTAACATGTCGGTGGGCAACCAATTCGGCGTCAATCGCACTTTCATCCGCGGCATCGGGCTCACCAGCATCGATTTGGGCGCGGATGGCGCGGTCGCATTCCTGCAAAACGGCGCGCAAATCCCGCTGCCCGCCGAGCAGTTGGCGGGATTCTTCGACCTCGATCGGGTCGAAGTGCTGCGCGGTCCACAGGGCACGCTTTACGGCCGCAGCGCCACCGCCGGTGTGGTCGACATGGTCACCAAGAAGCCGACAGATACCCTCGAAGGCTATGCAGACCTCACCTTCGGCAATTATGCCGACAAGCTTTTTGAGGGAGCGATTGGCGGCCCGATCAACGACATCGTCTCCGCGAGAATCGCGGCCAACATCGAGAAGCGCGACGGCTTCGGCCACAATCTCTTCACGGGTACGCAGATCGACGACCGCGATTCGCAAGCGGTTCGCGCCAGCATCCGGATCAAGCCCCAAGACAAGCTGGTCATCGACCTGATAGTCGATTACTCGCATGAAGATGACGATAATTACGCGTTTCATTACTTCGGTCCGACGACCGTCCCGAACGCGGGACTGCCGGCTGTCGCGCTGTTTGGCGCTTCCACCATTTTCAACTGCTGCGGCACGTCGAATCCCAACCTGCGCAATATTTGGTCGAGTGTAGATCCCACCAACAAACGGCACGGAATGGGCGGAACTGCCATCGTAGAGTATTCGCCCGATGACTGGGATTTCAAAAGCATCACCGCCTATCGCAACTACAATCGCTTCAACGCGGACGATCTGGCCGTCTCGAATGCGGACATTTATGGCCGCAACAACTATGACGAGACCAGCCAGTCCTACAGCCAAGATTTCACCGTCGGCAAGAATGCGCTCGGTATCGACTGGCTCGCGGGCCTGAGTTATTTTCACGAACGTCGCTACGGCAGTGTCTATGTGCCCACCAAGGGCCTCGGCGTGACGTTGACGGGCGGCGATTGCACACCGCTGGTGGCCGGCGCTGCCGCCCCCTGCGACTCCCAAGATGAAGGGGAGTACCTGCAAGAGGGCACCGTGGTCAGCAATGCGTGGGGCGTTTTTGTTCAAGGCGTGAAGAACTTCGATGAGCACTGGACCCTCACCCTCGGCGGTCGATTCAGTCACGAGGAACGCGCCGGCACGGGCGCCTTCATTTTCACCGCGCTGGGCGCGGACGTGAACACCGATCAGTCGGCGGATTGGAATGCCTTCACGCCAAAACTTTTGCTGGAATACCGAATCAATTCGGACGCCTTGGTCTACGCCAGCATCAACAGGGGATTCAAGTCCGGTGTGATCAACATCGGCAGCGAGAACCCGGTCATCAACCCCGAATACGTGTGGGCCTACGAAACCGGGCTCAAGCTGAAGGCTTTGGACAATCGAGTGGAATTTTCGACCGCCGCATTCTTTTACGACTACAAGGATTTGCAGGTGGGTTTCGTCAATCAACAGAGCGTGGTGGAGACCGTCAACGCAGCCTCTGCCCACAATTTCGGCGTAGAGACCGAGGTCGTCGCGAAACTGATTCCACATCTGCAGGTCAATCTGGCGGCGACCTATCTGAGCGCCAAGTACACCCAATTCACCAACTCCTATTACGGTGACAACTTTGCCCCCGTCAATGTGTCAGGGAACTACTTGGATAACGCGCCTCCCTACACGGCGCGCTTAGGGTTGACCTACGATGTTCCGCTCGGCGCGGCGGGCACTGTGCTGATCAAGGCCGAAGATGCCTACCAGGGCAGGGTCTATTTCACCGAGTTCAACAACGGTGATGCCACGCAGCCCGGCTACGGCATGATCAACGCGAGCGCTGGCTGGGAATCCTTCGACAAGCACTGGAACGCGACGGCTTGGGTGCGTAATGCCGCGGACAAATTCGCACTGGCGAACGACATTATTTCCGCTCCTCTGTATGCGAATGTCCGGGTCGGCACGTTGATGCCGCCGAGAACCTATGGATTGACGCTCGGATATCGTTTCTAAATCAGCCCGGTGCGCACTCCCCGAACCTAAATCGGGGAGTGCCGCAACTACATCCTCAGCACGCTGGCGCAAGTTCGCATATAGTTCAGCGGTAGCCACTCACAACAGAAGCTTGCCGCCATGAGAATCCTGCATGTCCTCGGAGTCCTGTTCATTATTGCTTGGCTGGTGCTCTGGCTCGCCATCAAAGTCACATTTGCGGCCGTTCATGCCCTGGTCATCATCGGTGTCATTCTGATTATCGCGGGCCTCTTGGCGGGCCGATCGTCGGCGGCGAAATAACCAACGAGTCTTCGCTGTCGGAGACCTCTTTTGAGCCAATCCAGCATTAAAATCCTGCCGGCGGATCTAGGCAACGCAGGCATCGTCAAACTCCTGATCGATCACTTTCACACAGCACGAGCGCAAACCGCGCCGGGCAGCGCGCACGCTTTGGATCTCAAGGCGCTTGAAACTTCCGATATCTCGGTGTGGGCTGTGTGGAATGAGACA
Organism: uncultured Steroidobacteraceae bacterium; assembly: GCA_964657675.1. Taxonomy (GTDB): domain Bacteria; phylum Pseudomonadota; class Gammaproteobacteria; order Steroidobacterales; family Steroidobacteraceae; genus Bog-1198. The sequence continues at coordinate 12,880 of CAZZWE010000003.1, forward strand.
ACACCCCTGGGCGTCGGCGCCTTGAAACGTCTGTCAGCAGCACACGGCGAGATCAAGTCGATGTATACCTCGCCGGCCGCGCGCCGGTGCGGCGTCGCGCAATCCATGCTGTCTCACATCGTATCGGTCGCGCGGCAGGAAGGCCTCAAGCGCTTATCACTCGAAACTGGCTCCTGGCCCTACTTCGAACCGGCTAGATCGCTGTATAGAAAGTGTGGTTTCAGCGAATGTGGACCCTTTGGCGATTATCAGCCCGACGTGAATAGCGTTTTTCTAACCTTGCCCCTATGAAAATTGCGGCCATATCCGACATTCACGGAAATCTTCTGGCGCTCGACGCAGTGCTCGAGGACATCCGCACCCAAGGCGCCGACATAATCGTCAACCTAGGCGATCTGGTGTCGGGCCCTTTACAGCCTCAGGAGACCGCTGCGCGCCTGATCGCCCTGCACGCACCGACCGTCCGGGGCAATCACGAACGCTACGTGCTTCGCGGCGACCCAGCACGCATGGGGCCCTCTGACCGCTATGCATTCGAAACATTGCTCGATGCGCAGCGCCAATGGATTGCGAATCTGCCGGCGACTCACTGGCTGCAGGACGATGTGCTGCTGGTCCACGGTACACCGCGCAGCGATGAAGAATATTTTCTCGAAACAGTCACCGCTCAAGGCTGCCGGGCCGCCACGTCGCCGGAGATCCTGGATCGGGCCGGCGACATCCATGCCGCGTTAATCCTGTGTGGACATTCCCACGTGCCTCGAACCGTGGTGCTCAATGATGGCCGGATGATCGTAAATCCCGGCAGCGTGGGACTGCAGGCCTACGAATCTCACGACCCATTCGTGCATCGCATCGAGACCGACTCTGCGCACGCGCGCTATGCGTTGATCGAACGCCACGGCTCAACTTGGAAAGCCGAAATCCGTCGCGTCGCCTATGACTGGCACAGCGCTGCGAAAATGGCCCTGGAACACGGCCGCATCGATTGGCATAAACCTCTCATGACTGGACGAATGAGCTAACCGCCATCACGCGGGCGGCTAGGCGCTGCGGCGTCCGGCGCGAACACGCGCAACCGATGTTGATCGGGATCCAGCGCCACAAAGGTAAAGCCGAAGTCCAGGGCGACCGGCGTCTGCAGCATCTGAAGGCCGCGCTGGGTCCAATCGCGGTACAGCGATTCCACCGCCTCGCCGCTGGGCAATGCAAACGCAACTTCGACTGCGCCGGCCTCGGCGACCGAAGCCGGTTGGACGGTATGCTTAGACCAAAGTCCCAACTTGACTCCCGACTCCAAGACGAACAGCGCGAATGTGGGCGAATTTTCGACCGGTGTTTTTCCCAGCAGATCCGCGTAAAAAGCAGCGCTCTTCGCCGGATCATCGACATAGAGGATGAAGAAATTTGGATTCACCATGAGACAGCCCCTTAACGTAAAGGATTTGGAGGCAGCCAGGATACGAGCCGTCGATGCCAAAAAATGTCAGCAGTCGCTGATCAGGGCTCCGTGATTCCTTCGATGAGTCGCCACTCCTTGAGGAGAGCGGCGCGTCGACGCGAATAACGTTCATCCAGGAGGGTCATTGCAGAGATTCGATCAATTCGGAAATGCCGCATGTCTTGCCGCATTTCGCACCAGGCGACCACGACGCGAACCTGGTCGAAAAATCCCAGCGCGAACGGCCAAATCGTCCGTGTGGATTGCTTCTGCTTTAGATCTTCATACCCGATGGTGAGTTTGCGTTCTGAGCGAATAGCAAAACGCACCGTGGCCAGCCCTTCATCGTTGGCGTCGGCGTCCGCCTTCGGACCCACCAGCAGCGTTGAATCATTCATCGCGATTCGCAAATCGATCGGCAATACGGCTTCGATTTTAGACAGCGCATTGCGCGCCGCCTCGGCCAAGCGGGAGTCGGCACGGTCCGCGACCCAACGCGACCCCAACACCAGCGCCTCGATCTCCTCCTCGGAAAACATCAGCGGTGGCAGGACGAAGCCCGGTTTCAACACATACCCAACGCCCGACTCGCCGTCGATCTGCGCTCCTTGCGCCTGCAGAGAGGCAATGTCCCGATAAAGCGTGCGCAAACTGACTTGCAGTTCCGAGGCCAATGCGGCGCCGCTCACCGGAAATCGGTGACGACGCAGAACTTGCATCAGCTGCAACAAGCGTTCGGCCCGAGACATTCCTTTAATTCCTCCATCCTAAAGATGCCGCGTCTCGGCCGGTGCCGATCCCCAGTTGTCATGCAGCCCATCGTAATAGGTGATGGGTGCCGCGAGAAGTTCGTTGAGGTCCACGCCCTCGAGGCAGGCCACGTTGATGTTGTAGTAAGGCGCGCCGCTGTCGTTGGGCAGGTCGACCCGCTGAAACGGCCGAATACCGCAATGCCTGCAGAAAAAATGATGCGCGACCGGATTATTGCCGCGAAAGTCTGTCAGTTCCTCCTCGCCACGTATCAACCGAACCCGTTTAGGCTTCGCGTCGGCACTCCAAAATCGGTCCTTGGCACAGATGGAGCAGTTGCACTTGCCCGTACCTGCGCTTAAGTCCAGGCACGCCTCGAAGCGGACAGCCCCGCAGTGACAATTGCCGACATACCATTTCTCCATGCCCTCCATTCTATCGCACCAATGCGTACGAATCCGGAAGAGCCGCGCGAGGCTAAAAAGTACAGTGGCCACACTGAACCAAGAGGCCCGCAATGATCACGCTGTACGATTACCTGCCCTCGCAAAACGCCTACAAGGTACGGTTGCTGCTCAACCACCTGGATCGCTTCTACATGATGAAAGTCGTGCAGATCTTTGCGGGTGAAGGCCGTCATCCGGCGTTCCTCGCCAAGAATCCCACCGGCGCGGTGCCGGTGCTGGAACTCGACGATGGCCGTTTGCTCACCGAGTCGAATGCCATCCTGTTCTTCCTGGCTCAGGGCACTGCCTATCTTCCCTCCGATGCCTGGAGTCAGGCACAGGTCATGCGCTGGATGTTCTTCGAGGAAGACTACATTCAGAATGGCATCGCCTCCCTGCGCCATTGGACCCTGACCGGCAAGCTCGCGAAACGAAGCGCGGAAATGATTGCGGTCAAACAAACCCTGAGTCGCAAGACACTCGACATCCTCAATCGTTGGATGCAGCGCCGCTCGTTCCTCACCGATGCGGGCTATAGCATCGCCGACATGAGCGTGTTTGCCTACGTCAGCCGCGCCAGCGAAGCCGGCATCGAATTGACGGCGTTTCCGGAAGTCGACCAATGGGTACGGCGGGTCCGATCACAGCCTAATTTTCTCGATGTTGTCCATCCCTATTCGATGGATCCCGCTTCAGCGCAAGAACTTCCTTGAGGAGACTCTAATGTTCAAGCAAAAAACGACTACAGTCATCGGCATCGCCTTCACGGCGCTGATCATTATCAAGGTGCTTTCGTGATCGCAACGCGCCATGGCTCAAGGATCAACTGGCCGGAGGTCCTGAAGCGCGCTTGCGGCTTGATCGAGCGGGAAGCGCCGAGTCTGGACGATTTGGCGAGGGCGTTGGGCGTGGGCCGGTCGGAGTTGCAGCGACAATTCACGCGACGTCTGGGCGTCAGTCCCAAAGCCTATGCGCAAGCGCTCGCGCTTCACCGGCTGGCGGCGGGCGCAGCAGCAGGCCGAACGGCACTCGACGTCGTGTTCGACGCCGGCTTTGGCACCAACTCGGCGGCCTACGCCAACGCGTCCGGCACCCTCGGTGTGACGCCCGGGAAACTGCGCCGCGACCTGGATATCGGTTGGTGGATGGGACTGTCGGATCTGGGCTGGATGCTGATCGGCGCCACCCACCGAGGTATCTGTTGGCTGACCTTCGGCCAGCAACCGGGCGCGATGCTGGAGGAGTTTCGCGCCGCCTTCCCCAAGGCGACTCTCTATAACGATGAGGCACGGCTGTACGCCTGGTTCGAACAAGTACGCGACTTCGTACTCTTGCCTCGCGAAGCGCTCGACCTGCCCCTGGATATTCAAGGCACGGCATTTCAATCGCGGGTCTGGAAAGCGCTGCGCAAAATTCCATTGGGCGATACGGCCAATTACAAGCAGGTGGCGCAGCGTATCGGCGAGCCGGCTGCGACCCGCGCCGTGGCCTCGGCGTGCGCCAGAAATAAAATCGCCGTCCTCATACCCTGCCATCGTGTCATCGCATCCGACGGCAGTCTGGCCGGATACCGTTGGGGCATGGAACGCAAACGCGAGCTTCTACAGCGCGAGGGACAATCCTGAACGCGTCAGCGAGACGCCACTTTCTGCGGGTCTTCCCATCCGCCGCCCAAGGAACGGATCAGATCGACACTGGCGCTCAACTGCAGGGTATCGAGATTGAGCGACTGCAACCGAGCTTGCAGCAACGCGGTCTGGGACGTCACGACGTTCAAATAATCCGAGGCACCCTGCTTATAGAGGGTGGTCGAGAAATCCAGGGTACGCTGCGCCGCGTCAACGGCAGCGTTCTCTTCCTGAGCGGCATCGTTGTAATAATGCAGCTTGGCCAGTGCATCCTCGACCTCTTGAAAGGCGCCGACGGCGACCTCGCGGTAATTTGCGGCGGTCGCATCGAACTGCGCGCGGGCCTGCGCAACTTGCGCGCGCCGCAATCCGCCATCGAAAATGCTGACCACCGCGTTGGGACCGATGGCCCAGAACGTGCTCGGCGCGGTCAACCACTTCGAGAATGAGGTGCTTTGGTAGCCGCCTTGTCCCCCGATGGTGAGTGAAGGAAAGTAGGCGGCACGGGCCACGCCGATATTGGCATTGGCGGCAATCATGCGTCGCTGTGCGGCCGCAACGTCCGGGCGGCGCTCCAGCAGCGTGGCCGGCATTCCCGCCGGGATGGGCGGCAATTTGATGTCGACGATTTCCGGCGCGATCGAAAAACCAGAGGCCGGGACGCCAAGCAGCGCGGCAATGGCGTGTTCCATCACGGCACGTTGTGCGCCCACCTGTTTCAGCTGCGAGCGGGCGCTGCGCAGCTGCGTTTCCGCCTGACTGACATCGAGGCCGGGCGCGATTCCGGCGCCGTGGCGCTGCTGCGTGATGGTCAGCGCGTGATCGTAGGCCTTGACCGTATCGTCGAGAATCGCCAACTCGCGATCCAGGCTGCGCAATTGCACGTAGTCATCGACCATCTGGGCGAGCAGCGACAGCCGCGCATTCTCGAGGTCCGCTCCCGCGGCCTGCGCATTGGCGCGGCCCTCCGCCACCTGATTGCGGATTTGACCCCACAAGTCCAGTTCGTAGCTGAACGTGCCGCCCAAGGTGTTGTTGTCATAGTAGTGCGGCGTCAACGAGGTGATCAGCGGCGCGTTGCGCGACTCCTTGGCGCGCGACACACCGGCGTTGGCGCCGATGGTCGGGAAAAATCCGGCACGCGCCTGATCTTCCAAAGCCCTCGCTTGATTGTAATTTGCCAGCGCGTTTGCAATGCTCGGGTTGCCTTCGATCAACTGCTTTTCCAAATCATCGATCTGGGGTGTTTGGTACAGGCTCCACCAGCTGTCGCGCGGCAGCCGATCCGCCGGCTGCGCCTGAACCCAACCATCCGCTTCCTTGAAATTCTCCGGCGCGGGAATGGTCGGCGTCGTCATGCGCGGCGCCAGCGAGCAGCCGCCGAGCAGCACCGCCACTACGCCGGTCAGTCGCGATGTCCTAACCATGAGGGCCCTGCGCATTCGGTGCAGCGCCCGCAGCGACCGGCGCCGGTTTGCTGACAATGTTGACCGCATCGCCGCTGGCGATGCCATCGGGAGGATTGGCGATGACCTGATCGGTGGGCGTAAGCCCAGTGGCGATTTCCACGATGGCGCCAAGATCGCGATTCAGGGTGACCGGCTTCACCTGCACATGATTGTTGTTGTCGACCACGGCGATCGACAGTCCCTTGGCATCAAAAATCAGCGCGCTCGAAGGAACGCTGAGCGCATTCGCCACCGGTGCCGCATCCAGGCGAATGCTGGCATAGCTTCCCGGCAGCAATTCGCCGGTCTTGTTGTCAACGATGATTTGCATCAGGGTGGTGCCGCTGGCAGCGTTCACGGATTGTGCCGACGCCTCGACCGTTCCCGCGTACGTCTTGCCGGGATGCTCCGGAACACGAATGGTCGCCTTGGTCCCTGGCGGAACGCTGGGCACATAGCTTTGCGGGACGTTGACATACACGCGCAGTTTGCCGGTCTCCGACACGACGAACAGTTCGACCCCGCCGGTAGACCCCACGTTGATGAGCTGCCCAATATCCGTCTCGCGGGCGGTCACCACGCCATCGAATGGCGCAACCAGTCGCTTGAATCCCTCTTCCGCCGCCAAACGATCTACGTTGGCCTGCGCCGCCTTGACCTGCGCGACGTCGGCATCCGAGGTGAACTTGCGTTGATCAACATCTTGTTTAGACACGGCATCGGTATCGGCGAGCGACTGCCAACGCTTGGCGCTCACTTCCGAGAGTTTGGCGTTGGCCTGAGCAGCGGCCAAGGCGGCACGCGCCTGCGCCAACTGCTGGTCGATGTCGGGGGTATCGATTTCAGCGAGCAAATCGCCGGCTTTGACCTTGCTGCCAATGTCGTGCTTCCAACTCTTCAGATACCCCGGTACGCGGGCGTAGATCGGTGCCTGAATGAAGGCCTCGAGGCGACCGGGTAGTTCGTAGCCGCTCTGATTCTCCGCGCGCCCCGGAGCGACCACCGCCACATTCGGCACGGCCTCCGCCTCGGTGAGTTTTCCCAGTTGCGAGGCTTGCGTCGATCGGGAGATCACCCCGTAAACCACGATGCCGATGACCAAGACGATGAAAATGATGCCAGGCAGGCGGAGGCTGCGCGCCGTACGCAGCTTCGCATTCTGATCAGGTGGCGCCATGAAGTTCTCCCAAAGATGCATCCGGTGCGGGCACAGGCCGGTAATTGCGATGGACAATGCTGAATAGGACAGGAACAAAGAAGAGCGTCGAAACCGTCGCAAAGATCAGGCCGCCAATGACGGCCCGGCCGAGGGGCGCATTCTGTTCGCCGCCTTCGCCCAAGCCCAACGCCATGGGCAACATGCCGATCACCATGGCGAGTGCGGTCATCATCACGGGACGCAAACGCACGAAGCCGGCTTCGAGCGCCGCCAGGGTGGCATCGCCCAATTCCGTCAACTTTTCGCGGGCGAAGCTGATGACCAGCACGCTGTTCGCGGTGGCCACGCCCATGCACATGATGGCGCCCGTCAGCGCCGGGACAGAAAGTGTCGTATGGGTGGCAAATAACATCCACACGATGCCGGCCAAGGCCGCCGGCAATGCCGTGATGATGACGAACGGATCGGTCCAGGACTGGAAGTTGATCACGATCAGCAAGTAGATCAGGACGATGGCGCCGAGCAATCCGAACAACAGACCTTGATAAGCACTGTGCATGGTAGCGGTTTGCCCGACCAGTTCGATGGTGGATCCCTTGGGCTTGTCCTTGTCGTTCTTGGTCATGATGTCGCGGATGTCCGTGGACACGGCGCCCAAGTCGCGGCCTTGAACCGTGGCAAAAATATCCACCATGGAGGAAATATCGTATTGCGACACCACGGCATTGACGTTGGACCGCTGTATGTCCGCAATTCCGCCCAACACCGTGGTCGGCGCGCCGCGCGAATTGATGGGCAGGTTCTGCAACGCGGGCAGGCTGTCGATCTGATATTGGGGTGTCTGCAGCGCGATCGGGTAGGTGACGCCGTTCTTAGGATTCAGCCAGTATGTCGGGGCTACCTGCAAGGAACTCGCCAGATTCACCACCAAGCTGTTGGTCACATCAGCTGCCGTGACGCCGGTGTATTGCGCCCGGGTGCGGTCGATGTTCACGTCGAACGCCGGTCCATGCGCGGACTGCTGAATGCGCGCATCCGCCACGCCGGGAATATGCCGGATCGCGTTCAGCAGCTTGTTGGCGTAATCGAAGTCAGCGGTCAGGTTGTTGCCGCGAACCTGCAGGTCGATAGGCGCGGGTGCACCAAAGTTCAGGATCTGGCTGACGATGTCGGCGGGCAGAAAGGAGAACGTCGTACCCGGGAAGAGCTTCGGCAACTCCCTGCGCAGCTTACTGACGTATTCGGCCGTGGGCGCATGCCCCTCGGTCAAAGACACCGTGATGTCGCCGTCCGATTCGTTGATGGTGCCGGTGTTGTTGTAAATCGTATTGATGGACGACAGGTACGTGCCCAGGTTATCGACGATGGCCTCGGTCTCGGACGCCGGGATGATGTGACGAATCGCCTTCTCGATGTTGGTGAAGCGGGCCGCGGTCTCCTCGACGCGCAGGCCCACCGGTGCACGCACGTGCATCAAGATTTGACCCCCATCCACCTGCGGAAAGAAGTTGCGTCCGAGGAACGGCGCCAGCGCGAAGGAGACCAGCACGAAGCCCAAGAAGCACGCGATGAACAGCCGGCGATGCTCGATGGCGAGGGCCAAGGCATTGTGATAACCGTCGCGCAACTTCGTGAATCCATGTTCGAATCCACGCTGAAAGCGCACCAGCGGATTGCGGGTCGGCTTCGCATGCTGGGACGCGACATGCGGCTTCAACAGGTATTTCGCCATCGTGGGCACCAAGGTGCGCGACAGCAGGAATGAAAACACCATCGCCAGCATCACGCTCTCGGCAAGTGGCACGAACAGGTAACGGGCAACCCCGCTCAAGAAGAACATGGGCACGAACACGATGCAGATGCACAGCAGCGACACGAACGCCGGGATGACGATCTGCGAGGCGCCGTCGATGATGGCGCGTTCCGGCGCCTTGCCCTGTTCCAAATGATAGTTGATGCTCTCGATGGTGACCGTTGCTTCGTCAACCAGAATACCGACCGCCAGCGCGAGGCCACCCAACGTCATGATGTTGAGCGTTTCGCCCAACGCCCAAAGTCCCGCGATGGCGCCCAAGATGGACAGCGGGATCGAGGTGGTGACGATCAAGGTCGAGCGCCAGCTGCCGAGGAACAACAGGATCATGAGGCTGGTGAGCACGGCCGCGATCACGCCCTCGCGAATGACGCCCTGAATCGAGGCACGCACGAAAATTGATTGGTCGCCGATGGGCTTGATTTCCAGCGCGTCGGGAAGCGTCGGCTTGATGACCCCGATCATTTTTTTGATGCCGCTCACGATATCGAGCGTCGAGGTGGAACCATTTTTAAACACGCTCAGCAGCACGGAGCGCGCGCCATCCACGTGCACGACATTGGTCTGCACGGCGCTGCCGTTATGCACGCTCGCCACGTCGTGCATGTACACCACGGCACCGTTGACGTTCTTGATGGGCAGATCCGCCAGGTCCGAGATCTTCGACGGGGCATTGTTCAAGTTGATGGTGTATTCGGTATCGCCGATCTTCTCCGTACCCGCCGGCGTCAACAGATTTTGCGCCGCGAGTGCGTTGGCCACATCCTGGCCGGTCAACCCGAGCGCCTGCAGCGCCGCGGTGTTGAGGTCATACATGACCTGCGGCGTCTTGCCGCCGAAGGGATAGGGAATACCCGCGCCTTGTACCGTGACCAGGCGTGTACGCACGAAATTGGTTCCGAGGTCCGCCAATGTCTGCTCAGTCAGTCCTTTGCCGGATAGCGCCAGCTGAATGATGGGCACCGTGGAGGCGCTGTAATTCAAAATCAACGGCGGCGTTTCACCGGGCGGGAGCTGTTTCAACAACGTTTGCGCGATGGCAGTGACCTGCGCGTTGGCGGTGGCGATGTTGACGGAGGAGTGGAAAAAAATCTTGACGACGCCGAAGGTCGTGTACGAGTTCGACTCGATGTGTTCGATGTCGTTGACGGTCGTCGTCAGCGCACGCTCGAACGGCGTGATGACACGGCCGGACATCTGATCGGGCGGCAACCCGGTGTACTGGAACGCCACGCCGATGATGGGAATGTTGATCGCTGGAAAAATGTCGACCGGCATGCGCAACGCCGCCAGCGTGCCGATCAAAAAGATGAGCATCGCGGCAACGACGAACGTGTAGGGTCGGCTGAGTGCAATGCGGACTATGGCAAGCATGAAGCTCTCTCGGTACTGGGCATTGTCACAGGGCAAGCCTGCCCGTGATTGGATAAATAGTTCGTGATGGGTCTTCTCGGTAACCGATGTTGCGCCACAGCCCGCCGCGGCACGCGGGCGCAAGCGTGAAAAGCGCCGAGAGCACAGCAGTGCGCGGCGCCGACTGGCGGCGAATTGACTCGATCATGAGGACGCTACGATGAAAGCTTTGGGGTTAAACCCCTGTGGGCTCATCGTTAAGATATATTAATACTCAATAGCCAAAAGAATCAATGGGTTGTGCGCAGGCCAATATGCGCCCGCACACAATCCTTAACCTGGTTCTGCTAGCCGATCGTGAGCCCGACGTCGACGTTACCGCGCGTGGCGTTCGAATAAGGACAGACCTGATGAGCGGCATCCACCAGCCGCTTGGCGTCGGCAGGCTCCAGCCCCGGGAGGCTGACCTTGAGGTCGGCCGTAATGCCAAAGCCCCCTTCGGAGCGCGGACCGATGCCCACCGTCGCCGTTACCGTGGCGTCGTTGGGAACTCGCAATTTCTGCGCCGCCGCCACCGCTTTCATCGCACCGATGAAGCACGCGGCGTAACCTGCGGCAAACAGCTGTTCGGGGTTATTGCCCGGCCCGCCAACGCCGCCCAATTCTTTAGGCGTCGCCAGTTTCAGATTAAGACTGCCATCGGCGGTGCTCGCCTGGCCGTCACGGCCGCCCGTTGCGGTTGCTGTGGTGCGGTATTTGACATCGACTGACATGATAAATTCGTCCCGTTGCGTTGCGATGAGGGTTCGCCGAACATGCTACGCCGCGACCCGACCCGCGCAAGTCACCAGAATCTATTTATTCGATCGACTTTATCTATGACCGAGCGACTCGGATCGATGTAGAGGCTGCTGAAAGCCGTCGACTAGATTCGATGGGCGCCGGTGATGATGAACTTCTCCAGCATGTCGCCGTAGTCGTTCTCGGCGGAACGTGCTTTGGCGAACCACCCCAGGCATTTATCGGCCGGCATCGGCCGCGCAAACAGATAACCCTGTCCATGATGGCAGCCGAGACTCTCGAGAATATCGGCTTGCTGATAACTCTCGATGCCCTCGGCAATGACCTCGATGTGCAGGTTGCGGGCGATGGCAATGATGGCGCTGACGATGGCAAGATCGCTGGCATCCGTGACGACATCGCGCACGAAGCTCTTGTCGATCTTAAGCACATCGACCCGCCAGTGCTTCAAGTAAGCCAAGCTCGAGTAGCCGGTCCCAAAATCGTCGATGGCGATTTTGATGCCCAAATCTCTCAAGCCGGCCAAGGTGTCCTTTTGATCGCCGGACTTAGTCGGCCGGGTGTCGAATACCCCACGTTCCGTCATTTCAAGCTGCAGCATGTGCGCCGGCAGATTGGCGCTTTTGAGCAAGGCGGCAATCTTGGTCTGAAATTCACCGCTTTGCAGCTGAATGGGCGCCACATTCAACGATACCGGCGCAAGTTCCACACCGGCTTCGCGCCACTTCACCATGTCCTGCACGGCTCGGTGCAGCACGAAATTTCCGATCGGAACCACCAAGCCGGTTTCCTCGGCGACGGGGATGAACCAATCCGCGGGTATCATTCCATGCGTCGGATGATGCCAACGGATGAGCGCCTCCAACCCGATGGTTTTGCGGGTGCTCAAATTGACCAGCGGCTGATAGTAAACATCCAGCTGCTTCAAGCGCAGCGCGTCACGCAGCATCACTTCGACCGCGACACGGTGCTGCACGCGGCGGTTCATTTGAACACTGAACACCTGGACGTTGTTGCGGCCCCGATCCTTCGCCTGATACATGGCCGTGTCGGAGTGCTTCAACAACTCCACCATATCATCGCCATCGCGGGGAAAAATGCTGATGCCGACACTGGCGGAAGTCTGCAAAGGCCGTTGATCGACGACGATGGGCGCGCCCAGCTGCTCGATGATCCGCGCAGCACCCAGCATGACCTCCTCATCGGAGCGCAGGTTGAGGAACAACACGACGAATTCATCGCCGCCCATGCGGATGATGACATCGCCGGCTCGCACGCATTGGCGCAGGCGCGCCGCCACCACCGTCAGCAGCTTGTCGCCCGTCTCGTGACCGTAGGTATCGTTGATATGCTTGAAGCGATCGAGGTCGAGAAAGATGACGCCGAGCATCAAACCGGCAGCCTTGGCTGATTCGATGGCGCCTGGCAGAAAAGACGCCAGGTAATGCCTATTGGGAAGTTCCGTCAACTGATCGTGGTGGGCGATCTGCGCCAGTCGCTGTTGATTATCGATGAGCTGGGACTCGGCTTTCTTGCTGACCGACACATCGCGCGTGATGAATGCAGTCACTTCTCGGCCGTCCATGCTGAGCGTGCTCGCCCGCAATTCGATGTCGAGCAGGCTTCCATCCTTACAACGCTGCTGCGAGGGCAGCGCCGCCTGCGATTGCGTATGCCGTAGCTGCGAATGCATCTCGCGCAGCGACTGCAAATCTGCCCCAAAGATATCCGCAAGCGTCAGCGTCAGGATTTCGTCCGAGGAAAGCCCCAGCCTTATTTGCATGGCCGAATTGGCATACAGCAACTCGAAAGTCCGCGAGTCGCAAATCACGATCCCATCATTCGCCTGGTCGATCAGGTCTTTGTAGTGACTGTGTGCGCGCTGCGCGTTGCGATTTTGACGGCGCAGACTGATGGCCACGAGTGTGAGAGCGGCCGTGGCGATGACGGCGACGAGGATCTCACTGCTTTGTTGCCAGCGGTTCAGCGCGAACAATTCCGGTTCCGCGAACCCATAGGTCAGCGCGATACCCAGCAGTGTCAGCGCGCAGGTCCAAGGGTTACCACGAACCACCATGACGGCGCGAAATACCAGCTGATCGAGGATGCCCTTACGCATCGACCCGCATCGTCCGGCGCAGTGAATATCCTAGAAGAAGAATTCCCGAGTTCGACATAATCTTGTGGGCGTCATAATAGTGAGCGTCGAGTCACTATCGGCGAAGCCAGGGCAGGCATGTGGTAGCAGCCTCACAGAATGCGCCGCATCGATTGTGATGTGACGCAAAGACGACTGTAGGACAGTGTCTGACGCGATTCGCGCGCACGAAATCTCCCGCGGGCGCATTGCTTTTACTAACAAAAAGCAATGAAGCCGAGGTCGCGGCAGACTGTTAAGTCAGGCCATCTGCAAGTCTGTTGATTGAATGCGCCGCACACCCGCCGCGGTCATGGCCTTCCACGCCTTGGACAGCGAGGCATTGAAGTCCACGCCTCGACAGGCATCTTCGATGACATACGTCTGGAACCCGGCATGACGTGCATCGAGCGCCGTTTGGGCCACACAGAAGTCTGTGGCCAGCCCGCAAACGAACAGGCGCCGGATGCTGCGTTCCTTTAAGTACCCCTCAAGACCCGTCGAGGTTTTGTGGTCGGCTTCGCGAAACGCCGAGTAGCTGTCGACATCCTTGTGAAAGCCCTTGCGAATGATCAGTTCCGCCTGAGGGACATTGAGGTCGCGGGCAAGGGCCGCGTCATCCGTACCCTGCACGCAGTGATCCGGCCACAGCACTTGATTGCCATAGGAGACAGGCATCGAATCAAGCGGCTTGCGCCCCGGATAGCGGGACGCAAAGGACACGTGACCCAAGGGATGCCAATCCTGCGTGAGCGCGACGTTTTGAAAGGCGGCGGCAATACGATTGATGACCGGCACCACCGCATCGCCCTCTTTGATCGCCAGCGAACCGGAGATGAAGCAATTCTGCACGTCGACCACGATGAGTGCGCAACTCGGGTCGAGCTTGATCTTAAGCATGGCGGCCTCCAACCTAGCCCCCCTGCAGCAGGCAAGCGTCGCGCCCGCCATTAACAAGCCGTCGAGGACTGTCCTACGATTCATTCAAGGCCTCCACGAGTTCGACCGACCGGCGCCTCGAAGCACATTCCCCGGCTTGAGACCCGTGTGCTGTCCCTGATTGATCACCAACTGCCCATTCACCACGACATAGTCGATTCCAATGGGATAGGACATCGGGTTTTCGTAACTGGCCACATCGTCCAGATGATCCTCGTTAAAAACGGTGACATCCGCCTTCAATCCCTCGCGGATGACACCGCGATCGAAAAGGCGCATGCGTGCTGCCGGCCACGAGGTCATTTTGCGAATGGCATCCTCCAGAGTCAGTACATGGCGCCGCTTGACGTACTCGGCGATGACACGCGGAAAATTTGCGTACGCGCGCGGATGCGGCAGCCCCAAGGAATCAATCTTGCCCGGCGCTTCATTGGCGCCTGCATCGCTGCCGATGCTCATCCACGGCCATTTCAGGGCGGTTTCAATGTCGGACTCGCTCATCATGAAATAAAGCGCCATGGCGCGATTGGGCTGCGCCGCGATTAAAATATCCCACGCCACGTCGGCCGGGTCCTTGCCGAGCTGTTGAGCGATGTAGGCGATGCTCTTGAAACGATACCGGTCGTACTTGGGATTGAAGGCATTGGCCAGCATGATGTGATCCCAGCCGCCGCTCGCCTCGATGAGATTGGACCAGCCGGGCATCGAACCCGCCGCGATTTCTTGCTTGAGCCGAACGCGCACCTTGGGATCTTTGAGCCTCTCGAGACCCCGTTTTTCGCCCTGTTCCCAAACCCAATTGGGTACCGTGATGTCGAGTCCCGTGCCACCGGCCGTATACACATACATATCGGCCGCAATGCTGATGCCGCGCGCGCGCGCGGCTTCGATTTTTTGGCCCGCTTCCGGCACCAGCTGACCCCAGCCGGGCGAATAGGCCCCCTTGAAATGAAAGATCTCGACCTGGATGCCGGCCTTCTCGCCGATCTCGATGGACTCGTCGATGGCTTGCAGCAGCTTGGCGCTCTCGTCGCGCATGTGACTGGCGTAGATCCCATCGTAGCGCGCGGCCACGCGCGCGAGCTCAATGAGATCCTCGGTGGTCTGGAAGCTGTCCGGTGCGTAGATCAAAGCGGTGGCAATACCCATCGCGCCGGCGCGCATCGCTTCATCCACGTGCGCGCGCATTTGGTCCATCTGCGCAGCCGAGGGCCTTCCAGCCTTATCGCCCATGACTTCAACGCGAGCTTGTGCGCTGCCGTAATAGGTTCCGAAATTCAGCGAGATGCCCTGCGACTCCAGCTGCTTGAAGTAACGGTCGATTTGCGCCGACGGTACCGGCGTTCCGCCTTCACCCGCGATCGCCGTGGTCACCCCTTCGCGAAGTTTGTTCTCCGCCAAGCCATTCTTTAAAAGCACCTCCCCGGATTGGTCCATCATGTCGATCCAACCGGGCGACACGTAGTCGCCCGCGGCGTCGATCTCACGGATGCCGCGGCCAGCGACGCTGCCGATTTTGACGAAGCGTCCATCCTTGATGGCAACATCCGCTCGTATCCAGGGATTACCAGCCCCGTCGAGGACTTTGCCATTGCGGATGACGATGTCATAAACAGGGCTCGACTGCGCTAAAGCCGCGTTCCCCATCCACAAGCTCTGGCCGATGATCAGCCACGCGAAAACGGCTTTGCAGGTCATGTGGAATGGCCCGCCCGAATGACTTCGTTGATGGCGTCGAGCACCACCTGAGGCCGATCTTGATGAATATAGTGGGTGGCGCCCGGCACCACCCGGTTGCTCCCGCGCGTGGACAGCTGAACCATCTCGTCATGCATTTTTGACCACTCCGCTTGTAATGCCGGGAGTTGAGCCTTGGCCTCCTCCGTCCAGGGGACGGGTGGAAAGTCGCCCGCGGTCAACACAATCATCGGCGTGTGGTTGAGCGTGTGCCAGGCCTGATTGAGTTGCAGTGAATCGCGATTCGAAAACATATTGTCCAGCAGTGACAGTGAATCCTTCTGCGCTGCGACGTTGCGTTCGATGCGACTCAAGGCTTGGTTCAAATCGCGGGGATAGCCTTTGTCCGGCGGCGACCTACAATCCTTGTCCACCGGGGAATGATTCTCGCGCTCAACGATGCAGCGGCGCAGTTGCTCGATTTGACTGGTTTGAAGCCCATCGATCACGGCGTAGGTCGCCGGAGCCGCCTTCTTCAGACGGTCGGCTTGATAAGGGCCTGCTGGATCCACCAACACGATGCCCGCGACGTCAGCGGGATGGCGAAACGCGAACATCAGCGTCTCGAAACTGCCGAGCGAATGACCGACCAGCACGTAGGGTGGCGCGATCTGTGCTTCCTTCAGCGCCGCCTCGAGGTCGTTGGTGAGGTGAGTCACGTCCAAGGGCTCCGAGGTCGGATCACTGAATCCGAAACCCGGTCGATCCCAGGCACAAGAGCGAACCGTCTGCGGCAATCGAGACTGCATGCCGCGCCAGGTCAGGCTTTGGTCACCGGCTCCCGCCGTGAACAGGACGGTCGGCGCGCCATCGCCCACGCACCGCAGATTCAGCCGACCACCGCCGGGCAATGTTACCAGCGTCCCGGGATGTACATAGCGGCTGAGCGGGAGCTCATGGGCGCCGCCGGTGCTGGGTTGCGCGTCTGAGAATACGAACGACGACAGCAGTGCGATCGCTGCAGTCGCGCTCGACATGATCTGAGCGGGTCGTCCAATACATTTCATGAGTTGCCCTCTGAATCCATTCTTTAGTAGGCCCTTACTGATTGGGTTCTGCAATAGTCTTGAAGTGCGCGCGCGTTCTTTGCAGCGGCGCGCGCGATAAATCGGCACAATGTCGGGACTTCAGTTGAGGGGTGTCTATGAATCGTTGGTATGCGCTCATGGTTTGGATCGGCGTCTCCGTTCCACTGTCCTTATCCGCCGAATCCATAGCACCCGCTGCCCTGGCCGACGTGGCCAAGGTTGAGCTGCAGTGGGGTGTGAAAATTCCCCTGCGCGATGGGGTGCAGCTGAACGCCACCGTGTACAAACCGGCCAACCTCAAAGACCCCAAACCCTGTCTGTTCACATTGACGCCGTATATCGGTCAGAGCTATCACGACCGCGGCATGTACTTCGCCGCCCACGGCTATCCATTTCTGACCGTGGATGTTCGCGGTCGGGGCAACTCGGAAGGCGACTTTCATCCGTTGATACAAGAAGCCAAGGATGGATATGACGTGGTCGAATGGCTCGCGAAGCAGCCTTACTGCAATGGCAAGATTTCCATGTGGGGCGGCTCGTACGCGGGCTACGATCAGTGGGCGACCGCCAAGGAATTCCCACCGCACCTGGCAACGATTGTGCCCGTGGCCTCGCCGGCGGCCGGCGTCGATTTTCCGGCGACCAATAACTTGTTTGCGCCGTATGACCTGCAATGGCTGACCTTCACCAGTGGCCACACCTCACAGGATCATTTGTTCGGAGACAGCGCCTTCTGGACCGGCAAATATAGAAACGCGGTCGAAGCCGGCATCCCCTACCGCAAGCTCGATGAGTTCGTGGGCAACCCCTCGCCTCTCTTTCAGGAATGGGTCGCCCATCCGGCCATCGATGACTACTGGGATTCCTACAATCCGACTGCAGAGCAGTACGCCCGCCTCTCCATTCCCATTCTCACCATCACGGGCATGTACGACGGTGATCAGCCGGGTGCGCTCGCCCACTACACTCGCTACATGCAGGCCGCGTCAGCGGAAGGCAGGGCGCGTCATTTCTTGGTGATCGGACCGTGGGACCATCCTGGAACCCGCACCCCGAAACAAGAATTCCTGGGCCTCAAATTCGCGCCCGCAAGCTTGGTGGATCTGCCGCAATTACATCTTGACTGGTATCGCTATGCCATGGAGGGCGGCCCTAAACCCGCCTTTCTACAAAAGCCCGTGGCCTATTATGTGACCGGCGCAGAGCGTTGGCGGTATGCGGATTCCCTCGCCGGCATCACCGCGGAATCCCGGCCGTTCTATCTCAGCTCGAACGGCGATGGTGCGAAGGAAATCTATTCGGCCGGCACGATGGCCCCGCAACCGGCGGCCCACGGCGCGCCGGATCACTACGTCTACGATCCCAAGGATCTGTCCCTGGCCAAGATCGAGTCGGAGAGCGAGCAGGATTCAATGCTCGACCAACAGGTGCATCTCGCCAATCCTGCCAAACTCGTCTATGTATCGGCACCCTTCGACAAAGCCACCGAGCTGTCGGGCTTTTTCCGACTGGAAGCCTGGATCGGCATCGATCAACCGGATACCGATTTCATCGTCGCGGTGTCGGAAATCAGTCCAAACGGCACCATCACCCCGCTGTCCACCGACATGGAGCGCGCGCGATACCGCGAGAGCCTGCGCACGGCGAAGCTCGTGACTACCAAGTCGCCGCTGAAGTACGACTTCAATCGGTTCACCTTTGCCTCGCGCCAAGTGTGTCGCGGCTGTCGGCTGGTGGTGATGCTGTCAGCGGCAAACTCGATTCAGATCGAGAAAAATTACAACTCCGGCGGTGTGGTCGCTGATGAAACCCTGGCCGACGCACGCACCGTCACGGTCAGCTTGTTTCATGACGCGAAACATTCGAGCGCGCTGTACGTGCCCATCGCCGCGCCTTGACGAGAAGCGCCTTGACGGTATTCGTCGCATCGCTGCTGATGACGGCGATCGTGGGCGCATTCATGCCGGCCGCTTGGCGATCCGCGCGCAGCACCTCCGCACTGGGAGTCTTTTGGGGATTGGCGGCGCTGGTGCACGCCGCGTGGCTCGGCATTCCGCAGCTTGGGTTGGCTGCTCCCGTCGCACGACTCTTGGCGATTCTGTGGTTGGGCAGCATGCTCTCAGCCACCTGCTTGCTGATCCCTTTCGGGTTGCTGGCGGCGGCGTTTCGACAACGCGAAGCCGTATCGGGCGCTCTGCCGGTGACCTACGTCGTCGCTTTCTCCCTAGCAGGCATTATTTTGGCGATCAGCAGTGACGCAAGCTTCGTCGTGCGTCAGCAAGAGATTCGCGTGGTGGGTTTGCCCGCCGCCTTGGAAGGCTTTCGCATCGCGAATTTGGGCGACGTTCACATCGGCTACTTCATCGATGCCGAGGAATTGACCCGCGGGATCGAGGCCATCAACGCGCAACACGTGGACGTGATCGCCGTCACCGGCGACCTGGTCGACGACGTCAATCAGCTCGAAGGCACGATGCGGGCGTTGGAGCTGAGCAATGCTCCGTTCAATCTCGTGGCCATCCTCGGCAATCATGAAGAGTCCGGCGAGCTTGCGAAAATCCTCTCGATTTATCGGTCACACTCGGCGCGCATCGATCTGCTGCTGAACCAGAACGTGACCCTCGACAAGCAAGGCGCATCGCTGCATATCGTCGGCATTAAATATCCGACAGACCCCACAGGACAGATAGTGCACCATCCGGAATTGGATGTTTCGCTGATGAACGCCGAGGCGGATGCTGCGTTCGCGGGCGTGCCGCCGGGCGAAACCGTCGTTGCACTGACGCACCATCCGGCATTTTTTCCAATCGCCGTCGCGCACGGCGCTCAAGTCACCCTGGCGAGCCATACGCACGGTGGACAAATCCGTGTATTTGGCCGACCTCTCCTCGACCTTTATCCATTCTTGCACGGGCTTTATCAGCAAGGCGATGCGAGCCTGGATGTGAGCGCGGGGTTTGGGCATTGGTTGCCGTTGCGATTGGGAGTTCCGCGCGAGATCGTCATCGTCACACTGCGACAGGGTTAGGGTCAGCCGCGACTCACGCTTCGATGATCTCGCGCACCCTGATTGTAAATTTTTCCCGGACGCATTATGTCGCCGCCGGTGACTCGCTGTGCGCCGGCTCAGGCGGAACCAGCTTGTTCACGATATCGATGACTTGGAAAACGCTGAATGGCTTGCGCAAGAACATCATGTAGCCCTCGCACCGCTGCGCGACGCTCGCTTCCGGAATCGAACTCATCATGACCACCGGGATGTCGCGCAATTCGGCGGACTTCGACAAGCGTTGCAGAACGGCTGCGCCATCCATGACCGGCATCATGAAGTCCAAGAAAATGATATTCGGCGTTTGCCCCTCCACGAGCTCCAACCCATGCTTTCCATTGGATGCCGTCAACACATCATGACCTTCATCGACCAACACGGCCTGAAGCAGCTCCGCGATGCCGAATTCATCATCGATGATGATCACCTTGGCCATTAAGCCGACTTCGTCGAGTCAAGCGAGTCGCGTTCGACGACACCCATGATCGACTCCGCGCTTTGCGTCGATGCGGACACCTGCGGCCCGGCTCCGCTCAGTACGAACTCATGCAGCATGGGATCAAACTCGCTGTCCCTCACTTTCATGATGGAGATCAAGCGGTGCAGGCGCGCCCCCTGCTCGATATATCGCAGTGAGATCAGGTTTTCGGCGACCACCGAAATATCCCCAAACGAGACCGGTCCGGACGAGCCCACCATGTTGCCGGCCTCAAAGCTGTAAATCGTGGTGACGTCGCGAGCGCGAAGTTCGTTGGTCAGGGCGGGGAGAAACTGCTGCATTCTTTGCTCATGCTCCGGCGCTTTTTGCAGCGCCCCCAGACCATCCAGAAACAGCCGACGAACACCTCGACGCCGCACCGCCGACAGCACCCGATCGGCATATTCATCCAGCAAATCGCTGGTCGGGGGTTGCCACAGCATTTCCACGACGCCATCGTCGAACAAGGCAGTCAGCGGCTTGCAGACCTGCTCGGCCTTCGCCTGAATACGCGAGGGCATTTCGTAGAATCCCAGCATCAGGCCGGGCTCCGCACGAGTGCAGGCCGATAGGAACTGTAAACCGAACGTGGTTTTGCCAATGCCGGAGGGTCCGACCAACAGTGTCGTGGAGCCTTCGGGCAGCCCCCCACTGAGCATGGCATCCAATTCGATGACGCCGGTGCTGACTCGGCGCAAGCTGTTTTTGTCGGCCACGGTCGGTTCAAACAAGATCGCCTCAGTGCGCGGGAAGATGACCACGCCGGCGTCGGTGATCCGATAACTGTGTTTGCCACGCAGGAACGTTGAGCCCCGACTCTTGGTCACCTGGACCGTGCGTACGGCCGACCAACCCTGTGATTGATCACTGAGCTCAACGATGCCGTCGACGAGGGTGTGCTCCGGCGTGGTTTGAGCGCTGCGGCTGGTGCTGGCGATCAGGAACACGGTGCAGTTGGCGCCGAGAGCGACACCCTGCAATTCGTGAATAAATTCATTGAAGTTTTGTTCATCGCGCGCGGCGCGTTGGGCCGCGATGATTCCGTCGACCACCAGGGTGGTTACTTTCCTGGCCAACACTTCGCGCCGAATCAGCGACAACAGACCACCAAGACCCTCAGAACGCATCACGTTGAAGGCGCTGATGTAATTCACATGGTCCGGCAGCTGGGACTCATCGAAGAATGACAGGCGACCCATGTACTGCACCATGCGGGAGTGATATTCCGTCAGCAGGGTGACGTACAACGCTTGCTTGCCTTCAGCGGCCGTGTTGAAGCAAATCTGATTGGCGATGGTGGTCTTGCCCGTGCCAGGCGCCCCTTGAATGAGGTAAATGCCGCCTTGAAAGAATCCGCCGTTCAACACGGCATCCAACCCTACAACGCCGCTCACAAAACGTTCCAATCGATCCGTCACGTTAAAACCTCGGCGGCCCTTGGCAGGCTCACCTTAAATAGGGCGCCGCCGCCGGGAGGATCCTCGATCGAAATGGTGCCGTTCATGGCATGGATGAGCTGACCCACCACCCACAGCCCGATGCCAAAGCCGCTGCGGTACTCGTTGTGCCCCACCGCGCGCTCGAAGCGCTCGAAAATCCGGGCTCGATCAGCCGGCGCAATGCCCTTGCCGTGATCACGGACTTCAATCACGACACTGCGCTCAGCGGCGGTGAGGGTCAGCTCTACAGCACCTCGGCCGCCATACTTGATGGCGTTCGACAGCAGATTGTCGATGATCTGCTCGACCGCCAGTCGATCCCACAAGCCCGCAGCACACTGCGGGTAAGTGACCGACAGTGTCACTCCCGAATATTGGGCGGCGGCCGCAAACTGTTCGGCGATTTCTTGCATCAACACTGTCAGATCGCAATTCACGGGTTGCAGCCGAAAGCTGCCGCTGTTGAGCCTCGAGACGTCAAGCAACACGACCGCCCGCTTCATGTATTGCTGAATGGTTCGTTGAATCTTACCGAGCCGCTCGTCCGCCATCTCCAGCGAACACCTGCCCGCGCGGATTGCGGATGACAGCAGTTCGATCTGGCCCATGATGGGCATCATCGGATTGCGCAATTCGTGGGCTGCAACGGCAATAAAGGTGTCGCGCGCTTCCACCGCCTGGGACAGCTGCTCCACCTGCTCACGTAGCGAGGCGGAGGATTCATGGTGGGAGGACCGCAACAGCGTCATTCTCGCGCTCTATCGAGACTATGCGCCGTCGCAGATCGTAAGATGATGCCTAAGCCGTTCGAACTCAACAACCCAGATAAGGCGTAGTCTTCCTCTCACAACACCATTGAACGCCGCTCACTGCGTTCGCAGCACCTGATCAACCAAATCTCGTACGAAGCGGTTATTTTGCGCGGTCGTGTAATGAAATTCGCATAAGTAGGCATGCATTTGCCGCGCCTCGAGTGCGCCCAAGATCGCCTCGGATGCGATGCGACCAGTACCGGAGCTGAACTCGGCGTGCCCGAGCGCCCCCTCCAGCCATTCGGCCAGCATGCCCCGCAGCCGTATCATCAACGGCGCATTCTTGCCGCGAAGCCCCCGCGCACTCACGCCGCCTCGGTGCAATAAAAAGGCCGCAGGGACGGCGACCGCCAGAAATTCGTTCAGACCATAGAGGATCTTGAGCAGTTGCGGGCGGGCGGTGCCGGCAGCGGGAGGCGCGGACGTCAATAAAGACACCGCTTCGGGCTCGCCCGGCCACAGCGCGAGAACCAGCAGCCGCTCCTTGGTCTTGACCCGATGAAACAACGCCGCCGGGGTGATCCCCAACTCCTTGGCGACGGTGGCCACCGGCGTGTCGGTACCCTCGCGAAGAAACACCGCGCGGGCGACTCGCGACAGATCTTCATCGCTGACGGTTTTTGGTCGGCCCATGCGAAATCATAACTTAGCCACGCGTGCCCAATGCGGAAGTTCTTGCCATCCCAATCCACCTTATTTATAACTGACTGACCAGTTATTAATGGACGCCAGATGGCCCTTCGTAAACTTGCATTCGGCATCCTGCTTTGCGCCACAGCGGCGTTGGGTTCTTCCCCGAGCCGAGCCGAACCCAGCACAGCCGCCCAAGTCGATCGCGCCCGACTGCTCGCGGCAGACCACGAACCGGGCACCTGGATGACCGCAGGACGGGATGCCGGCAAATCCCACTATTCGCCACTCGCTTCCATCAATGCCGGGACCCTCGAGCAGCTCGGGTTCGCTTGGGACTTCGCCACTCACACCAATCGAGGCCTTGAAGCCACGCCCATTGTCGTCGACGGGGTGCTGTACACATCGGGCGTTTCGGGCCGCGCGTATGCGCTCGATGCCAGGAGCGGCCATGAAATTTGGGCGTTCGATCCGCAAGTCGACGGGCAAACCGCGCGCAAAACCTGTTGCGACGTCGTCAACCGCGGTGTCGCCGTATGGAAAGGCTCGGTGTATGTCGCGGCGTTGGACGGCCGGCTGTTTGCACTCGATGCTGCGACGGGCCACGTGCGCTGGACGGTCGACACGATCACCGACCACACCCGCGGCTACACCAGCACCGGCGCCCCCGAGATCGCCGGTGAGCAAGTGGTCATCGGCAACGCCGGCGGTGAATATGACGGACGCGGTTATGTGAGCGCCTACGATCTCGCGTCGGGAAAACTGCGATGGCGCTTTTTCACCGTGCCCGGTGATCCGACGTTGCCGTTCGAAAACCCCGAACTCAAACACGCCGCCGCCACCTGGGATCCGCACAGCCGCTGGGACGTGGGTCTTGGCGCACCCGTTTGGGATGGCATGGTGTACGACCCGAGGCTCGATCTTCTGTATGTCGCGACGGGCAATGCGGCACCCTGGGCCGCCAAAACCCGAAGCCCCCGCGGCGGCGACAATCTTTTTACCTGCTCGATCCTGGCCATCCATGCCCGGACCGGCCGGCTCGCCTGGTACTACCAGGAGGTGCCCGGCGATCAATGGGACTACGACTCCACCGCGCCGATGATCCTGGCCGATCTCTCGATCGACGGCAGGCGTCGCCGCGTGCTCATGCACGCGCCCAAGAACGGTTTCTTCTACGTGTTCGACCGTTCCAGCGGGGCCCTGATCTCCGCCAAGAATTTTGTGCCGGTCAATTGGACCACCGGCATCGATCCGAAGTCGCACCGCGCCATCATCAATACTCAGGCCGCCGACTACACCAATGGCCCGAAAGCTGTATTTCCGTGGGGCGGCGGTGCGCACAGTTGGACGCCCATGGCTTACAGCTCGCAAAGCGGGCTGGTGTACATTCCCGTGAGCGAGGGCGCGAACATTCTGTTCGATGCGGCGCAAACCCATGAGCGGCGCGTGGGCCTGACGAACTCAGAGACCTCGAGCATCGCATTGGGCGCATTCAAGATGCCGCCGCCGCCGAACCTGTCCACGGAGCTGCGCGCCGCCTTGGATGCACCCGAACTCACCGCCGGCGTGCCTTCAAAGCGTATCAGCGCTTATCTGGATGCCTGGGATCCCATCCGACAACAGCGGGTATGGCGGCACGAAGAACCCAATTTATTTGACCGCAGCGGTGTACTGGCCACGGCCGGGGGAATCATCGTGCAAGGCGACATCGAGGGCAACCTTAACTTTTATGATGCGCGCAGCGGTGAGTTGCTGCGCGCGATCGACCTCGGCAGTTCCATCATCGCCGCGCCCATGACCTATGTCATCGATGGCGAACAATATATTGCCGTCATGGCGGGACTCGGCGGAGGTCCGCTGTCCTATGCACCGCCGCCGGGCAGCGCAGCGGATCGATATGGCAATCAAGGACGGGTCATCGCGTTGAAACTCGGCGGTGTGAATCCCCCGCTGCCGCCGCTGCTGCCACCGCCGCCGCCCGTTCCCGAACCGCCGGCCAACACGGCATCGCCCGAGCAGATTAACAACGGCGCACGCCTGTTCGCACAGAACTGCGGGCGCTGCCATTTGAATGCCGGCACGCGCGGCGCAACCCCGGATCTGCGCCGCATGAGCGCGGCCACCCATGATGCTTTCAAGCAAATCGTTCTCAACGGGCTGCTAAGGCCGCTCGGCATGCCGCAGTGGGACGATGTGTTCAGCGAGCAGCAGGTCGATGACATTCACGCGTACTTGATTTCGATTTCGGCACAGGCCTACCTCATGGACCGCGCGGCCGCAGCGCCGCCACTTTGAAAACCGGATTCATCCGCACCGCCCTCATCCTAGGCTTGCTGTCGACCATCGGACCGTTTGCCATCGACATGTACCTGCCGGGCCTGCCGGCCATCGGCAGGGAATTGCATGCCAGCACCGTACAAGTGCAATTGAGCCTGGTGGCTTTCATCGTCGCAGCCGGTTTGAGTCAGCTAGTCTATGGACCGGCATCCGACATCCTGGGCCGCAAGTTGCCGATCTGTTTCGGGCTCACTGTATTCGCGCTCGCAAGCGCGTGTTGTGCATTCGCCTCGCGCATCGAGACGCTGGTCGCTTTGCGAATGTTGCAGGGCATTGGCGCCTGCGCGACCATGGTGCTGACTCGCGCCATCGTTCGTGATCTTTATAACGGCCAAGAGGCGGTGCGCATGATGGGTCTGCTGATCCTGGTCTTCAGCATCTCACCCATTCTGGCGCCGCTGGTCGGCAGCCTGGTGGTTGCCGCCACGGGATGGCGGACTATTTTCGTGCTGGTCGCGACCGCCGCGGTACTCGGCTTGCTGCTGGTGCTGCTACTGTTGAAAGAGAGTCGCTCGACAGCAGCCCGGCGGTCAAGTTCGTGGCATCACATTTTGGGCAACTACTCGGGACTGATCAGAGACACGCATTTTCTGGGACTGAGCGCCCTGTCAGGCTTCTCGTTCGGCGCCTTCATGATTTATCTCGCCAACTCCTCGTTCATTCTCATCGGACATTACGGCCTGACCCCTACGCAATACAGCCTGTGCTTTTCGCTGAACGCCATTGCATTTGTGGCCATGGCTCAAGTCAACGGCTGGCTGGTAGCGCATTTCTCGCTCATTCGCGTGGTCAAGACGGCGGTCTTTGGTGTGACCCTTTCAATGCTGACACTGCTGATGCTGGTGATTGCCGGCGTGGATGACCTGCGGGTGATCGCGGGCGTTCTGTTCATTGGCTATGGATTTTTGGGACCCATCATGCCGAATGCCATGGTACTCGGCCTTGAGCACTATGGACGGATCGCGGGAACGGCCTCAGCGCTTTTCGGCACGGTCCACATGCTTATTTCCGCCGGAGTCATGGGCATCAGCGGCCTCTTTGCCAATGGCACACTGTTGCCCATGGTAGCCGCGATTGCGGCGACCACGGTATGCGCATTCGTCGTAACATTTATACTGCTTCCGGTGCGACCGGCACCGCAGGCGTCCGACGCGGCTTAGCGAGCGCCTGTCATCTCGTTGCAATACGGCAGGACTAGCCTCACCAAGCCGTGAAAACACCCAATCGAGAGAGCATCGAAGGTTTTCAGCAAATGGTTGCAGACCTGCTGGATTTGCCGCCGGGATCCAATGATTCCGCGGTGCGCAACGCATTGCGCGCGAAGGGTGGGGACTTGATCGTCTGGTATGACACCCGGTTGTTGGGAATTACGGAGTCCAAAGCTCGAGCAGCACCGCGGGTAGCTCGCTCTCATTGATGAAAACGAACTTCGATGCTCGATTAGATTAAAGCATCTTGAGCAGATCTCGCAGGTTTCATCATCTTGGACAATTGTTTGAGCATGAAACCGGGGGCGATCCGGCTCATGGCCTTCAGCACATTGCTGAGGCCCGGACGAATCTCCAGGTGTCCGGCTTCGATGGCCGAAAGTGCGTGACTGGCAAACTTCTTCACATCCATTCCCTTCTGATCCTTCATTTCCTCCGCAAATTCGCCGCGCAGCAGCGGTGTCTCCACGGCGGGTGGTGCGAGCTCGATGACCGTGACGGAAGTTCCCTTCATCTGCACGCGCAATGATTGACTGAAGGAGTGAATCGCCGCTTTGGTCGCGCAGTAGATCGGAGAAATCGGCATCGGGACGAAAGCGAGGCCGGAGGATACGTTCACGATCAATGCGTTCTGACGTCCGAGCAGATGCGGCAGGAACTGTTGCACCATTCTGACGGGACCGCTCAAATTGATTTGGATTTCGCGCGTCACGTCGTCCAATCCCCGTGCTTGGGTAAGGTCCAGATTGCGCATGATTCCGGCGTTGTTGATCAGCGTGTCCAGCGCCGGAAACTTCGTGGTCACGCTCTCATACAGCGCCGCGATCGCGCCCGCGTCGCTCACATCGCTGTTGTAGGTATGCACCGTGGGATGCGTTCGCTGGATGGCATCGAGCTTGCGCGCGTCCCGGCCGGTGACGATTACCGTGTTATTGCGCTTCAGCAGTTGCTCAGCGATTTCCAGGCCGATGCCACTCGTTCCACCGGTGATCAAAATGGTTCTATTCTCAAGTTTCATGGGATTCTCCAGTGTTTGATTGCTTGCGAGCATCCTAGCGCTTACACTCTCCAAACGAAAGAAGGCACCGCAAAGTGCTATACGTACCAAAAGGAGAGTGTCAAGTGACTGCAGTTCCGCGCTTCACGCCGCAAGAAATCGAGAAAGCCAAGAAATATGCAGCCCAAACTCCGCCGCGTGACATCGACCCTCGCATCGAAGCGCTGGTCAACGACCTGATCGGGCGCGTGGCGGACAAGTGGACCATGCTGGTCCTTGAGGTGTTAACGGAAAAAGGCGAGCTTCGATTTACCCGCCTGAGCGAATTCGTCGAAGGCATCAGCCAAAAGATGCTCACGCAAACCTTGCGCCAGATGGAGCGGGACGGATTGATTACCCGAACGGTTCATCCGGTCGTGCCGCCGCGAGTCGAATACCGTCTCACCGGACTGGGCTTAAGCCTGGGCGCGGCATTCTGCGGCGTATGGGTGTGGGCTGCGGAAAATCTCAAAGAGGTGGAACGTGCGCGCCGCAAGTTCGATAAGGTGGGCCACGACTAATCACTGCAGGGTACTACGGTGGCCGCCGCACGGCACGCACCTTGCCGCTGCTGCCACCGCCGCAGAAGAACCGATCCGCGCCGTCGCTTTCAAGACCCGAAACACCGATGCCAGCCGGCATCTCGAGGACCTCAAGCACTTCTCCCGTGGCGGGATCCAGGCGCTGCAATTCACCCCGATCGTCATCCCAGGTGCCGTGCCACAGTTCATCGTCGACCCAGGTCACCCCGGTCACCTGCCGGCTGCACTCGATGACGCGCATGACTGCGCCCGTCGTTGGCTCAACCTGTAGGATTTTGCGATTGCGGTATTGTCCGACCCAGAGCATTCCCTCCGCCCAGGCCATGCCTGAATTACCGCCCTCGGGCGCCGGGACGGTTGCAACGATTTCACCGCTGTCACGATCGATCTTCTGAATCTTGCCCTGCGACAACTGATACAGATGCTTGCCGTCGAAGGCGGTGCCGGATTCGGCCGAAACCGGGAGGGAGCGTACGGAGTTTCCCGTGTCGGGATCGAAAGCGACCAGTTTGTCGTCGGCCGCATACCAAACGTCGTTGCCATCGAAGGTCACGCCGTTGATCCGCTGCGCACCGGCAAACGGTCCGTACTCGCGCACGATCTCGGCTTTGGATTTTTTCATCAGGCAATTTTAGTCATTTGGCAGAGGTCCCGGGAGTAACAAAGTTGTCGTGAATCCCAACGCGGGCGCGCCCGTCCAGCGACACGCACGTCCACGGCCAAAGGACAGCACCTTGCGGTCCGCGGCCAGCGATTTCAGTGCGCGTTGCACCGTGCGCGGACCGGCACCGAGCGCCACCGACAAAGCCGCACTCGACCAGGCCTCGCCGTCCGCCAGCAGCGCGAGCAACGCGGCATGCTGATCGTCGACCAGGGGCGCCAACACAGAAACACGACGCGCATGACGCAGGGTCAGCGCGAAGCCGGCGGGTGTGGCCGTCACATTCGCGAACGGTCGCAGGGCACCGCGCACACGCGCCATCTGCACGCGCAAGCGTACTCGGTGCGAACCATCCACCCGCCTGGCACGAAAGGCGCGTCCAATGAGCGCATTCCTCGTCACATCGCTGGGCCACGCTTCCGCAAGCGCGCGGACCAGCGAGAACATGACGGGACGCCGGGTGAAATCAATGACCGGGCCAACGCCGCGCACGACCTGACGGCAGGCATCGACGACCAGCGTCGCGCGCGCCAACAGCGCTTCGACTTCGGCGAGATTCACCGTGCGCTCAACGCCATCGCAGGTCACGCGTGCGGCCGGCGACTGAAGCACGACCTTGGCCCGTTCGACCTCGGCGATCAGCGCAGGTCTTCGCGATTGGCGCGCGGCCCGTTCGGCACGGCGAAGCGCCACGCCCGCCGCGATCAGTTCGTAGGAGGCTCGCAGAGCGGGCGGCCAGGGCGCCGGATCCAGTGTTGCAAATGCGGCCTCGGCGGCATCAAGCTGTCCGACCAACAGCAGGCGCCGAATCTCGAGATGCCGTGCGTGAGCCGCGTTGATCCAATCTCCCTGCCGTTCGAGCGCAGCGCGGGCCGTGCTCAGCGCTTTCGGTTGCCGTCCCAGGTCGCGGGAGACCAGCGCGATTTCCGCCTCTGCCACGATGCAACGGGCGCGCGCCACGGATTCGTGCGCGCCGAAACGGCGGGCAGCCTCTCGCAGCAGCGCTTTCGCCCGGCTGGTTTCTCCGAGCTGCGCCATCGCGATACCGCGCAGCGCCAACGCAGGCGCATCAGTCCGCAGGCCGACCTGGCTCAGCACTCCGATGAGGTCGCCGACCGCCAACGCCCGCGCCGAAGTCGTGATCAGCGCATCCATCCAACTCCGCTCAACGCGAGTGCCAGAAAAATGTAGGCGCCGCCGCTTCGCGCGGCCACAGCGCCTTCATCGTCTCCCCATCCCATACCTCGCCATTCTTCACCACCCACTGAATCTTGACCGAGTTGTGGATGTCCTCCAACGGGTTGGCGTTCAGCACCACGAAGTCCGCCAGCTTGCCCACTTCAATGGAGCCTAAGTCCACCGCCAGCCCAAGCTTCTCGGCTGCCAGAATGGTCGAGGCCCGCAATGCTTCGGCCGGTGTCATGGCGTAATTCTTTTGCGCGGCGCCCTCGCCCGCCATGGCCCACAGCTCCCAATGCGGCCCCAACCCTTGCAATTGTCCGTGCGCGCCGAGCGAGACGTTGCCGCCCGCACGCAGCACTTCCGCAGCGCCGTGCGCCACGATGGGAAAGAAATACTCGTTCGGCCAAATCCACGGATGCCGTCGGGCCATCTTGTCGATGGAGTCGTGCGGCACGAAGCGATTCAACTTGGCGTCATCATGCGGGTTCTGGTTCTGCCAGTAGTACAGCTCGCCCCACGGACCGCCATAGGCCACCAGCAACGTTGGAGTGTAGAAGGTCTTCGACTGGGCGATGAAGTTGACCGCATCGCTGCTCAGCTGCACCGGAAGCGCGTGCTCCCAGGCCGTGTATCCGTCGGTGACCATGGTCAGATCCGTGGACAACTCGCCGCCGCCTTCGGCGGTCAGCAGCATGTGCAGCTCGCGGCAGGCCTGCGCCAGCCAGATGCGCTGCGAGCGACGCGGCTGCTGATACACCTTGATCATGCGCGCGCCATACGCCTGCATGCGCCGAACCTGGCGCCTCGCATCATCGAGGCTGTTGATCTCGGCATAGATACCCGTCTGTTGACCGCCGTAAAGAATGGTCCCCGAGGAGTACACCCGCGGGCCGATCATCACACCCGCTTCCACATCCTGCGCCTGACTGAACACATCCAAAGACGGCGCAGACGGGTCGTACACCGTGGTGACGCCATAGGCGAGATTGGCAAGATATTGCCACTTGGCCTCGGGAAAGATTTCGTAGGCCGAGTAGTGCAAGTGCGCATGGGTATCGATGAGCCCAGGGATGACGGTCTTGCCTTCCCCGTCGTACACCTTCGCGCCGGCGGGCACGGTGATGCTGCCGGTGGTCCCCATCGCGGCGATTCGGCTGTCAGTCACCAGCACATCCGCATGTTCCAAAACGGTATCGCCGTTCTCCGTGATGATTCGGGCACCGCGCAGTACGAACGAGCCGGTGGCGGTGGCCCGCGGCGCCGTCAGGGTCAGTTCGATCGACTCGGATGGAGGGACCGTTGGCTTCTTGTCGGCCTTGTCATCCTTGGGCGCATCGGCGCCGTCCGATTTTCCCTTCTGTTCGGCTTCGCGCTGTCTCGCCCGAACGAACTCGAGCGCATTGCTTAAGGGCAATCGATGGAAGGTGCTCGCGAGCGTCCAAGTCAACGCCTTGCCGCCATCCGCCCAACGCACGTAGCCACCCGCATCATCGGAGAGTCGATAGATGGGCACGGCACCATCCTTGAGACTGACTTCTGCGGGTTCTTTGGCAACGACGCCAGGCATCGGTGTCACGTACACATTGTCGTCCAATGTGTAGGCCACCCATTGCTCATCGGGCGACGGCACGAGTTCCCCGACAGCCGGCAATCGTAAAAGATGTTTGCTGTCCGTCCCGTCGAGACGAACCGACACCAGATCACTCTTCGGATCGTCAGTCGGTTTCTTGGTCTCCTGCGGTTCCAGGTACAACAGCCGCGTGCTGTCGGCGCTCCAGAACGCCTGGGGATTGAACTTGTTGGCTTCGCCCGGCTTGACCGCCACCACCGGTTGCACGTCGCCGCCTGATGAGGAGAGCACGGCCAGCGTGAAGTACTCCTCGTCCTCCGGCTGTCGACCGCGCAATTCCAATCCTGATCCGCGACTGACGGCAATGTGGCGTTGGTCGGGCGACCAGGTGGGATTGGCGTAATGACCGGCTTGGGTGGTCAGCCGCACGGGCTTCGAGCCCGGCTGTGCGCGAACCTTCCACACCTGACCGGCTTCGCTGTCGCCCCAGGACACAAACGCGATCCACTGACCGTCGGGAGAAATGTCGGGCGCGTATTCGCGCGGCGACGCCGCCTTGTTGTCCACGGTCAACCGGCGCGGCGCACCGGTCGGCTTGCCATCGGCGAGGCTCTGCAGCCAAATTCGGCCGAACGCCTCGAAGGCGACAAATTTATTGTTTTGCGATTCGCTCGGCCAGCGGATGATGCGCGCACGCACCGGGCCCTGCTCGGTCTTCTCCTGCCATGTCACCAGCGGGGCAAGCGATTGATCCACATGCGCCGTGAACGGGATTTCGTGACGCGCCCCGGTGGACACTTCAACCCGCACCAACTTGCCGCGATCGGAGAAAATGACCGCCGCACCGTCGGGCGTGAAAGCGTAGTTCGGCCATAAGTCCATCTGCGCGAAGCCCTCCTGCTCATCGCGCGTCACGGGCTGGGCTAAAATAAGTTCCGCGCCGCTGCCCAGGTCGCGCGCGATCAGCACGGTGTCGTCATCGCGCCGGGAGGTGTACACCAGCACCTTGCCATTCGGCGAGATCGCAGGGCGCGCCGCTCCGCCATACCCTGAGGTGATGGGCAAGGTCTGCGAGGTCACCCGATCGAATCTGACGATCTGCCACAGCCCGTTGCTGAGATTGGGGATGTAGTTGAACGAGCGCGGACGCACCGAGTAATAAATATAGCGGCCGTCTTTGGAGACTACCGCCCCGCCCGCATTATTGGCATCGTCAGCCGATGTGAGCTTGATGCCACCGCCGCCCTCACGGTGATAGACCCACAGCTCCACGGGCGGAATGCCCGCACGCTTTCCATCCTCCTTGCGGGCCACCATGTAATTACCGTCCGGCGTCCAGGCGGCACTGCGAACGTAGGCATCCTTTTCGGTCGTCAGAGGGCGGGGATTGCCGCCGTCCGCATCCATCAGCCAAATATTTTCGATGCCGCCACGGTCGCTGCTGAACGCAATCGTTTTGCCATCCGGCGAGTAGCGTGGATGCGAGTCCCACGCCGGTCCGGTGCTGATGGCCCGGGCGGTGCCGCCGCTGATCGGCAAGGTGTAGATGTCGCCCAAGAGATCGAATGCCAGTGTGCGGCCATCCGGGGACACATCCACCGACATCCACGTGCCTTCGGTCGTATCGAAACTGATCCGACGGGCATCGGCGCGCGGCTTGTTGATATCGGCGGCAACATCCGGCGCTTTGGCGGCGGGCGGCGTCGGCGCGTCGGCAGCCATGGCGGAGAGGCAGGCCGAACCCGCCATGAAAGTGAGTGCAATAGAAAGCCTGCGCATGGGATGCCTTGAGTTGAGATGAGTGTCGCCATCATAGGGCGACCCTTGAATCCCGTCATCTTTGTCACTCCCCCGCCCCGATCGAATCGCTGCAGAATAATTCGAGTGACAAAGAGGAGAGAGTCAACATGAAAACCCCACCGATCGTGACGCGGCAAGAATGGGATGCCGCGCACCAGCGTCTGCTCGTCCAAGAGAAGGCCTTCAGCAAAACCCGCGACGCGTTGGCCGCCGAGCGCCGCCGCATGCCGCGGCTTGCGGTCGATAAGTTTTATGCCTTTGACGGCCCCTCCGGCCGGGTGGGACTTCACGACCTGTTTCAAGGTCGCCGGCAACTCATCGTTTACCGCGCGTTTTTCGAACCCGGCGTGCACGGTTGGCCCGATCACGCCTGTATCGGTTGTTCTCTGGGCGCCGACCAGGTCGGCCATCTGGCGCACTTGAACGCGCGCGACACCACGCTGGTGTATGCCTCGCGTGCGCCGCAACCCGCCATCGCGAAGCTGAAGGCACGCATGGGTTGGCACATGCCGTGGGTCACGATCACCGATGATTTCGACAAGGACTTCGGGGTGGATGAATGGCATGGCCACAACGCCTTCATCTGCGACGGCGAACAGATTTTTCGCACCTACTTCATCAACGGCCGCGGCGATGAGGCGATGGGAACGGTATGGAGCTATCTCGACATGACGGCACTGGGGCGCCAAGAACTCTGGGAGGATTCCCCCGAGGGCTACCCGCAAACCCGCCCCTACAAATGGTGGAATTGGCACGATTCGTATGTTCCCGATGCCCCACCTGACCCAAAGTGGGTGGCAGTGTCCGATGCCGGCGAAGCCGCCTTCAAGAACGGGCGCTGAATGACGCGTGTCTTTCGCCAAGGGTTGTCGCTTGCGGCCGCGCCGACCTTCGCGCTGATGGCGTTGCTGAACGGGATCGATGCCGGCGGCAGCGCGCACCCCCTGTGTTCGGCCGCCACGGCCGGCCTGCCGTGGAATGGAATGACGACTATGTACCTGGTGATGAGCGTGTTTCACTTGGCACCCTGGCTACAGCTGCATCGGCACGATTTTCGCGGGTCACATTAGTGCGGATCGAGTCGCTCGTTAAAATACAACCGGGGACACTCGCAGCACCACCCGCACCAGCGTTCCCTGCTCGGGCTTACTCTGTATTACGAGCTCTGCGCCAATGAGTTCGGCTTGTTCACGCAGCCCGAGAATCCCGAAGTGACCCGCGGGGATCTCCTGGGGCTCGAAGCCCACGCCGTTATCTTCGATTTGCAGCGTTAACGTGGTTTCATCATCCGAGCTCAGCCGAAGCGAGACCTTGGTCGCTTTGGCGTGACGCTCGATGTTGCGCAAAATCTCCTGAGCCATGCGCACGAGGGTCTCTGCTCGCTCATCGCCAAACCGCGCACCGGCATCGTCTGCCTGGAATTCGCCGGTGATCCCGGTGGAATTAACGAAGCGCTCGAACACCTCGGCGAGCGCGGGCCCCAGGCCTGATTCGCGCACCGCCGTGGCGCGCATCTGGGTAATGGCCCTGCGCGCTTCCTGCAGGCCTTCGTGCGCGATCAGTTCGGCGCGCGCCAGTTCCTTCGCCAGCGCTTTGGGATCTCGGTCCTGCAGCCTGCGAAGAAATCGAATTTCACTCAAGATCGCCATCATGGAATGGGCCAGCGTGTCGTGTAAGTCCCGGGCGATCCGCAATCGTTCCCGCACGATGGCCGCGTAACGGGATTCATCCGCGAGGCGCTCGACTTCACGCGTGCGCACTGCCACGCGATGCTCAAGTTCACCGCGCTCTTGGGCCAACTCCTCCAGCAGCTTGGAGAATGCATGGCCGAGGCGGGCGACCTCATCGGCGCCGGTGGGTACCTCGATACCCTTCGACTCCTGTCCGACGCTGGCTACCGACAGCGCCAGCCTTTGCAGTCGTCGGGTCAATTGCCTCACGCCTAAAATCCCAAGCACACACGTCAGCACGCCGAGAAACAGTGAAACTTCCAAAATTCGCAGCGCCACTGCATTGGCACGCTGAAACACCCTTTCGTTGGGATCGCTTAATTGAACCCGCCAGCCGAGCGCATTGATTTCATCGGTGGCGCTCAAGGGGGAACGGGCGATGAGCACGCGGCGCCCATCCGGAAGCCGCTCGAACCGCGGGGCTTCCAGCCCATCTCCTGAAGTCTCGGCCACGCCGGGCCAGGGCTTGCCGACCAGATCCCGTGGACCCAACAGCACCAGACCCGACTGATCGAGGACGCTGACTTCGGTGACGATGTTGGGTTCGTCGGTGAGACGCTCCGGATGATTCGCGGCCCGCCGCCAGCTGACATGACTGGCAACCACGCCGAGCGGTCGATTCAAATCATCGTGCACAGGAATGGCCAAGTCACCCAGTTCGGTCACCGTGTTCGATGAAGGCGACGAGGCGAGCGATTCGGAACCCCCGACGTAGAGCCAGAGTCCTCGCAACCCAGCGAGGGCCCACGACTGGGCGTGCGCGGCCGCGTCGTCCGGTTGCGGCAAGCGGGATGCGATTACCACACCGCGCGCGTCGGCCGCCGCCAGCCACTCCAGATGCGGATACGCGGCCTCGAGTTTTTCAAAAACACGACGCACGTCAACCGGTGCGCCGCCGTCGGCTCGCGCTAGGGCCGCGGTGCTGCGTACCGCATCGAGCCGTGCGGCCAGCGCTTGGCTCAAGTCGGTGCCCAGTTGATCCGTTTCAAGCGATAAGCGGCGCACATGCTGCTCCAACACATTCATGCGGGCAATGTGTCCCACCCAAACCGCTGCTGCGAGCGAAAAGGTCATGGCGAGGCCGACAATCAGCCAAATAGCCGCGGCGGCCAGGCTTCTCCTCGGGTCCAAACTGGACAGGAATTTCATGCGCCCACCCTAACAGGTGACCAAAGTCACTTCCAAACCGCTCGCGTGAAGCCGCATGATGGCAGCAGAAGGCAAGACCATGAGGTGATGACATGCGGGTTCGGGGTTGCTAGCGTGAACGTCGGTGAGCCAATCGACAGCCCTACCATTCGCATCGTGATTGCGGAGGATCAGGCGCTGGTGCGACGCGGCGCCGCGATTTTGCTGTCGATGGAACCCGACATGGAAGTTGTCGGCCAAGCGCGCAACGGAGTCGAGGCGGTTGAACTCGCGCAACTGCTGCGGCCGGACGTCGTTCTGATGGACTTGCATATGCCGCTCAAGGGCGGCGTCGCCGCCACGCGGGAAATCACCAAGGCATTGCCGGGCACGCAGATCTTGGTACTGACCACCCTCGATGATGACGAAACGGTCTTCGAGGCGGTGCGCGCCGGCGCTCAAGCCTATCTTCTCAAGGATGCCAGCGAGGATGAACTGCTGGAAACCATCCGCGCGCTGAAACGCGGCGAGTCCCGACTAACGCCGCAGATCGCCCGCAAAGTCATGGACCAATTTCGCCGGCTGGCAGCGTCCCCACCCACCCCGCAAGAAAGCCCGCGCGAGATGACAGGACGCCTTGCAGTGGTATCGGCGCGAGCGCCCATCACCGAACCACTCACCGATAAGGAAGAGCGGATTTTGGAGCTGATCGCCGAGTGCATGACCAACAAGCAGATTGCCCAGACATTGTCGCTCGCGGAAGGCACGATCAAGAATTACATCAGCCGCATCATGGAAAAGCTGCACGCCAACACCCGGACTGAACTCGCCCTGCTGTCAAAGCGGATGTGACTTTAGTCACTTCTAGTCGTGACTTTCGGCCCCTGACTTCCCAGATTCGCTAGCCCAAGATCAAAGGCACTCAAATTGAGGGCCTTGCATGTCTGTCGTCGAAACCGCACTGAAGCGACCCTACACCGTCGCCGCAGTTCTCATCCTGGTCACCCTGATGGGGATCGGTGCGGCACTGCGCATGCCCATCGATATATTTCCCGAAATCGACATCCCCGTGGCTGCCGTGGTGTGGACCTACAACGGCATGAGCGCGAAGGATATCCAAAACCGCATCCTGACCTTGCATCAGCGGCAATTGGCTTCATTGGTTGATGACATCTCGCGCATCGAGGCAGTCAGCTATCAAGGCGTGGGGGTGGAGAAGATCTATCTGCATGAAGGCGCCGATGTGACCCGGGCCGTGTCGCAGTTGGCGAGCAGCGCCTTGGTGGTGCTCAAGTACATGCCACCGAATATTACGCCGCCGCTGGTCCTGCGCTACGGCGCCACCGATGTACCCATCATCCAACTCAGCCTGTCCAGCAAATCCCTGCCGGACACCAAGCTCAACGACCTGGGACAGAACATCATCCGCCCCGCACTGGCCGTGGTGCATGGCGCCGAGGTGCCCTATCCCTATGGCGGCAAACCGCGCGTCATCATGGCGGATCTGGACATGCAAGCTCTGCAGGCTCGAGGCCTGTCGCCCTCGGACGTGAGCGGCGCCCTGCAACATCAAAACGTCATTTTGCCCGCGGGCGATGTCAAGATCGGCGACAAGGATTACACCCTGGCGATGAACAACTCGCCCGATGTGATCGAGACCATCAACTCCTTTCCCATCAAGCAAATCGATGGGCGCACGGTGTTCATGCGCGATGTCGCGCATGTGCATGACGGCTTTCAGGTGCAGACCAACTCAGTCTCCGTCAACGGGACGCCGGGAGCCTTGATGACGATCCGCAAGACTGGCGGCGTGTCGACGTTGGCGGTGATCGACGGCGTTCGATCGGCGCTCGAGGATATCAAAAAGGTCCTGCCGCCTGAAGTGTCGATCAAGGCGTTGTTCGATCAATCCATCTTCGTCCGTGCCGCCCTGCATTCGGTGCTGCTCAGCGCCGGTATGGCCGCGGCACTCACCGCCCTGGTGATCATTCTGTTTCTGGGCAATGTCCGCTTGTCCCTCATCATTCTTGCCGCGATCCCACTCTCCATCATTACCGCGGTGTTATTCATCAAGCTCGCCGGGCAGACGCTCAATACGATGACATTAGGCGGATTCGCGCTCGCCATTGGGATTCTGGTCGATAACGGTACGGTCGTCATTGAGAACATCGAACGCCACGTCGGCATGCGTGAACCCCTGCACCAGGCCATCGTGCGGGGCGCCAGCGAAGTGGCCATCCCCACGTTTCTCTCCACCCTGTGTATCTGTATCGTCTTTGTTCCGGTGTTCCTGCTTCAAGGCACCGCGAAATACCTGTTCTCACCGCTGTCCCTGTCGGTGATTGGCTCCCTGCTCGCGAGTCTCGCGCTGTCTTTCACGATGGTACCGGTCCTGTTCAACTATCTCATGCGCGGCTCGGTGCACGAATTTGAGACCGAAGGGAATGCCGCTGCCGCACCTTCCAAGGCGGCTTCGAAGAACATTCTGGTGCGTTTCCAAGCGGGGTTCGAGCGGCACTTCGAGCGCTTCCGCGAGGGCTATCGCGACACGCTGTCGTGGGCGCTCTCGCAGGCCCGCCTGACGGTGCTTGCTTTCATTAGTCTGATTGTTCTGTCAGCCGCTCTGTTCCCATTTCTCGGACGAGATTTTTTCCCGCAAGTAGACGCAGGACAGATGCGCCTGCACGTCAGAGCGCCCGCGGGCACCCGGCTCGAGAGAACACAACAGTATTTTTCTGCGGTAGAAGCGCAAATCCGGACGCTGGTGGGTAACGATCAAATCGATGTGATGCTCGACAACATCGGCTTACCCTACAGCGGCATCAACATCGCCTTGAGCGATTCGGCCAC
Source organism: uncultured Steroidobacteraceae bacterium (assembly GCA_964657675.1). GTDB lineage: Bacteria > Pseudomonadota > Gammaproteobacteria > Steroidobacterales > Steroidobacteraceae > Bog-1198. Next base: position 52,012 of record CAZZWE010000003.1, read on the forward strand.
GGTGGGCCCGATGGACGGGGAGATCTTGATCTCGCTGACCGAAAAGCACGCGCCCACCGCCAAAATCATCGCCATGCTGCGCAAAGAGCTGCCGCATCGCTTTGCCGAACTGCAGTTCTTCTTCCAGCCCGCCGACATCGTCGATCAAGTGTTGAATTTCGGGCAGCCCGCGCCCATCGATGTGAGGATTTCCGGTCCCAATCAAGAAGAAGCCTTTGCACTCGCATCGAAAATTGCCCGCTCGCTCACGCGCGTAGCGGGGGTCGTCGATTCCCACGTATTTCAGGTGCCCAATGCGCCGGCGCTGACGGTGAACCTGGATCGCGCCCTGGCCACCCAGACGGGGGTCACACAACAGGAGGCGGCGAATAACGTGCTGGTGGCTACCAATTCGAGCGCGCAAACAGCACCGAATTTTTGGATCGATCCGCGCAACAGTGTGAGTTACCCCTTGGTCGTGCAAGTGCCCACCTACCGCATCGGCTCTTCGCAAGATCTGGAAACGCTGCCCGTCACCTCGTCAGCGGGAGATTCCGCAGGACAGTTGCTGCTGAATTTGGCCTCGTTTGGTCGCGAATCACTTCCGCTGGTCACCTCGCAGTTGAACATCCGGCCCGTGTTTGACGTGCACGCCGATGTGCAAGGCCGGGATCTGTATTCCGCCGCGGCGGATATTGACAAGGTGCTCAAGGAAAACCGGCCGGATGCCTCCAAGGCGCTGACGCTGACCCTGAGTGGCCAGGTTGAGACCATGCGCGAGAGCTACACCGGCCTGTTCACCGGCATCGCACTCGCCATCGTGCTCGTGTACCTGTTCCTGGTCATGAACTTTCAAAGCTGGATCGATCCGCTGATCGTGCTGATGGCCGTGCCGTTTGCCCTCGGCGGCGTGCTGTGGATGTTGTTTCTGTCACAGACACCCATGAGTGTACCGGCGCTCATGGGCACCCTCATGTGTATTGGGTTGACCACCGCCAACAGCATTTTGGTGGTGAGCTTTGCCAATCAGCGCATGGCGGCCGGCGACGATCCGCTCCAGGCCGCGATCACGGCCGGCTACACGCGCCTGCGTCCTGTGCTGATGACCGCCGGCGCCATGATTCTAGGGATGGTGCCTATGGCCTTGGGAATCGGCGAGGGCGGCGAACAAAATGCGCCGCTGGGTCGTGCCGTGATCGGCGGACTTTTGTTTGCGACGCTCGCGACATTGATCTTTGTTCCCACCATGTACCGGCTGCTGCGCCGCGTGCCCGTCACCGTTTCTCATTCCCCAGGTACCGCCCATGCAACCGCATGATTCCGAAGATCACGCCACACCCCCCATGAATCAGCAGCCGTCTCATGGTCAATTTCCTGATCAGGTGGCTCGCGATGAGAGCGGCGACAGCGACCGGGTTGCAACCACCTTTTCTCCGCAAACGGGGCGCAAGACCCGGCGCGGCGTTGTCATCGCTGCGATTGTCCTCGCGGTTTGCTGCCTTATTGTCACCGTTGCGCGATTGCTGCATTCGCACTCGGTAGCACAGGCGGGCGAGACGGCCTATTCCACCGCACCACCGGTGGACGTCGTCCTTGCGCAGGCGACAGGACAAGGCCAGAACCTGATTCTGCCCGGGGAAACCGCCGCCTGGTATGAGTCCCCCATCTACGCACGCGTCAACGGGTATGTGGCCAAATGGATGGTCGACATTGGTGATCATGTGCAGAAGGGCCAGGTGCTTGCCACGCTCGAGACTCCAGAACTCGACGCCGAACTGGCGGCCTCGCGTGCGCAATTGAAGTCCTCGCAGTCTCAGGTCGTCGCCCGTCAAGCCGAAGCCGAATTCAGCAAGACCACCAATGAGCGCTGGCGCGATTCGCCCAAAGGCGTGGTGTCCGAGCAGGAGCGCGCGGCCAAGAAGGCGGATTTTGAAAGCGCCCAAGCACGGTTGTACGCCGCCAATGCTCAAGTGAATCTCGACAAATCCAAGGTCGATCAATACGCGGCCATGGCTGAGTTCAAACAGGTCAAAGCGCCGTTCGATGGCACCATCACTGAACGGAAGATCGATGTCGGCAATCTGGTGACCGCCGGCAGCGGCCCGAACACCACGCCGATGTATCGCATTGCGCAAACCGATCCCCTGCGAATCTACGTGGACGTGCCGCAAAGTGCGGCGGGAGACATGGTTCAAAACGGCGTGCCGGCGCAAATACGCGCCACCGGCGCGGTAGGCGGCGTGTTTTTAGGAAAGATCGCGCGATCGGCGCAGTCCATCAACCCGCAAGCCCGCACCATGAAAGTCGAAGTGGATATGCCGAACGAAGATCACAAGCTCGTGCCGGGGATGTATGTGAACGTGGCGTTTACGCTTCCGCCGCGCGGATCCGTCGAGGTGCCGGCCGCGGCGCTGATTTTCCGATCCTCAGGCACGCAGGTTGCGCGCGTGGACGATGGCGGCAAAGTCGTGTTCGAGACGGTCACCATTGCCCGCGACAATGGCAGCTTGGTGGAACTGTCTTCCGGGGTGAAGCCGGGCGATCGCCTGGTACTCAACATCAGCAGTCAGATCGCCGCGGGACAAAGCGTTGCCGTCAACGAACCGCAACACAATCCGCAGCCTTTGGATGCCAAGCGCTGAGCCGCATGAAGAACCCAATCCTTCCGGTCATCGCACTTATCGCAAGCTTGTCGGCCTGTGCGGCAGGCCCCCACTATCGAGTGCCGACGCAGGATGAGCCGGCTGCGTTCGCCGCCCAGATGAACACTCCAACCTCAGCGCGCTCAAGCGTGGCTGGCGCCACACCGGTGGATCTGGCGATTTGGTGGCGCTCCCTCAACGATCCGGAATTGGATTCGTTGGTGGAGCGCGCCGTGAAGTCGAATCTCGATATCGAAATGGCGCTCGACCGCTTGCAACAGGCCCGTTCCTACGAAGCCGTGGTCTTGGGCTATGCCTTGCCTGAAGTGGATGCCAGCGGCGCTGCCGCGAAGGGCACCGGCAGCGACCTGACCAAGGGACGCGCCGGGACAGCGCTGCGTTCCGCAGACACCGGCACGGGCTTGCAGCACATCAACACCATCGTCGGCTTTGATGCCGTTTGGGAGCTGGACCTGTTCGGGAAGTTCCGCCGGGAGTTCGAGGCGGTGCGCGCCGAGACCGATGCCGCCCGGGCGGCACGATCAGAGGTCCTGACCGCGGTGATCGCCGATGTGGTGCACGCCTACGTGGACTTGCGCGGCCTGCAGATTCGCGCCGGTATATTGCATCACGCCAGCGATGTCTTGCGCGAGTCGCTGCGCATCGTGAACATTCGCTATGAACGCGGCATCACCAACGAACTCGACGTGGCGCTGGCGACTCGAGAACTGGCGACCTTGCAGGGACAAATCGCGCCCGTGGAAGCTGAGGCCAAGGCTGCTCAGTACACGCTGGCAGTACTCGTTGGAGAGTACCCGGAAAATCTGGTGGCAGAACTGTCAAAGCCCGATCTGATTCCCACCATGCCTGCGGCAGCCGCGCCCGGCGTGCCTGTCGGCCTGCTCAAACGTCGGCCGGACATTCAGCAGGCCGAACGGGAACTGGCGGCCGCGACCGCACGCATCGGCGTGGCCACGGCCGACCTTTTTCCGGATGTGACCGTCAGCGCCTCCATTGGAAGCCAAGGTCAGGGGTTGGGAACGCTGCCGAATGTGGGCAAGCACATCTGGTCCTTCGGCCCCGGCGCCATCTGGCCGCTGCTGGATTTCGGCGCCCTGGATGCGAAAGTGGAGGTGGCGGATTTTGCGGCGAAAGCGCGCCTTGCCAACTACCGCAAGACCATCATCAACGCCGTTCGCGAAGTTGATTCCTCGCTCGATGCCTACGAAGCTCAAGAGCAACGGATGCAGCAACTCACAGACGCGATGAGCGCCGGACAGCGCGCACTCGATTTGGCAACCGCGCGCTATGACCGCGGCCTTACCGATTTTCTCAACGTCGTAGACGCCGAACGCGCGTTCTACGAGCTGCAAGAACAATATGCCGAGGCACAGGTGAGTCAAGGCGAACAGTTTGTACAGCTGTATAAGAGTCTGGGCGGCGGCTGGCAAGACTATCAAGGCATTCCCAAAATACGCCAGCCACAACCCGCGATCGTGGCCGCATTTCGCAGCCTGCTTTCAAAAAATACCCAATAAGTCAAATATCCGCCAGTTCCACAAACGGTCACTTTCTATGGCAAAGTTATCGCCTCCAGTTGGCAAAAACAACAGCAAGCAGCCATGGCACGACACCGATTGCATCGTTTTCTTTATGTCTTCGTATGCCTAGCACTGATGTGCGGCTGTACCGCAACACGCAACCGTCCGCCGGTGAAGCCTCCCGTGCCGGCGCGGGCGGAGCCTGTTGACACGGCGTGGGGCCGGCAATTCGCGCAGGCCTCGCCCGACCCAAGAAATCTTTCAGGTGTGCATGTTTTGGAGGCGGGCATCGATGGGTTGGCTGCCCGCGTGCAGATTATTCGGCGTGCTGAACGCTCGCTCGATCTGCAATATTTCATTTTCAGAGGCGACATCGGCGGGTCCTTGATCAGGGACGAATTACGCAAGGCAGCAGAACGCGGCGTGATCGTGCGGGTATTGGTCGATGATGGCGACACCGTGGCAGGCGACGAGAAACTGCTTGAACTCGATGGCTACCAGGGAATGCAAGTTCGCGTGTTCAATCCATTCGACTATCGCGGCCACAACAAGCTGTTACGGAACTTGGATTTTGTGCTTCACAAAAGGCGCTTGGACTATCGGATGCATAACAAGCTCTTGGTCGCCGATGATTCCGTCGTCATGATCGGCGGGCGTAATATCGGTGATCAGTACTTCCAGATCGATCCGGTTTCCCAGTTCTCCGACGATGACGTATTCGTCGTCGGCGCGGCCGTGGGTGTGCTGCGTCGGTCCTTCGACGAATTTTGGAACAGTGACCTGGTGGTCCCTGCGATGCAACTGGCCGGCCGCAAGAACGGCGGCCACGCCGCAAAGCCGCCGCTTGCCGATGACTTCCTGATGCGCATCGAAAGCGGGCAGCCCCTCGCGGATCTGCTTTCAAGGCCAACGATGCTCAACTGGGCACGCGTCACCGTGCTCTATGACAGTCCGGAGAAGCGCCTGATCGAGCGCCGTCAGGCTCACGGGCGGCTCATGAGCGAATCGGTTGAAAAGCAGATTTCGGATTCGACCCGCGAGGTGGAAATAGTCTCGCCTTATTTCGTACCCTCCGACCACGAACTCGCGCTGCTGCTCGATGCCCGACGACGGGGCAATACGGTGAAAACACTGACGAACTCACTGGAAACGAATCCCGAGGTGGCGGCCCACTCCGGGTACGCGAAAATCCGCCTGCCGCTGTTAAAGTCCGGCGCCTCAGTCTACGAAGTCCGGGCGAAGCTCGACAGCGTACTGGGCAGCGGGCAAAGCCCGCGGATATCGCGCTATGGCAATTACGCCCTTCACGGGAAAATGTACGTGTTCGACCAGCAGCGTGTTTTTCTCGGATCCTGGAACTACGATCAACGTTCTTTGCGAATCAATACGGAGATTGGGGTGCTGATTGAAAGCCCGCCGGTCGCCGCCGCAGTGGCGCACCGATTCGAGGAGATGACGAGTCCCCAAGCGGCCTACCAGGTGGCGTTGGAATCGGCGGGCGAGAACTCATCGCGACTGGTGTGGAAAACCGAATTCAATCATCAACCCGTGGTGTTGAAAGTCGAACCCTCGCGGGGATGGTGGCTGCGATTCAAATCGAGGCTGTTGGCATTGCTACCGCTGCAGCCGGAGTTATAGCGCGCGGACGCCCCACCACAGATCCTGCGAGCCGCACTGCCGGAGTGTCGCGCAGCCGGACTAACCGACTTGCGGCAGATTTCGACTGGACGGCGATACCCATTCAACGATATTCGACGAACTCTTGGACGCCGAGGTCACCAACAGCTGTTTGGCCCGCTGTGACACTTTCGCAAGCTCGGATATCAGCTCATCCTGAGCGGTGGGACGCCCGAGCAGAAAGCCCTGCAGGAACATTCCCCGATGTTTTAGCATCATGGCAAATTGTTCTGGTCTTTCGATCCCCTCCGCCGTGATCTCCAGCCCCAGACCCTGACACATCGCAATGATGGCGTTTGCGATCTCAGCCGAGCGAGGCGTGTTATCGATTCCCTCCAGCAAGCTTCGGTCAAGTTTTATTCTGCTCAACGGCAGATGCACCAGGGAGGACAGCGATGAATATCCGCTGCCAAAATCATCCAGCGCGATGGTCACTCCCAGTGCGCGCAGGCGCCTGAGCGCATCCAGCGTGGCGGGGCCGGTTTGAAGTACGGACTCGGTGAGTTCGATTTCGATGCAATGCGCCGGCAGTCGATATGCGGCCAGCAAGGATCGAACCCGATCAATGAAACCGGCATCGATGAACTGGCGCGCCGACACATTGATGGCAACGCGGGCCTGCGGCCACGCGCCATGGTGCCAGCGGGCAGCCGCCTCGATGGCGGCCTGCAAAACCCAGTCACCGATTTCCAGGATCAGTCCCGATTCCTCGGCGATACCCAAGAAGCGGCCCGGCGATGTCAGCGTGCCATCGGGCATGCGCCAGCGAATCAGCGCTTCGACCAGGCTCGGTTCGAAGGTTTCCACGCTGATTTCAGGCTGGAACAGCAATTCGAACTCACCTCTCTCGATGGCGCGGCGCAGGCCTTGCTCGGTCGCGAACTTGGCCTCCGCCTCCTTGAGCAAGTCGGGCGTAAACATCGACAGTTGGCAGCGGCCCAGTGACTTGGCGCGAAACAGCGCCACGTCTGCTGCCTTGAGCAGGGCATCAGGTTCCTGCGCGTGCTCGGGATAGATGCTGGCACCCACGCTGACATTGACGATCAGTTCCCGGCTATCAATCGTCAGCGGCTGCTGGAATGCTTGCACGATGGCCAGGCCTGCCGCGGTCACGCTTTGCGCGGTGGGTGCGTGCTCGAGGACCACCGTAAACTCATCTCCGCCCAGCCGTGCCGCGAAGCCGAACGCCCGAGCGGTGTCTTGCAGCCGCTCCGACAAACTGACCAGCACGCGGTCGCCAAACGCATGTCCCATGCTGTCGTTGATGTATTTGAAATTATCAATATCGAGAAAGAACACCGCGATTTGCTGATTCGCAGGTCGCGCCCGCTCGATGGCTGCGCTCAGCAAGGCGAACCATTCACGGCGATTCGGCAGTCCGGTCAACGGATCATTTTTTGCCAGATGCTGCAGTTGCCGCGTGCGCTCGGCAACCTTTCCCTCCAAACCTTGCTGATATTGTTTTGCTGCCGTCCGCGCCAGCGAGAGTTCCTCGCACATGGCATTGAATGCAACGGCGACCGCGTCCAGCTCCTTGATCCCGCCGCGCGGGACACGCGTATGGCTTTCCCCGCGCGCAAGCCGGGTCGTGGCCAGCAGCAGGCTGCGCACCGGTCTTAGGATACTGAGGACGGTGCTGACCAATACATACAGCAGTATCAGCAGCAGCCCGGCACATAACCAGGCAATAGTTGTTCGTTGCGGGCTGGGACGTTCGGTCTGGGTCACCGCCGAATGTGTTTCCAGACCGTCCGGCAGGACACTGGCAGGAACCGCTATCGGAGGTTGAACGATCGAATCCGCGGCGGCCGGCATGACCGGATGGGCGATTTCCGCAGGGCGGGCCGCCTGCACGGGCTTCGACTCGATCTTGCGCGGAATGGAGTCGGCCAACGATTCCGAATTTTTGGAAAACTCCAAGGATCGGTCATTGAGAGTCGCATCCGCTTGCGTGAGGCTGCCGCGCATTGTGACGAGTGCAATCAAATCAGCACACATCGAGTCGTACCAGGCGTCACCCTCGGTTCGGCGCAAGGTGCTTCTATTGTTGTCCAAGTCTTTTTGCACCGCTTGTTCGGCCGCGCGTAACGCCGCCAGCTTTTGTTCGGTTGCCTCTTCACTGGTTGCGAGCGAGGCGGCCTGCTTTCGCAGCGCATCCAGATCAGAACTTATTTGCAGCAGCGACTGGCGGGCGACCACGCGTCCAAATATTTTCCAAGAATGGTCCAAAGACGCTTTGTCGCGCGCGTTCAGTGTTTCGAACAAGGCCGCGTATTGCCCGGATAATTCGCGCCGCCGATCGCCGGCGGCAATGAGCGCGGCGGCGCTTTGCTCATGGGCTTTAAAACTTGCAGCCAGCTTTCCGAACGACTTGCCACTGATGGCCGTGGCGGTGCCTATGAAACTGCTCAATGCGCCGTTCATGTCTGCCAGCGTGCGCTGATATCCGGCGTTCGAGGCAGGGTTGTCCGCGCCGATTCTGGCGCGAACCGCTTCGTCAAAGTGATCCAGGGCGGTGAGCAGCCGATCTGCCGTCACCGAGCGATAGGCAGGTTCCGGTGCGGCGAGGCTTACCACCGGCAAGGGTGTCGGCAAAATCGGCGCTACATCGACGCTAACAACGGGCGCCGGCCGCTGGACGAATTGCGTGATTTGGGTGGTTCGCTCGACAAATACCACTTTCTGGACGAGAAAATTGAGGGCCAATACCAAGGCGCCGCCCGTGGCCAGCGCGATGCCCAGACGGGGCCCAATCCCTAAGCGCATGCCCTGCTTACAGGCAACGCGAAGCGCTGCATAAACTGTCGCAATCTTGGCTTTCGGATCGAGTTGAAATCGTCGAAGTTGTGGCAACGGGTTCATGTCAGCGTGGCGAACGGGGCGCTCCGGACGTCATGTTGCGCTGCTGCGTGAAACCGAAGTGCGGAGTGGGTCCCATCGCAACGGCGTACGGGACGTGCACAGCGCACAAAGCGAAACTCTGTGGCGCCTTTTGTCCGTGCGGCGCCAACCTTATTAACATACGTTATCAACGCTGATCGCGGGCCAAAGGCACCACGAATAAAAACAGGGGGGGCACACCGGCGACCCCCCCCGCCAACGAGACACTACGGCAGAATAATGTCCGTTGCTATCTGCGTTTGAATCATCGTCGTGGCGGTTTGTAAGACATTACCGCCCGAGTCCAATACGGTGACCTGCAGTTGCAGTTGATTGACCCAGGCAAAGTCAGGGCCGTTGGTGCCCGCACCAAAACCATTTTCCGCGAACATGATGGTCGGCACGTTGGTGATCACCGTTTCACTCGTCCCCTTCGACATGCCACTGTAATCGGGGACCGGCGCCACTCCGATATCGCCGCCGCCTGACAAGCCAAGATCCTCAGGGTCGCCATACAAATCAAAACCCGCTGTCAAAAGCCATTTGAACGTGGTGCCCGTGGGGAATGTACCGCTCGTCGCTGCGACGCTGAACTGCTGCAACGCACCCTCCGCTACCTGCGGGTCTTGTGGATTGATGCCAACGCTCAGCGGCGCGCCGAAGTCAATCGTCGCGCTGCCTTTGCCCAGGGTATAAGTGCGACTTTCGCTGGGCAGCGTCGCTGACAGCGTGACCGTGACGGTATCAGTGGTACCGGCTGACAGGGTCGCGGGCCCGGTATAAACGACACTGCTGCTCGACGTGTTGAACCCTTGGCTCGGCATACCGCTGCTCGGATCGGTGAGCGAACCGCCGGCGGTTCCCGTCAACACCCAATGATAGATTTGCGTCAGCGTTGCATCGGTGATCGGCGTAGACAGGACCGTGCTCAGATTAACAATGCCCCCGGCTGTGCCGTTATTGACCGGCGGGCTGACCGTGATCGTTTCGCTGGGGACATAGGTGACCAAGGTCGTACCGGTTCCGGCGTAATTCGGACTGCTCGGGCCGCCGCAATTCGCGCCGTTATACGCCTCGACCACGACCGTATCGTGTGAGAATTGCGCTGCACCAGGCTTGACGACGAACAGCGCCTTGGGGCTGGCAGAGCAGTAATCGGTTTGGTGACTCTGCCCTCCTGAGGCCATATCGCTGAGGTCCCCGATGGTGGTAGTCGTGGTCCAGTGAAAGCAATAACCGGTAAGGTCTTCGACACCCAACACCGAGGTCGTCAAAACCTGGCTGCCCAAGCCCGAGATATCCGCGGGTGAGGGATTGAGCTGCACCTTGGATGCCGTCGAGGTGACGGTCCATGCATCGGACGTGTCGGAGTAACGCAGGTCGTAGAGGAATGCCGCGGTGTCGATGGCTTGTAAACCGAAGCCTGCAAGATTCAATATGTTGTTGAAGGCTTGGATGTAACTTTGCGCGGCTGTGTAGTCTGTGATCGCCCCGGCCGAGGTACCGGACTGAATCGCGAAATTAAAGGCGTGATCGAGAATGGTTCGCAACGAATTTGAACCTGCCTCGGCACCCGTGTAATCGACGAAGGCGTCGAAGAACTTGCCTTTGGTAATTTCGTCGCGCACGGTGGTGTCGGTGTTGTTCTGAATGGATGTCAGAAAATCCGTGGTGGCGCTGGCGGTGAAGTCGGCGACGAACTTCGCGCTGGCATTGGTATAGCCGTTCTGAAAGTTGATGAAGCCGCTACCCAGGATTGCATTGGTAAACACCGGCAGGGTGTAGTCGAGCATGAAGCTGCGGACCGACACTTCGGTGAGCTTGGTGGTTTGCTCAGCGGTCAGCGTGGCGGTCCCGCTATTGGCGCCTGGGCCGACGGCCACGATGCTGTATGTCGTCGCATCGGTGCCGTCGAGCAGCGGCAAGCTGAATGAATCGGTCGTTGTAGGTCCGTAAGCCGTCGGCTGAATGCCCCAATAGGCGGCATAGATATCGGTGATGGCGCCGGTCAAACCGCCGTTCACGCCTTTCGTCGGTTCAAGTTCGAAACTCGTCACCGACAAGGGGTCATCGGTCACCTGCGAGGCAATCGTGTGCGACACGCGGTCGACGTAGACGTAGGCGCGACGACGGTACGCGTTGCTCAAATGGGCGGCGAACGGCGGATCCTGTACGACGGTGATACCACTTTGTTCGCCAGGGGTACTAGTGATGGCGTGGATATGTGCCGCCAGAGCGGCGGGTATGCGGCCCGCGATGCTCGCGTGCTGTGTCGCCTGGCTGGCGGTTGCCGCGCTCTGAGGCGTTGCGCTCGCGATGATCGCTGTTACAAAGGCCTTCAGCGCGGCCGCGACATTGGCGTTCGGTGTGGCGAAGGCGTCGACGTTCGCGCCAACCTCGGAGGAGATAGTCGTCGCGACGGCGCCGATTCCCGGCGCTTGCGGCATGGCGGCGATGATCGCGTCCGCATCGGCACTCTGCAGCACGAGCGAGCCCTGCAGCGCGAAGTACGCCAGTACCTCGGCGGTCGTCTCCGCATTGATGACGGTGTGGGTCGAATCGATCCAACCGTAGAGCACGGGATTGCCGGCGGGGCTCAATACGATGGCGATCTGCGAGCCGGGGGCGAAAGCAGTGACGCTGACGGCACCCGTGGCGTCAGGAGTCGCGCTCGCCGCCGAGGTCATGACCTTCAATTTGTCTGGCGTGACAGTCACGCCGGCGGGCAGGGTCACCGTTGCATTGTCGACGACGCTGGTAATGCCCGGCACTGGCGGAACGGCGTCGGTTGATGTTTCACCGCTCGTGCCGCCGCCGCTTGCAGGCGCGGCGGCGCTGTGATTACCGCCGCCGCAGGCAGCGAGTGTCAAACTTGCCACGCAGATGCAGGTTGCGAATACGTTGCGCGCGGCCGCGCGAGAAAGCCAATAGTTCCTCATACCATCCCTCTTCTAGTGTGTGTCTGTAGAGGGAACCGCGTAATTCTCAGCCGAAATGCCTCAATTATTTTTTGGTCGGCGTTATGGTCAACCGTAGGGGCAAGATGGGATGCCGATGTGCGGCGTACGGCTGAAATAAAAAAGCCCGAAAGCGATTAAGACGAACCACGTCGCTTGC
>CAZZWE010000004.1:0-19645 GCA_964657675.1 uncultured Steroidobacteraceae bacterium
CTGGCCGCGGCCAGAGGACGCGCGGGAGGTCTTTGCGCGCGACTCATCGCTGGAATCGTCGTCTGCCGGTTTGAACTCCGCCGTGCTCTCGGAATTGATCGCGGTAATGCGGGCGCGAACCATGGGATACAGCGCCGGCTTGCCGAACTGATGCGCGTCCAGAAAGTCTTGCAGCGCCTGGCGTTCGTCGGGCCGAATGTTGATCAGAAAATTATTGGGCACATTGGCCGGCAGACTGCGGCGCCAGTCGGCCAATAGATCGCCGCGGACCACCGCGAGCAACAGCAACACCATCAGCCCCAATCCGAACGCGACGATCTGCACCACGCTGCCGCCGCCGCGCCGCGACACGTTGGCGAGGCCATAGCGCCAGGCCACGCCGACGCCGCCGCGTAGACGGCCCGTGAGTCGCACCAGGCCGAAGCCGGCCAAGGCCAGCGCCAGGCCGACGCCTAAAACACCGGCGAGTACACCCAGCACCAGCTCCGTGTCATGCACCAAGCTCCACAGAATCGCGAGCAGCGCACCCAAGGCCAATAGGTAACTGACGCCATACCGCAGCGGCGGCGCGCTCACCGACTTGCGCAGCACGCGCGCCGGCGGCGTATTTTTCAATTGCAGCAAGGGCGGTGCGGCGAAGCCGATCAGCATGGCCACCACGGTGACCAGTGCGATCGGCAGCGGCGCCAGTGATGCGCCCGGCAGCACGCCGTGAATCAAGCTCTTCAATAACCAAGCGAGACCTAATTGCGCCACAAAACCGAATGCAGAACCGAGCAGCACGGCAAACAATGACAGCAAGGTGAGTTCCAGCAGGGACACTGCCAGCACGAAATTTTGCGACGCCCCCATGCACTTCATCAAAGCCACGGTGTCGATGTGACGGGCGGCGTAACGGCGCGCGCCCATGGCCACGGCAATCGCTGCCAGCAGCACCGCCGCCAAGCTCGCGAGATTCAGGAAACGCGTCGCACGGTCGATGGCAGAGCTCAGCTGACGGCTGGAGTTCGCGACATCGTCAATGCGCTCCGACGGCGTTTTCGACTTTTTCAGATAGGTGCGAAAATCCTCGATGGCGCCCGCAGGCCCCGCGAACAGCGCGTAGTAATTGGCGCGGCTGCCCGGTTGAATCAGCTGCGTGGCGTCAAGATCCGCATAATTGATCAACGCTGCCGGCGCGAGATTGGCGAATCCGCCGCCCTGGTCTGGTCGATAATCGAGCACCTGACTGACTTTGAAAGTCGCGGCGCCGATGTGTATCGATGCGCCGAGCGCCACCTGCAGCTGGGCCATCACCCGCGCATCCAGCCACACCTCGCCCTTACCCGGAATCTGATCCGTCTCGCGCGCCGCGCCGAAAGGCTCATCAGCGATGCGCACATGTCCGCGCAGGGGATAACCCTGCGACACGGCATTGAAGGCCACCAATTGATTCTGGCCACCGTTGAATATCGCCGTGGGAAACGAGAGTATTTTCGCGGTCTTAAGGCCGCGTGACTGCGCGTCGGAGAAATACTGCGGTGGAATCGGTACCGAGGACTCGAGCCGCAGATCGGCGGCCAACACTTCGGCGGCTTGCGCACTGACGCCCGCCGACACGCGGCTGATGAAGAAGCCGACTGCCGTCAAAGACAACACCGCAATCATCAGTGCCAGCAGCAGCACGGAGAGCTCGCCGGATCGCATGTCCCGCCACAAATTGCGCAGCGCGAATCGGATGACTTGCATCAGACGGCCGCGTGTCCAGCATCGAGTTCGAGCACCCGACTGCAGCGTGCCGCCAATGTGCGGTCATGCGTGACCAGCACCAGCGTGCTGCCGGTGCTGCGGTTCAATTCGAACAACAGATCCGTGATCCGTTGTCCCGTCGCCGTATCCAAATTGCCGGTGGGCTCGTCCGCGAACAACACCGCGGGATGTGTCACGAAGGCCCGCGCAATCGCCACGCGCTGCTGCTCGCCACCCGACAACTGCTTGGGGTAATGCGCAATGCGCGGCGTCAAACCGACCTGCGCGAGCGCCGCCGCGGCGGTTAGACGTGCATCAGGCCGATTTCCCAATTCCAGCGGCAACATGACGTTCTCGATCGCGGTGAGCGAGGGAATCAGATGAAATGACTGAAACACGAAACCGACATGTTGACCGCGGATTGCGGCGCGGCCGTCTTCATCCAGGGAGGTCAGATCGATGCCGGCAATGGCAACATGTCCGGTGCTGGGGCTGTCCAATCCGGCCAACAGCGCCAACAACGTCGATTTTCCGGCGCCTGAGGCGCCCACAATGGCAAGGCTCTCGCCGGCTCGCACACTGAGGCTGACATCGGCGAGAATGGTCAAAGGCCCTTCCGGGCTGGTTACGGTTTTCGAGACGTTTTTTGCTTCGAGAACAATTGAGTCTTGCATCAGGAGTGCCAGTGAAGCGGCTTTATTTCCTATTGGTGTTTGTGATTGCATCGGTGTCAGCCCACGCCGACGCGCCGGTGATTCTCGTATACGGCGATAGCATCAGCGCCGCCTACGGCTTGGAACACGTAGAACAGGGCTGGGTGGAATTGCTCAGGACGAGGCTCAAGGAACAAGGTTACGTTTACCAAGTCGTCAACGCCAGTGTCAGCGGCGAAACGACCGCGGGCGGCCTGGCGCGACTGCCGCGCGCTTTGCAGGTGCAACATCCGAAGCTGCTGGTGATCGAATTGGGCGGCAATGACGGCCTGCGCGCACTGTCGGTGACGCAAATGCGCGCCAACCTGGCTCAAATGATTGATTTGGCAACGGCGGCGGGCGCCAAGGTCTTGCTGTTAGGGATGCGGATGCCGCCGAACTATGGTCCCGAATTCACCAACGCGTTTCACGCCGTGTACGTAAGCTTGGCTCAAGAAAAGAAAGCGGCACTCGTTGATTTTCTACTCGACGGCACCGCTTTGGATCCGAAGTTGATCCAGGCCGACGACATTCATCCGAATGCCGCGGCCCAGCCTATTTTGCTCAACAACGTCTGGCCTGCCTTGAAGCCGTTGCTGCAAAAATAATTACTGCGCGGTCAGCCACTCGGCGACGCCGCCATGGCTGGAGCACGTACCGCTGCGATGCTGCGACTTCGAGTAGGTGCCGTCCTTGCACTTGGCGGTGGCGCCCGTGGGATCCGTGTTGCTCGCGGTCGCGGTCGGCGCCGACTTGGTCGCGGTTGAAGTCTTGGCTGCCGTGGTGCTCGAGGCAGTCGCGGGCGCAGGCGTTTGCACCGGCACGGTGGCCGGTGATTCAGCCGCTGGTGTGGGCGCAGTTGCTGCGGCGGACTTCGGCGCAGTGGATTTCACCTGACCGCCATGACCGCTGCAGGTGCCCTTGCCGGTCGAGGTGCTGGTGGTGCCGTCTTTGCAAGTCGTGACCGCGCTCGGCGCTCCCGGCGGCGCCTGAGCCGGCACGGTGGCGGGCGAGGCTGCGGCAGGAGTCGGGGTCGCCGAGCCCGCGGTAGACTTCGCGGTCGTGGACTTCACCTGACCGCCATGACCGCTGCAAGTGCCCTTGCCGCTCGACGTGCTCGTGGTGCCGTCTTTGCAAGTCGTTACGGCACTGGGCGCTCCCGGGGGAGCCTGCACAGGAACCGTCGCTGGAGTGCTGGCCGCCGGCGTCGCCGCGGATCCTTTCTGCACGCCGCCATGTCCGCTGCAGGTGCCCTTACCCGTCGAGGTGGTGGTCGTACCGTCCTTGCAAGTCGTTGCGGGCGCGTCATCGGCCCACGCTGGAATCGCCCAAGCCAATGCCATCAATGGCACCGCAATCAAACCGGCAAACGTTATATTTTTCATCTCGGCACTCCCTGGGTTTAAGCGTAAAAAACCGATTCTAATCCCAATTGCTGAAGTTTCGCCCGCCCATCGATTATGGCGCAGGTTTGATCGGCACGATGGACTGCACCTCGACCGAAAACCGGGTGTATTGACCCGCAGACGCGGCTTCGGAGATCGAGCCTTTCACCTTGACGTGAGAATTCTCGCCGACGTTATCCGGAAACTCGGACACGCCGATCAATTGCACATCGTTGGCGGCCAGACATTGATGCCGGTGATTCGGCGTGTACACGTACGCCGTTTCATCCAGCGTCAGCACCGGCACATTATCGACACCGTTGGCCGCTGGATAATCTTTGAAATGCACGACGCCAGAGAAGGTGTGTTTGACGGGTGCCAACCATAAACAGGGGCCGCTGCCCACCACGCAGCCGCTCAATCCAAGGCTCAGTGCCGCCGCCAGTAATCGCCCAGTGTTCATCATTCAAGCTCCAGGCCACGGGGGCCGCCGCTCAAGTTTGCGCTGCGCCGCGCGGCTTGCCTATCCAAATAATCGACGCAGGCGCCGGGGCGCCCGGCGCCTGCGGTTCGCGGCATTCCTTGACATCGAACCCGCTGCGCGTCAGAAGCGACACCCAAGATTCGACAGTACGAAAATACCAAGGTGCGGGATTGCTGAAATCGTCGCTGAACCCACACCAATTCCCGGGCCGCCAACCATCGACATAGGGCGCCTCGCCACACGCGGCGATCGGATGCAGCGTTTGTATGATAAGAGCGCCATCCGATACCAAATACCCGCGCACAGCCGCCAGCAGAGTTTCCACCGAGTGCTGCCCCAGCAACGAGAAGTTGCATACGGCCAGATCGAAAGGATCCGACTGCCATCGTCGCTGCGCAATCGATGCATAGTCCAACACCTGAAACTCGCCCCCGCCTAATTCCCGAGCCTTGGCGATCAACTCCGCAACAGCGTCCACGCCGAGCACCTGTGCACCGCGCGCGCTGAGCGCTCGCGTCAACCAGCCTTCACCGCACCCTAAATCCAGCACGCGCCATGATTCACTCGGGGGTTTCATTGAATCCGCGAGCACGCTCGAGATCGCATCAAGGATGGCCGCATTGGTGACCAATTCACGGCTCAAGACCTTGGCGGTGCGAATCGCGTGGCTCCAGGGCGCGGCGTTGGCACGCCAGGAGCGCAGGATGAGCGCCTCTTGCTCGCAATCTTCATCGGGTGAGCAACTCATGGCGGCAATTTTACCTAAGCGGACGGCCGACGTTGCTGGCTTTGATGTCCGATGCTATACAAGGGACCACAAAAAAGAGGCTGCGCTTGGAACGAAATTGGCTCAATAACTACCCGCCCGGCGTGCCGGCGGATATCGACCCCGATTCCTATCCGTCCTTGAGGGAAGTGATCGGCGAGGCGTTTGCTCGCTATCGCCAATATCCGGCCTTCACGTGCATGGGCGCCACGTTGACTTACGCGCAACTGGATGAACTGAGCCGTGCGTTCGCCGCGTGGCTGCAGCATCGCAGCGGCTTACAACGCGGAGACCGGGTCGCATTGATGATGCCCAACGTTCTGCAGTACCCGATTGCGTTGTTCGGCGTGCTTCGTGCGGGGATGGTGGTGGTTAACACCAATCCGCTGTACACAGCGCGGGAGCTCGAGCATCAGCTCAAAGACTCCGGCGCCAAAGTCATCGTCATCGTCGAGAATTTCATGCATGTGCTTCAGGAAGTGCTGCCGCGCACAGATTTGAAACATGTATTGGTCACCGGTATCGGCGATCTGCTCGGCTTTCCGAAGGGCATGATCGTGAATTTCGTATTGCGCCATGTCCGCAAGCAAGTGCCGCCGTGGAAGATGCCGGGCACCGCGACCTTCCGCGGCGTACTCGGCAATGGACTTGGGCTGAAGCTCAAGCCGGTTGACGCCAGCCACAATGACATCGCATTTTTGCAATACACCGGAGGCACCACCGGAGTTGCCAAGGCGGCAATTCTCACTCACCGCAATATGGTGGCGAATTTGCTCCAAGCCATGGCTTGGATCAAGCCATCGCTACAGGGTGGCGGTGCCGGTATTGTGATCACCGCGCTGCCGCTGTACCACATCTTTGCGCTCACGACGAACTGCCTGGCATTCCTGTTGCTCGGCGCGCGCAACATCCTAATCGTTAATCCGCGCGACATGCCGGGCTTCGTGGGTGAACTGAAGAAATACAAATTCAGCTTCATCAGCGGCGTGAACACGCTGTTCAACGGACTGCTGCATACGCCGGGCTTCAACGCCGTGGACTTCAGCGCCCTGCGCGTCAGCTTCGGCGGCGGCATGGCCGTGACGCCGGTAGTCGCCAAACAATGGCGCGAGGTCACGGGCAGCGTGATCTCACAGGGCTGGGGCCTGACCGAAACCTCTCCCATCGCGACCGCCAATCCCATTGGGCTCGACTTCAATGGCTCGGTCGGCCTGCCGGTGCCTTCCACCGATGTGTGCATCCTCGACGAGGAAGGGCGCGAATTGCCCGTGAATGGCGTCGGCGAGATTTGCGTGTTCGGGCCGCAGGTCATGCTCGGTTATTGGAATCGCCAGGACGAAACCGACAAGGTCATGTTCGGTGACTGGCTGCGCACCGGCGATATCGGCCGCATGGATGAAAAAGGCTTCGTTTACATCGAAGACCGCAAGAAAGACATGATTCTGGTGTCGGGCTTCAACGTGTATCCCAACGAGGTGGAAAGCGTCGCCGCCGAAAATCCCGGAGTGTTGGAAGTCGCCGCCGTCGCCCAGGCCGACGAGAACTCCGGCGAGGTGGTCGCGCTGTTCGTGGTGAAGAAAGACCCCGCTCTCACCGCCGAGGCGCTGATCGCGTTCTGTCGCAAACAGCTCACCGGCTACAAAATTCCGAAGCACGTGTATTTCCGCACCGAATTGCCGAAGACCAATGTCGGCAAGATTTTGCGGCGGGCGCTGCGCGATGAATTGCGCAAGGCGCCGAGCGAGGCCACGCACGACGGTGCCGCAACGACCGGCGCTACGACGCCCGACACAGCCACGAAAAAGTAAACAAATACGCTGGACTGAGCGCTTGACCGCTGCCGCGCTCGGCGGGCTGAAGCCTACTGCTCCGCGACTGGGTAGCTTTGAACGGTTTCTACCAGCAGTTTGACGCGCTCCGGATCGACCTCGGGCGTAATGCCGTGGCCGAGATTGAAAACATGGCCGGGGCCGGCCCCGTAGCTGTCGAGCACCCGCAAGGTTTCAGCCCGCAACACCTCCGGTGGCGAAAACAGGGCCGAGGGATCGAGATTCCCCTGCAAGGCAATCTTCCCGCCAACGGCTTGGCGCGCAGTCTTAAGATCCGTGGTCCAGTCCACGCCCGCCGCATCGCAGCCGATGCCGGCAATCTGATCGAGCCAGGCGCCGCCGCCCTTGGTGAACACAATGTTGGGCACGCGCCGGCCATCGGCTTCGCGCGTCAGCGCGGCTACCACCTGCGCCATGTAGCGCAGTGAAAATTCTTGATATTGCGCAGGCGTAAGCACCCCTCCCCAGGTGTCGAATACCATGACGGCTTGGGCACCCGCTGCGATTTGCGCGTTCAAATACGCGATGGTGGAGCGTGCCAGGATGTCGAGCAGCCGATGCAATTCGCGCGGCGCTTCGTACATCATGCGTTTGATGATGCCGAAGGTCTTGCTGCCGCCGCCTTCGACCATGTAGGTGGCCACGGTCCAGGGACTTCCGGCGAAGCCAATCAAGGGAATGCGTCCGTTCAATTCACGGCGCACGCGCGCCACCGCATCCACCACGTACTTTAAGTCGCTTCCGGGATCGGGTACGCCGAGCTTGTCGATGTCTGCCGCCGTGCGCACCGGACGTTCGAATTTCGGCCCTTCGCCGGCTTCGAACTCCAGGCCCAGTTTCATCGCGTGCGGAATGGTCAAAATATCGGAAAACAAAATCGCGGCGTCGAGCGGATAGCGATCCACCGGCTGCATGGTGATTTCGCAGGCAATTTCAGGGTTGGTACACATTTGCAGGAAACCGCCGGCCTTGGCCCGGGTGGCGCGATATTCCGGCAGATACCGCCCAGCTTGGCGCATCAGCCAGATGGGGCGGCGCGGTGTGGGCTCCCGCAGCAAGGCGCGCAGCAGCAGATCGTTCTTCAGATTCTTCGGGGTGTCATTCATATTCTGGCTCTGGGGTCGAACATCCGGCTATGTTCGAGGATGGCATAACGGTCGGTCATTCCGGCGATGTAATCCGCGACGGCGCGCGCGCGGCCCTTGGGTCCTTGCACGCCTTCCAGACGCGTACCGGTCGCCTCATGTTCGTCGGGCATCAGCGTCGGGTCATTGAAAAATGCATTGAACAATTCTTGCACGACTCGGCGCGCCTTGGAGGTCATGCGCCGTACCTTGTAATGTTTGTAAACTTCTTCACGTAAAAAGACCTTCAGGGCGTAATTGAGTTCGCGCGTCGCATCGCTGAAGCCGATCAAGGGCCGCGCATGCGCGCGTACTTCGGCACTTGAGCGCACGCCGGATTCGGTCAGCCGTTGCGCGGACGAATTGATCAGGTCGGTCACCAGGTGATTGATCATCCGGCGCAGCACCTCGTACACCAGCCGGCGTCCCGCGAGGGCGGGGTATTTCGTTTTCACCTCATCGTGATAGGTACGAAACAGCGGCACTGCCAGCAACTGCTCCACCGTGATCAAGCCGGCGCGAATGCCGTCTTCGACATCATGATTGTTGTACGCGATCTCATCAGCGAAGTTTGCCAGCTGTGCTTCAAGGCCCGGTTGGTGGCGGTTGATAAAGCGTTCGCCCAACTCACCCAAGGTGACGGCGTTGGCCACGGAGCAATGCTTGAGAATCCCCTCACGGCACTCGAAGGTTAAATTCAGTCCGTCGAAGTCGGCATAGTGTTCTTCGAGTTCATCCACCACCCGCAGCGATTGCAGGTTGTGCTCGAAACCGCCGTAGTCGGTCATGCAGTCGTTCAACGCGTCCTGGCCGGCGTGGCCGAAGGGCGTGTGGCCGAGGTCGTGTGCCAGACAAATCGCTTCGGACAATACCTCGTTCAGATTCAACGCCCGCGCAATGGTACGGGCGATTTGCGCCACTTCGAGCGAGTGAGTCAGCCGCGTACGGTACAGATCGCCTTCGTGATTGACGAACACCTGGGTCTTGTACACCAAGCGCCGAAACGCCGTGGAATGCACGATGCGGTCGCGATCACGCTGATACTCGGAACGATACTCCGGCGATGCTTCCGGGAATCGACGGCCGCGCGAATGCTCCTCATGCGCGGCATACACCGCCATCGCGCTCACCCGAAGTACTCGGTCAGCGTGGCATCCAACGCGCTTTGCGGATACTGCGAGGTGATGATGGCGCGGCCCATTTTTTCCAGCAGCACCAGGCGTAGCGCACCCGCCAATACCTTCTTATCCATTTGCATGAGGCCTAATATGCGGGCCGCGCCGACACGGGGCGGTGTGACGGGAAGGCCCGAGCGCACGAGGATGTCGTGAATGCGGGTCTTCACGGCCGCCTCGATCAAGCCTAACCGCACCGACAAATCGGCGGCAATCAACATGCCGAGCGCCACGGCCTCGCCATGCAAAAAAGTGTCATAGCCCGTTGCAGCTTCGATGGCATGGCCAAAGGTGTGGCCGAAATTCAAGATGGCCCGCAGGTCGTGCTCGCGCTCATCGCGCGCCACCACCTTGGCCTTGATCTCGCAGGAGCGGGCAATGGCGTAGGTCAGGGCCTCGTCGTCGCGGGAAAGGAGTGAAGCGATGTTGCGATCCAACCAATCGAATAATAGGGGATCCCAGACACAACCGTACTTGATCACTTCGGCAAGGCCCGACTTGAGCTCGCGATCCGGCAGGGTCTTGAGCGCATCGGTGTCGGCGATGACGGCCAGCGGTTGGTAGAAGGCGCCGATCAGATTCTTGCCGGCCGGATGGTTGACGCCGGTCTTGCCTCCGACCGAGGAGTCGACCTGCGCCAGCAAGGTGGTGGGAACCTGCGCGTATCCCACGCCACGCTGGTAGCAACTGGCGGCAAAGCCGGCGATATCCCCGACAACGCCGCCGCCGAGTGCCAGGACGGTGACGTCGCGATTCATTTTGTTGCCGATCAGGGCGTCGAACACCCAACCGGCCGTCTGCAGGGTCTTGTGCTGCTCGCCGTCGGGCAGGATGCATTCGGCGGTGCGGCGCTGCGTGAGGCTGCCGGTGAGCTTGGCGAGATACAGCTTGGCGACGGTGGTATTGGTGACGATGAGCAGGTCGTGGCCGGGAATCTTGGCGTTCAACAGGTCGCGGTCGCCCAGCAACCCGGCGCCGATGGCGATGGGATATTGGGTGTGACCGACATCTACCTGGAGCGTTTGCACAGCTGATTATACGAACTTTAGGGTTTCAGGGCGTTTCGCAGCTCGTGATGGATCTCCTCGGCGACCAATTGCACGCGCCGGCCATCGGTCGACACGGTTAAATCAGCGATTTCCGCGTACAGCGCGGCACGCCGGAGCATCAGCTCGCGCAGCTTTTGTTCGGGATCAGTGTCCTTCAGCAGCGGGCGGTGTCGCCCATGGCGAGTCCGTTCGATTTGCTGGTCGATGGAGGTCGCGAGGTACACCACCGCGCCGCGTTCGGCCAAGGCTTTGCGATTATCCGGATCGATGACGGCGCCGCCGCCGGTGGCGAGCACGATGGACTCCAGGCGCGTCAGCCGGTCGATGGATTCCTTCTCACGCTGGCGAAAGCCGGCCTCGCCCTCTTTCTCGAAAATGAAGGAGATATCGACGCCGGTTTTCGCTTCGATATCGGCATCGCTGTCGTGGAATGAGAGTCGAAACAGCCGCGCGAGATGCCGGCCAACCGCGGTTTTCCCCGACCCCATCGGGCCGATGAGGAATATGTTCCGCTGAGTGAGCATGATGGGGCGGATGATAATCGACCCCGGGAAAGAAAAGGGGCGTCCCCGTGGACGCCCCCTATCAAGACTCGACCGTGTCTACAGACGGTCTAGTACAGGTTCGATCCCTCGCGCAAAATTTTCGGCGTGATGAAGATCAGCAGTTCGGTCTTGTTGTTGATATTGGTGGTGCTGCGGAACAGGTAGCCCAACACCGGGATATCGGCGAAGAACGGCACCTTGTTGGCCTGGCGGGTCTTGGTGGTATCGAGAATACCGCCGAGCACCACAGTCTGGCCGTCGTTGACCAACACCTGCGTGATGATTTCACGCGTGTCGATCGAGGGGACGCTGCCGCCGGTGGCGCTGGTGACCTGCTGGCCAACCGAGTCGTCGGAGACGTCGAGATCGAGGATCACGCGGTTGTCAGGGGTGATCAGCGGCGTCACTTTGAGCGACAGCACGGCGTTCTTGAACTGCGTGGTGGTGGCGCCGCTGGACGCCGATTCCTGGTAAGGAATTTCCACACCCTGCATGATGGTGGCCTGTTTCTGGTTGGCTGTGATCACGCGCGGCGAGGAAACCGTTTCGCTCTTGCCTTCGTTCTGCGCGGCGGACAATTCCAGGTCGATCAAGTGCTTGCCGCCTAGGATCGACAAACCGATGCTGCCATTCGTGTTGGCGGCGGGCAGGTTGACCTGGTAGCGATTGTCGAGTACCGGCAAGGCGACGTTGCCCGACGGCGGGGTGCCGGTGGTGCTCGGCAACACGGAACTGACCATCGTGTCGGTACCGACGTTGGTGCCGCTGACCGAGATCAAGCTGCCGGCGCCGGCCGTGGTGAAGCCGGTCAAGCCGAGGCGAGCGCCCAAATCACGCTCGAAGGTGTCGCTGACGATGACGATGCGGGCTTCGATCAGCACCTGCTTCACCGGCACGTCCAAGGTTTGTACCAGGCGGCGGATGTCGGCGAGCTTGTCCGAGGTGTCCTGTACCAACAACGTGTTGGTGCGCTCGTCGATCGACAGGCTGCCGCGGGGCGACAACATGGATTCCTTGGCGTTGGTGCTCTTGATCAGTTTCGACAGGTCGGCGACCTTGGCGTAGTTCACCTGCATGAATTCGGTGTGGGTCGGCGACAGCTCGGCGACTTCCTTGTGCGCAGCCAACTCCGCCTTCTCACGCGTGGCCAACTCTTCCGTCGGTCCGATGATGATGACGTTGTCCTGACGGCGCTTATCCAAGCCCTTGGTCCGCAGCACGATGTCCAAGGCCTGATCCCAAGGCACGTTCTGCAGACGCAAGGTCAGGTTGCCCGTGACCGAGTCGCTGACGACGATGTTCTGGCCGCTGGTGTCGGCCAGCAGCTGCAACACGGAACGCACGTCGATGTCCTGGAAGTTCAAGGTCAGGCGCTCGCCGGTGTATTCCTTCTTCTCTTCCTGAGCGCTGCGCTTCAGTGAGGGCTTGATTTCGATGGTGTACTGATTATCGGACTGGTAGGCCAGCTGTTCGAAGTCGCCCTGCGCGCTGATGACCAGGCGCGAGCTGCCTTCGACGCGCACCGCATCGACGGTCTGCACCGGGGTGGCGAAATCCATCACGTCGTAACGGCGCATCAAGTTCTTGGGCATCAAGGTGCCGGCGAAATCGACCACGATCTGATTGCCTTCCTGGCGGACGTTGACCGGAGTGCGGGGATCGGTGAGCTGTACGATCACGCGGCCGGTGCCGTCGGTGCCGCGGCGGAAGTCGATGGTGCGAATGGCGCGTTCTGCCGGCGCGGCGGGAGCCGAAGACGCGCTGGCGCGGGCAACGGCGGGCTTGCCGACGTCGGCGCCGGGTTGCTGACCCAAGGTGACGATGATGTCATTGCCTTCGACCCGGGTGGTGTACGGCAACAGCGAATCGACGTTCACGACCAGGCGGGTGCGCCCGTTGGCTTCGGCAGCCAGCACCGTATCGACACCGCCGGACCGCACGTCGATGCGCCGGGAGGCGAGCGCCAACGTGGTGTTCGGCAAATCGAACGCGATGCGCGCCGGTTTATCGATGGTGAATGGCAGCGGCTCGGGGGCAGCGCCGTCCATATGCAATTTGAGCTGCACCTGCGAGCCGGACAAGGTCTGCACGTCGATGGACGTGAGCTTGACCGGATCGGCCGCGTGAGCCGTGAAGGTAACCGCGGCCAGTGCGATCATCGCCGCACTCATTACCGCCGTTCGTATTTGCTTGCTAATCATGCTCTCTTTCTCCCTGTGGCCTCAATCAGCCAACGCCAATGAGGCCGGTCGCTCTATATAGCCGCCGAGACCATCTGGAATGATCTCGACCAAACTAATTTTCCCGCCGGTTATTTCAGTCACTTTGCCGTCGTTCTGGCCAAGGTAGTTGCCGGGCTGCACCTTGTGAACGAGGCCATCCTTCGATTGCACCAGTCCGTAGAAACTGCTGCCGACCTTGAAGGTGCCGACCATCTTCAACGTGTCGAGCGAGAAGCCTTCGAGGAATTCGCGGTTGCGGCGCGAACTCGGTCGCAGACTGGCCGCGCCTGCGCCACTGCCCGGTCCCTGCGGCTGGAACGGAGAGCGCATGTTGGTGGCCGAGTACACATACGTTTCATACGGCTTTACTTCCGGCAACGGCTGAATGCGGCCGCCCGGCTTTTTCTTGGTGGTGTCGATCCACTTCTGCAGATCCGACTGCCCGCCCGAGCACGCGCTCAGCACGGACGCGGACAGCACTGCGCCCAAGACGCAAATGCTTGATATCTTCTTCACGTGGCGCCTCCGGTCTTCTTAGGTCCCTTCGCCCCGCCACCTTCATCCTCGATGTAGCGATACGTCTTGGCAGTCACATCCATGATCAGGTTGTCGTAGCCGCCCTTGGACACATCCACCGGCGTGATCGAGATGTCATGCAGCGTCACGATGCGCGGCAGAGCCGCGATGCCGCTCACGAAGCTGCCGAACTCGTGGTAGCTGCCGACCAGACGAATATGAATGGGCAGTTCCGCATAGAAGCCATTGCCTTTCTCGGCGCCGGGCTGGAAGAGTTTTTCCTGCAATCCAGACGCGAGGCCGGTCTGCGAGATATCGACCAGCAAGTTCGGCACTTCGGTCTTGCCTGGCAACTGCCGCAACATCGCACCGAAGCTGCGCTCCATTTCGGCGAGCTGCGATTTGTAGGCTTCCAAATTCGCGGCGCGCTGCTGTTTGCTCTCGAATTGGGTCCGCAGATCGACTTCGGTGGCCTCGGCTTTGGCCAATTCCGGACGATTGTCGTCCCAAATAAAGAAGTACCAACCGAGCGCAGCCAGGACGGTGAAGGCCAGGGCAATGAAGAAGCCGCGTACGGCCAGTGGCCAACGGCCAACGTCACGCGGATCCAGCGATCGCAGTTGTTCGATGAAATTCATTTCGACGCCACCTTTTTGACGATCGTATCGCCGCCGCTATCCAAATCCACGCCGACTACGTCGCTAGTCAGCGTAAAACTTGAACCGCCGGTGGGTGAATTCGCCGCCGTCTCGACCACCTGAAGTACCGGGTTGGTCATCCAGTTGGAGGCATCGATGTTGCGCATGAAGGTCGAGACCCGGGTGCTGGACTGGGCATTGCCGTGGATTTCGAGCTTGGTGCCGGTTTGCTTGATGGAGCTGAGATAAATGCCCTCGGGCACCGTCTTCACCATCTCATCGAAGAGATGCACGATTTCAGGGCGCTTGCGCTGCAGCCGCTCGATGATTTCCATGCGGGCAACGAGGCGTTGCTTGCGGTTTTCCAAGTCTTGGATGTCAGCGATCTGCGCATCCAGCTTGATGATTTCTTTCTTGAGCAGATTATTCTTGGCGTTCTGCGCATCGGTCCAGCTGTTGTAGAGCAGCTTTCCGACCACGACGACCATGACGGCGGCAAATGCCGCGCCGCCGAGGGCTACCAAGAATTCGCGGCGTCGAACTTTACGTTCGCCTTCGCGCCAGGGAAGTAGGTTAATACGAGGCATGGCTACTCTTTAATCAAAACTGCGCAGCGCGAGGCCGCAGGCTGTGAGTAATGCAGTGGCGTCGCGCGCCACGGCTTGGGCTTTGGCCTTGGACGAGATTTTCATGTTGCCGAGCGGGTCGCCGCGATCCGCGGGAACACCGACACGGCTGGAAATCACGTCCGCCACACCCGGGATGTTGGCGCAACCGCCGCAGATCAGGATCTGATCCGGCTGCGCGCGGCCGCTGCCCGAAGCCAGATAGAACTGCAGCGAACGGCTGACCTGCTGGGTCATGTCATCGATAAAGGGGTCCAGCACTTCGGGCTGATAGTTGCTGGGCAGGCCGCCTTCTTTCTTCGCGCGGCCGGCTTCTTCCATGCTCAGGCCGTAGGTGCGCATGATTTCTTCGGTCAGCTGCTGGCCGCCGAAGGCGAAGTCACGCGTATAAATCACTTTCATGTCGCGCAGCACGCTGAAGGTGGTGCTACTGGCGCCGAAGTCGACTACGGCCACGGTGCGGTCCATGCCGCCGTCGGGCATCTGATGACGCATCAGGGCGCAGGCGTTTTCGAGCGCGAAGGCCTCGACGTCGACGATGTAGGCGCTCAATCCTGAGGCCTGCACGGCTGCCTGGCGCTGTTCGACGTTTTCGGTGCGCGTGGCGACCAGAAGCACGTCGAGCATGTCAGGATCTTTTTCGGAGGGTCCTACAACCTGGTAGTCGTAGCTGACTTCTTCCATGGGGAATGGGATGTACTGGTCGGCCTGCATTTCGACCTGGCCTTCCAATTCGTTCTCACCCAAATTCTTGGGCATCTGGATCACCTTCGTGATCGCGGCATCGCCGCTGATCGCGATGGCAGCCAGTCGGCTCTTGGCGCCGGAGCGCTTCACGGCCCGACGGATGGCTTCACCGACCGCTTCGGCGTCGACGATGGCCTTTTCGTTGATGGCGTTATGCGGCGTGGGTTCCGCGGCATACGATTCAACCCGGTACTGGCCACCCGACATCGTGAGCTCAATGAGCTTCACCGACGAGGTGGTTATGTCAAGTCCCAAAAGCGGACGATATCTTTTACCTAACGACCACACAAATTTTTTCCCTTTTTGCTCAATACCTTGGAGGTCGAATCCGGCTGCACGAGGTTACTTAGCCCGCGCAAACTTAGCAAGAAACTGTTAAATGGAACGAGAACCTGCTCACGGTCCGCACCGGTCGTGGATGCCTTGTCGGCAAACTGAGACCTACGACAAATTCGCAGGTGGCGAGGAGGCTTCGAGTCATCCGATCAGACCTCGTCGCGTGGGCTTGCGCCTCGGCGAATTGGTTAATGTTTGGTCTGGCAACCCCGCTTTCCTTGAGTTGTCTCAAGGACCGGAGGCTTTGCGTCCTCATCTTTCGATGAGTATGCCCACGTATCCGGCGGTAATATGCTCACGCAATCCGCCAGCGCAATAAGTTAGAACGGTTTCCTGTGATCAAACGTTATCTAGTTCTCATATCCCGCATTTGTGCAGTGCTTGTTGGCTTAATAGCGCTAATCGCGTTCGCCAATGTCTGCGCTTATGTCTATTTGAGGCCCGCCTTGCCGGATGTGGCCTCCCTGAAGGATGTTCAGCTGCAGGTGCCCCTGCGGATTTACTCCCGGGACGGCAAGCTGATCTCCTCGATCGGGGAGCAGCGCCGCATCCCCGTCCGCTACGACCAGCTGCCCCCGAAGCTCATACAGGCCTTCCTGGCCACGGAGGACGACCGCTTTTTCCGCCATCACGGCGTGGACTGGCAGGGCATCCTGCGCGCCGGGGTGGCGGACCTGAAAGCCGGCGGCATCCGCCAAGGCGCCAGCACCATCACCATGCAAGTCGCACGCGGCGTGTTCCTGACGCCGAAACGCGATATGAAACGCAAGATGAGCGAAATCTACATTTCGCTGCTGATGGAAACCGAATTCACCAAGGAACAAATCTTTTCGCTGTACGTGAACAAGATTTTTTTAGGTCAGCGCGCCTACGGTGTCGGCGCAGCCGCCGAAGTGTATTTCGGCAAGACGTTGGACCAGCTGACCATCGCCGAGATGGCGACGCTGGCGGGAATTCCGACCTCGCCTTCGCACGTCAATCCGGTCGCGAGCGCCGAAGCCGCCACGGTGCGCCGAGCCCACGTTTTAGGGCGAATGCTCGAGCTTGGCTATATCACCCAGGGCGAATTCGATACCGCCAAAAATAGCCCAATGGAATCACGGCTGCACTTGCCGACGATTGAAGTCGATGCGCCTTACGTCGCCGAGATGGTGCGCAATGAAATGCAGGCGAAGTACGGCGATGATGTCTACACCGCCGGCTACAAGGTCTACACCACCATCGACTCGCGGCTGGAGGCGGCCGCCACGGTGGCGCTGCGCACCGGACTGCTGGAATACGATCGCCGCCATGGCTATCGCGGCGCGACCGCGAAGATCGACCTGTCCAAAGCGACCACGCCGGCGGCCATCGATGCGGAGCTCGACGAATATCCGGTGATCGGCGGATTGCGGCCTGCGGTGGTCGAGAAGGTCGAAGCCAAGAGCGCGCGCATCTATGTCAAGGATTTGGGTACCGTGAATTTGCCCTGGGAAAAGCTTTCCTGGGCGCGCCGGGAATTGCCGGAGGAGAAGGTCGACAAGCCGCCGACTCAAGCCTCGGACATCCTGGCCGTAGGCGACATCATTTACACGGTCGGACGTACCCCTGAAGCTTTGTTGTTCGTGCAGGTCCCTCAGGCGCAAAGCGCCCTGGTCTCGGTGGACCCGCGCGATGGCGCCATCGTCGCGCTGGTGGGCGGATTCGACTTCTTCCAGAGCAAATTCAACCGCGTCACGCAGGCGCGACGCCAGCCAGGATCCGGGTTTAAGCCTTTTGTGTATGCGGCGGCGTTCGACAAGGGCTACACCCCGGCCAGTGTGGTGCTCGATGCGCCGGTGGTCATCGATGAACAAGGCAATGAAAAGGCCTGGCG
Organism: uncultured Steroidobacteraceae bacterium; assembly: GCA_964657675.1. Lineage (GTDB taxonomy): Bacteria > Pseudomonadota > Gammaproteobacteria > Steroidobacterales > Steroidobacteraceae > Bog-1198. Next base: position 17,718 of record CAZZWE010000004.1, read on the forward strand.
GCCGCAGGAAGACACGGGCAAGTTCTATGGACCGGTGCGCTTGCGTGACGCCTTGACGCACTCGCGCAACTTGGTGTCAGTGCGCCTGATGCGCGCCATCGGCCCCGATTACACCTGGAATTACGTCACTCGATTCGGCTTCGACAAATCGCAGTTGCCCAATGACCTGACCATGGCCTTGGGCACCGCTGAGCTGAGCCCCCTGCAGGTCGCGATCGGCTACGCGGCCTTCGCCAACGGCGGCTTCAAAGTGACCTCGTACTACATAGACCGGGTCGAGGACGCCGGCGGCAAGATCTTGAGCCAGGCGGATCCCGCCATCGCCTGCACTCAATGCGGCCGAACCAGCGATGCGCCAGTACAGCACGGCGCAGCCAATTCACGCGCCAATCTGCTCGATGAAGCCGCTCACGACGGCAAGAGCCTGATACAACCCAAGAATTTGGCGCCGCAGATTCTTCGGCCGCAGGTGGCTTATCTGCTGGCGGACATGATGGCCGACGTCATCACCCGAGGCACCGGACAGCGCGCGCGCACGTTGAATCGCTCGGATATCGCCGGCAAGACCGGAACCACCAGCGATTTCCACGACGCTTGGTTCAACGGCTTTAATGCCGACATCGTCACGACGGTGTGGACGGGTTTCGACTCGGATCGCACCCTAGGCGCGGGCGAAGAAGGCGCGCATGTGTCGGTGCCCACATGGACTTACTTCATGCACGAAGCGCTGGCCGGCACCGCCAAACACCCCGTGCCGGTACCCGACGGCATCGTCAGCGTCCGGATATCGCCTGATACCGGTTTGCTCGCCAGTTCCGACAATCCGAAGTTCATCATGGAAAAATTCATTGAAGGCAATCTGCCGAAGTCCGAAGTCTACGAAGGGCCGAATCAGACCAACCCGATGACGGACGGCGATAAACCGCTATTCTAGAGGCCCTATGGCGAAAAAGTTTTCGCAGCGTACTGAAGATTTGCGCCGCGCACTGGCTCAAGAAGCGGCGCGAATCATGGCGGAGCATGGCATCGAGGACTTTCTGCAGGCCAAGCGCAAGGCCGCCGACCGCTTGGGCGTGCACGATGCGGCGGTGCTGCCGAAGAACATCGAGATCGAGGATGCGCTGCGTGCGCACCTTCGCCTCTTTAGCCGTGACACTCACGATCACACCTTGAAAGAACAGCGGCGCATCGCGCTCGAGACCATGCGTATGTTGGCCGAGTTTCAGCCGCGCCTGGTCGGCTCGGTGCTCACCGGCACCGCCACCACCTACAGCGACATCAATTTGCACTTGTTTGCTGACGCCTCCGAGACGGTGGCCATTCGTCTCATGGACATGCGCGTGCCGCATGAATTCTATGAGCGACGGGTGAAAATGGATGCGGAGCGAAGTGTGAATTACCCGGCACTGCGCTTCGAAGCGAATGGGCGCACGGTCGATGCCACCATCTTCCCGATTGATGGGATCCGTCAGTCGCCCTACTCACCGGTGGATGGCCGGCCGATGAAGCGGGCGGATGCACGCGAGGTGGCCGCGTTGGTGGGCGCGAATTAGAGAGAGAGGGGTAAGGTAGCCACGGGTGCCCGCTAACGCTCATTTTCTGGGAGATTCGCAATGCCGAAGTTTGTCACGATCGGATATGGCGACGAGACCGGCTATAAGCGCACGGCCGCGCCAATTATAGAAGCGGCGCATGCTCAAGATGCCCGCCTCCGCGAGAAGGGTGCCGTGGTCGGAGTGGCAGGGAAACCTGTCCAAGTTCGAAACCCCGACGCCTCCAAAGTTGAAACGAAGAATTTGCCTTTCATGAGCTCTGCCTTGCCTGTGGCCGGGTTTGGCATCATCGAGGCTAAGGACCTAGAGGAAGCCATTGACCTGGTATCGAAAACGCCATGTGCGGTCGCCCACGGCGTCGTCGAAGTATGGCCG
>CAZZWE010000004.1:19745-63303 GCA_964657675.1 uncultured Steroidobacteraceae bacterium
CCTGGTATCGAAAACGCCATGTGCGGTCGCCCACGGCGTCGTCGAAGTATGGCCGCTCACGATAGACCACCGCTCGAGCTTTTCATCCATCGGCATCGCGGCGTGTGCGGGACTGGTTGAAGGCAGCGTCTCGTAGGGAAGCGTGCGAACCTCTGGCGCCAAGTTGGGCGACACCAGGCGCAGGTAAAGCGCAGCGGCTTTTGCGCCGTTAAAGCAGATACCGCGTAGGGCTTTGTGCTCGGTAAGGAAGCCATTGAAGTCATTGGCGACGACGGATTTCGACACGATGGCAGAATCGAGGCTGCCCGGGCGATGAGCCGAAGCGCAGACATCCCATAGCGCTATGTGGTGATTCCCGAGCATCGCGAGGCGGGCATCGTAGGGAAGCGCTGGATCAAATCCAAACAACGCGCCCATAATTTTCCAGAAGGCATTGCGTGGCTGCGCGTAGTACTGCTGCATCTGGATCGAGACAGCGCCCGGCAGCGAGCCCAGCACCAGCACTTGAGCGCCCGGGGACACCACCGGGCTCAAGCCCACGGACAGCATGTGCGGGAGTCTAGTTCGCGCTCTTTCCCTGCCACACCGTCATCACATCCGGCGATCCCTGCGAGCGCACGCCCCCTTCGGTCAATATCTCATCGGTCGCAGCCATCAACGCTTCGCGCGGAAACACCAACGCCTCGCCGCCCTTGGCGCTGAATTCAAAAGTCACGAACGGATCTTTCAGATCGCGCAGCACGGCGACCAGATGCTTCAAACTCTTGATCGGCGTGCCGTTGACCGAATAGACCACCGAACCAGTCGGGTTCGTATAGCCGATGGAGAGTTTGTGCGGAAAGAACGGCGAGGAAATCACCACCAACTCTTCGAGATCCGGTGTGGGTGGATCATTCGCGCGGTCGATCAGTGGGCTCTTCAAGAAGCTCAGCATGCGCACCAAGGCCGCATTGTTCTCGAAAACATTGAGGAAATTACGCGTCAAGGACGAAAACACCACGGGGCCGTAGACGAAATACGACGGATAGTCGCCTTTCAGGTCGATGGCCAATGTCGGGTGCACCGGAGAGACCGGCAATTCGATCTTGACGGGCTTGCCATCGCGAACCACCGTGAGCGGAAGCTTGCCGTTCTTCGCGGTGCGTTGAATCATGTATTGGAAATTGACGCGCAGGTCCTTGTCGATTTTGACCATGCCTTGGTTGTCGATGGGAGTGTCGCCGATGCGCGTGATCACATCCCACTCTTTCAACGGATAGGAGGCATCGTCTTTGTCGGGCCGATGCACCACCATGCCTTCCACTTTCTTGTCGATCTTCAGGAAATCGCGCAGGGCCGGATTCTCGAGGGTCTGCAAATCGTCGTACAGATTGGATTTGCCGTCGTAGTGGCCGTCGGCAATGTCAGCCAAGAACAGCTCGATCTCTTCATTCGGGATGACGTAGCCAATGTTCTGAGTTTCGCCCGTCACCAAATGACTGAATGCCAGGCCGATCATTTTGTCGCCCGCGATCGCCGGGCCGCCGCTGTTGCCGGGATTGATGGCTGCATCGATTTGAACGCGCAGTCCGAACGTCGGGTAGTTGTACTGTGCAAATTCTATGCGCGAGACGATGCCCTTGGTGATGGACAACGAGGAGCCGCCGGTCGGAAATCCGTAGGTCAGCACCGGATCCTTGATCTGCGGCAGCTTGCTGGCGCGTGCCACCGCGGGATGGCTGTCGAAAAAACTGGGATCGCTGAGTTTCAGTACGGCCAAATCGATGCCGGGGGCGATGGCCTCCACCGTGGCCAAAATCTTATCGCCGGCAGCATTGGCCTGTACCTGCACCTGACTGGCGTACAGGACGACATGCGCATTGGTGAGAATGCGCCTGCCCTCGATCACCACGCCCGACCCGGTCGCTTCGCTCGGCGCCTGCTTGGTCCACGGTTTCAACGCATCGGGATAACGCATGGTCGAAAAAATCTTCACCACGGAATTTTCCAGCGCGGGTGGCGCCGTGGGCTCAGCGGGCCGCGCAGCAAACGCGACGCCGGCCGACAAAACAAAACCCAGCCAAATAAAACGCTTGTTTATTGCCATGTCTACGATGACTTCCCTATTTTCCATCCACGGAGAATGCCAGCAATGCGTTGCCGGAGTTGACGTACAAAATGCCGTTGACGATAGTCGCGCCGCCATGATCCAACGGGCCGCCGAGGGCGGCGACGCCATTCAGCGTTTGATAAGGCTTGGCCGTATCGAAGTCCCACAGGATTTTGCCGTTGATGGTGGAATAGGCGCGCAGATGGCCATCCAGGGCACCGGAGAACGCCGCGCCCGGCATGACCGACACGGCCTGCGACTGTCCATGCGAACACTCGGCGTCGCCGGGCGTCGCCACGGCGGGAGTCGTGCACGCAACCTGCGGCGCGGGTGTCTGCCAGCGTGCGATCCCCGTCCTCAGATCAAGCGCGCTTAACGAGCCGGATGTGCTGGTGGGTTGCGCGAGTGCGCCCGAGTCAGCGACATAGACGCTCTTATAATCCGCGGCGATGCCCCAAGCGATGCCGCCGCTGGGGGCGCCGTTGCCCGCACCGGTGCGCGTCTGCCACAGCACCTCGCCGCCGTGATCCGGGTCGAGTGCGTACACGACGCCGGATTTTTGGGCAGCCAGCAGCACTTCGTTGCCGGTGGCCAAGGTGCGCAACACCGGCGCCGCCGTAAAGCTGCTCGAGGCCAGTTCGCCGGCGCGCGACAGTTGCTTGACCCAGCGTAGTTTGCCGCCGCCCATATCGAACGCGGCGATGGCATCCGTGAGTGACTGTTCCGGACTGGTGGTGGAGGCGCCCGTGGCGACGTACAGCACATTGCGTTTTGGATCGATGGTGGGCGAGGAATAGATCGCGGCGCCGGCCGGCGCGAACTCCTGCACGCCATTGCTGCTTTTGCGGGTGGGCTGCGGCTCTTCGAGCACGGTGTAACTCTTCCACAAGACCCGTCCGCTGCTGATATCGAGTGCCACGACACTGCCGCGGAACGTGCAGCAACCATAGCCCGGGGTGGCGGCCTGTTTTTCTTCCGTGGATCCCACGGTGACGAACACTTTGTCGTTATACAAAACGGGCGCGCCGACGATGCGCGCAGTGGCATGGGCATCCGCCTGGGTCTTCCACAGCAAGGTGCCTTTCTGCGCATCCAATGCGTACACGTTACCGGCATCATCGCCGAAGAAAGCCCCGCTTGGGGCCTTGATCACATCCAGATGGGCGAGAGTGCGCTTTATTTTCTTGGGCAATTGCGGTGCGCGCTTCGATACCCCCAATTCGCCGATGACGATGGCCGTGCGACTGCCCGTCGGCGCATCGTAGGTCCAGTAGGTGCAGCCGGTTTTGGCATCGAGCGCATAGACACGGCCGGCCGAGCCCGCCACGAACAAGCGTCCGTCAACGATGGTCGGCTGTCCGAATTCCGTGCCGCCTTGGTAACCGTAGGACCACTTGGGTGCGAGTTTTTCCACGTCGGTAGCCCGCAGTGCGGGCTCCGGCTGGTAGCGGGTATTGTCGAGATCCTTGCCCCAGCCATTCCACTGCACGCTGCCCAAGGCCACCGGCTCGGAGCGTTCGGGACAAGTGTTGGCCTCGCGCGTGAATCCTGCCGCGGACGCATCGCCGCCCGCAGCCAGCGCCAATCCGCACCCGCTGCAGCCGAGCAGCAGAATGGCCACGCAACTCCGTCCATGGGCCAGCGAATGCATTCGATCAGCGCTTATCGATCGACTGATAGTCTCGCTGGGTTGGACCGGTGTACAGCTGGCGAGGGCGTCCGATCTTCATCTGCGGATCTGAAACCATCTCCTGCCAGTGCGCCACCCAGCCAGCGGTGCGGGCAATGGCAAACATGACCGTGAACATCGAGCGCGGAATCCCCAATGCGCTGTAAATGATCCCCGAGTAGAAATCGACATTCGGATACAGCTTGCGGGACACGAAGTACTCGTCTTTGAGCGCGATCTCTTCCAGTTTCAACGACAGATCGAACAATGGGTTGTTGCCCTTGCCCATTTTTTCGAGCACGCGATAGCACATGCCGCGGATGATCTTGGCGCGCGGATCGAAGTTCTTGTACACGCGATGACCAAAGCCCATCAAGCGCACGTTGTCGTTCTTATCCTTGACGCGCGCCAGGAATTTATCGATGTTCGCCACCGAGCCGATGCTATCCAGCATGTCGAGCACGGCTTCGTTGGCGCCGCCATGCGCCGGCCCCCATAACGCCGAAACACCGGCGGAGATGGCCGCATAAGGATTCGCGCCGGTGCTGCCGGCCAAGCGCACGGTCGAGGTGCTGGCGTTTTGTTCGTGATCGGCGTGCAGGATGAACAGCAGATCCAAGGCCTCGGCCGCCACCGGATCAATGGCATACGGCTCGCACGGCACCGAGAAGAACATGTTCAGCATGTTGGCGCAGTACTTCAGGTCATTGCGCGGATAGATGAAGGGCTGGCCCAGCGTGTGCTTATAGGCCGCGGCCGCGATGGTCGGCAGCTTGGCGATGATGCGATGAGCAAAAATCTCGCGATGGCGCGGATCATCGATGTGCGTGGTGTCGTGGTAGAAGGCGGCCATCGAAGCCACCACGGCCGAGACCATGGCCATCGGATGCGCGTTGTGATGAAACCCCTGGAAAAACCGCAGCAGCTGCTCGTTGATCATGGTGTGACGCATGATCGAGTTGGAGAAAGCGTCGAGCTCCCCCTCAGTCGGCAGCGAACCGTTGATCAACAGCGCCGCGACTTCGAGGAAGCTGGAGTTCTCGGCGAGTTGCTCGACCGGATAACCGCGGTACAGCAACACACCGGCATCGCCGTCGATGTAGGTGATTTTACTTTCGGTACTCGCCGTGGCCATGAAGCCGGGATCGAACGTGAAGACGCCTTGGTCTTTGTTGAGACTCGCAATGTTGAGCACATCGGGCCCGAGCGTCCCGGACATTGCGTTCAGCGTGCTGGTCTTTCCGGTGGTCAGATTCTTGAGTTCGTATTTCGTGCTCATTCGCTAGGTCCGACTATGGGTCATTTGTTATGAACCACGCAGCCTTGCACGGCCGTACCGGGGAATCAAGCGCACGCGTCACCGCAATAAAAAGTTGCGCAGACAGCGTTAAATGAGGGAACTAAACGAAGATGCCGCACGCAAGATTGCGCGCGGCATCATTCATCGAGAAGGCTTGCGCCTTAGGCTTTGGCGGCAGACTTCGCGGCGGCCTTGGGTTCGGCCTTCGCCTCGACCTTCGGTTCCGGCTTCGGAGCAACCGCGTATTTCTTGCGGAACTTGTCGACGCGACCGCCGGTGTCCACAACTTTCTGCTTGCCTGTGTAGAACGGATGACAGGCTGAACAAACTTCGACCTGCAAATCTTGACCAATGGTGGAACGGGTTTCGAACTTGTTCCCGCAGGTACAAGTCACCATGATCGGTTGGTATTCGGGATGGATGCCGGATTTCATAAGAACCTCATATATCTGTTGCGGCAGAATCGACCCGTTCAAAATGAACGATCGCCACGCCTGTTACCTGTCTGCTGGCGATATCTTGAATATCAATGCCAAAATCAGGGCCGCGCATACTAGACACGTTTCAAGACAGACACAACCTTCACGACATAAGCGGGCGTAAGTCTTTGTCCTACAACGAATCCGGTTTTGTCCACAAAATCTGTGGATAAGTCTGTGGATGACGTTCACTGCGCAGGCAGCATTCGGCGCAATATTGCATAAATGTTAACTTGATCAAAAAATAGACAGGTCACTTTCCTTTTATCTATCAATTACTTGTGAGCTGCATCTGACCTAGTGCAAGTGCAATGTGCTGTAGGTCTCACTTTGTGCGAGGTACAAAGCCTCGTGTGCATAAGCTTAGGCGAGAAAACTGCCTTGCAGATCATTGAGGAACCGTAGACCCAAATCGGTGGGCCGCCAACCGTGCTGAGTCGGGGTTAACAGCCCGCGCTGCTGCGCTGCCAAAAGCCGCTCCTTCACCTCGCTTAACCCAAGACCTGTTCGGTCCTGATATTCACTGGTGGAAAATCCGTCATTGAGTCGCAGCGCATTCAGCATGAATTCGAACGGCAGCTCGGCCGCCTGCACCGCAGCGATTTCCCCGACGGTTTCGCCCGCCGCGGCTCGCCGGATCTGTTGCAAATACTCGCGCGGTTGTTTGGGTTTCACCGTGCGCACGATGCGCAGTGGATCGCCCGCACTGATCTTGCCGTGTGCGCCCGCGCCGATCCCAACATAGTCGCCGAACAACCAATAATTCAGATTGTGGCGGCAGCGTGCGCCGGCCTTGGCATAGGCGGAGACTTCGTATTGCTCGTAGCCGGCCTGCGCCAACAGCTGCTGACCGGCGATTTGGATCTGCCACGCTGCGTCATCATCCGGCAGCGGCGGCGGTCGCGAATGAAATACCGTGCCGGGTTCCAGTGTCAGCTGGTAATAGGAAATATGCGTCGGCTGCATGGCGCAGGCGGTGCGCACATCGACCAGCGCTTCTTCGAAAGTCTGCTGCGGCAATGCGTACATCAAATCAAGATTGAAGTTGTCGAGCTTGGCCTCGCGCAATTCCTGAACTGCACGGTGAGTGTCATCGGCCGTGTGGATGCGCCCCAGACGCTGCAGGGCGGCCGCGGAGAAGGTTTGTGCGCCAAGCGACACGCGGTTGATGCCGGCCTGTGCGTAGCCTGTGAAGCGGCCACGTTCGATGGTGCCGGGGTTGGCCTCCATGGTGACTTCGACATCCGCGGCGAATTCGATGCGGGACCGCAATTCACCCAGCAGGCGGGCAAAATCTTCCGGCGAGAACAAGCTGGGCGTGCCGCCGCCAAAGAACACCGTATCGATCCGGCGTCCCTTGATGCGCGGCGCCTCGAGATCGAAATCCCGCAGCAACGCATCGATATAAGTGGAGTCCGGCTGCGCCGACTTCAATTGATGCGAGTTGAAATCACAATACGGACATTTGCGCACACACCACGGCATGTGCACATACAAAGCCAACGATGCGAGATTCACAGCGCTTCACCCGCGCGCTGCATGAGCGCGAAACGCAGCGCGTTTAAGGCTTTGCCGCGGTGGCTGAGGCGATTTTTATCTTGAGCAGACAGCTGCGCCGCGGTCTGCTGTTGCTCCGGAAGCCAAAACAGCGGGTCGTAGCCGAAGCCGCCGCTGCCGCGGGGCGCATCCAGAATCACACCCTCCCAACTGCCCTGTGCCACGAGCGGTGCTGGAAAGCGCGAATCGATCAACACCAACGCGCATCGGTATCTCGCCGTACGCCGCTCCAATGGCAGGCCCTTCAGTTCGCGCAGCAGCTTGGCATTGTTGGCCGCATCGATGTTCTGCTCGGACGAGGGCTCGCCTTGCGCATAGCGCGCCGAATAAATTCCCGGCGCGCCCTTTAGAGCATCGACCTCGAGACCGGAATCATCGGCGAGGGCAGCCGCACCCGTGGACGCTGCGGCGTGTTCAGCCTTCAACATCGCATTGGCGAGAAAGCTGTCGCCGGTTTCCGGCGGCGAAGGCACGTTCACATCCGCGAGACTGAGCAACTCGTAAGGTGCGCCATCGATGCGCACGCCCTCGAGCAAGGCCTTGAATTCACGCAACTTGCCAGGGTTGCCGGTGGCGACAATCAGTCGGTTAGGCGGCGCGTGCACTGAGCTGCGCGGCATGCAGCTCCGCGATGCCTTTGCTTGCAAGATTGAGCAACTGATCCAATTCATCGCGTCGAAAGGCGTGGCCTTCCGCGGTGCCCTGGACCTCGACGAAACCGCCGCCGCTGTTCATGACCACATTCATGTCGGTCTCGGCATTGGAGTCCTCGAGGTAGTCCAAATCGAGCACTGGCGTCCCGCGGTAGATGCCCACCGAAATCGCGGCCACCTGGCCGTGCAGCGGATTGGTATTGATGGCGCGCTTCTTCAGCAAGGTGTCGATGGCATCCGCCAACGCCACATAGCCGCCGGTGATGGCGGCAGTGCGCGTGCCGCCGTCGGCCTGCAACACATCGCAATCGATGGTGATGGTGCGTTCGCCCAAGGCTTTCGTGTCGACCACCGCGCGCAGCGCGCGTCCGATCAGCCGTTGGATTTCCTGGGTGCGTCCCGATTGCTTGCCGCGCGCGGCTTCGCGCCCGGAGCGGGTGTGCGTGGCCCGCGGCAACATGCCGTACTCGGCCGTCACCCAACCCTGGCCCTTGTTGCGCAAAAAGCCGGGAACGGTTTCCTCGACACTGGCGGTGCATAGCACCCGCGTGGCGCCAAAGCCCACCAATACCGAGCCTTCCGCATGCACGGTGTAGCCGCGCTGAAAAGACAGGGCGCGCAATTCATCATTCGCCCGGCCGCTCGGGCGAATAGAAGCAGATCCATTATTCATGCAGCCTTCCATCGCAGCGCCGCGGCGCTGGTGTTATCGCTATAGGGGGCGGACGCTTCGACGGCCTGCGTGCCTAATTCATTGAGGGAATCACGTAGAGGTTTGGCCTGGACCTGAGCAAAGCGCACGAAGTCCTGGTCGCGCAGATTAGCCCATAGTCCGTCGGTGCACAGCAACAATACGTCGCCGGACTTCAGTTTACGCCGCGTCGAAATGGTCATTTCCGGAAGCGCGGCATCGCCGCCCAAGCAACATTCGACATAATTACGCATTGGATGGCCGTGCACTTCGGCCTCGGTGATCAACCCTTCGCGCAGCAGCACTTCGACATGGCTGTGATCGCGTGTGCGCTCCAGTACCTGGGTCTGGCGGATTTGATACACCCGGCTGTCCCCGACATGGGCCCAGTAGGCGGCCGAATCCTGCACCAGGCATACGGCACAGGTGGCCCGCGGGCGGGCTTCGACACTCAAGCCGACGCCAAGTTTGACCACCTCTTCATGCGCGCGCCCCAAGGACAGATGCAAAAACCCCAGGGGATCGAAGATCGGATGCGGCGTCTGCCAAAAGGCCTCGAGCATGGTCGACAGCGCAGTCTCTGCAGCGCGCGCGCCTTCCGCATGGCCGCCCATGCCGTCGATCACGACCAGCAGCACGGCTTGGTCCGCGGCGGCAATCGCCACGCGGTCTTGGTTTTCTTCGCGGTGCCCGATCAGGCTCACATCCGCGGTTTCGATCTGCAAAGACAGCTCCTCGATCTGTTAAACTTCAGCCCGCCGATTATGGCCGATTTTAGCGACGACCCCCATGATTCGTAGCATGACCGGCTTTGCAAGACGTGAGCGACAGTTCCCCTGGGGCCTGCTGGCCTGGGAATTAAAGACCGTTAATCATCGATTCCTGGAGTTGGGCTGCCGGCTGCCCGAGGAATTTCGTTCCGCGGAAGCGGATTTCCGGGCCACCTTAAGTGCGGCCCTGCGCCGCGGCAAGGTCGAGTGCTCATTGCACTTCCGGCCCACCGTGGCCACCGGCAGCCTCGAAGTCGATACAGAACTGCTCAATTCCGTGACCACGCGTGCGCAACAGATCGCCGCGCAAGCCGGCATGGCCGCACGCATCGACGTGCTCGACCTGTTGCGCTGGCCCGGCGTGATTCGCGACGGCACGCGCGACACCGCACCGATGATTGCCGCGGCACATATTCTATTGACCGAAGCACTGGCCGAACTCACGCGCACCCGCGACAGCGAGGGCGCGCGGTTGCGCGATGCCTTGGAGCAGCGCTGCGCCGGCTTGCTGGAGTTCTCCGCCCGAGTGACTGAACGCCTGCCGGAAATTCGCACCCGCATGCGCACCAAGTTATTGGATCGCATCGCCTCGCTGGTGAAGGATGTGGACCAAGACCGCATCGAGCAAGAAATCGCGATCTTGGCGCAGCGCCTCGATGTCGATGAAGAAATCGATCGCCTGCGCGGCCACGTTGCCGAGGTCCGGAAGACCTTCGACGGTCAGGAACCCGCGGGCCGCCGCCTCGATTTTCTGATGCAGGAACTCAATCGCGAAGCCAACACCTTGTCATCAAAGTCTCAGGACATCGAAACCACGCGGGCGGGCGTCGACATGAAAGTCCTGATCGAGCAAATGCGCGAGCAGGTGCAGAACATCGAGTAGCTGCGGCTATCGTCTCGCGCCCAGCTCCGCCAGCAACTCGTCCAGCTGCGAGAACGTCTCCGGCATCGCATTCTCCATTCCCCCGTTGACCTCGAGTGCTTCTTTCGACGGATAGATCTCGTGCACGACCAGCAGGGTCTTGCCATTCTTTTCCTCGAAAGTCACCGTGGTGACGGCACCGTCATTGCTCTCCTCATTGCTCCAGACCAGGCGCGAGTGCGGCACCACGTCCAGATATTTGCCGAAGAAAGCCACCGGCTCTGGGGAAGATGGGTGGAGGAACTCAAAACGGTACTTGCCCCCGGTACGGGCATCGACTTCGCACGCCAGAAACGACATGCCCATCGACTTGGGCACCCACCAGCGCTTCAGTAGATCCGGCTGGGTCCACGCCTCGAATACCAGGCGCGCGGGGCCGTCGAAGGTTCGCCTGACGATGATCTCGCGATCGGACTTGCGTTCCACGTGGGTGCGGCTCACAGGGGTCAAATCACTTTCTGTTTTTGCGTTCATGGGTCTTCTCCTGGCGTTTTAACTCTTCAACAACCTGATCCAGCTCATCGAAGCGAGCGTCCCAAATCTCGCGGTACCGTTCGATCCACGCCGCCTCTTGTTCCAGTCGGCGATGGCCCAGCCTGCAAGTGCGCACGCGCCCGATCTTCTCCGTCGCCACCAGCCCCGCCTGCTCCAATACGGCGACATGCTTCTTCATGCCCGTAAGGGTCATGTGGAATTTTTCGGCAAGATCGGAAATCGACGCATCTGCGCGCCCGAGCTGCTCGAGGACACCACGGCGCGTGGCGTCCGAGATCGCGCCGAAAGACGCATCAAACGCTGTGTTTGCATACTGAACCATATAGTTCAGTTTTAACACAGCCTTGGCTTGCCAGCAAGAAATGCAATCAGCTCGCCCGCAAGGCAGCGCTCAGGCGTGCTGCTTCAGCATCGTCAATACCTCATCGGTGCTGGCCGTCTCGCCGATCCGCGGGAATACCTTTTCCACACTGTGGCGATGATTGTCGGCATCCAGGTCCGTCATGGCATCGATGACCAGGCCGACGTGGTAGCCATGATCAAACGCATCGCGCGCCGTCGTCTCCACGCCGATGCTTGTCGCCACGCCGGCGAGGATGACTTGCGTCACGCCTGCACGGCGCAGAATTCTCTCGAGGGCGGTGCCATAGAAGGCGCCTATTTGCATTTTGGTGACCGTGTAATCGCCGGGATGCTGGTTGAGTTCGGGAATCAGCTCGGTCCAATCGGCCGGCGGGGAAAATTTCACGACGGCATTGGTTCGTCCCGGAGGACGACCCCCCACATTGACGAGAATGACCGGCAGCTTCTTGTCGCGGAACGACTGCGTCAGTTTCGCGACTCGCTCGATGATTTCCTTCATCGGATGAACGGTCGGCAAAGCCACGATGCCCTTCTGCATGTCGATGACGACGAGCGCGGCGATGGGATCGATTTGAGTTAAAGCCATAAATATTTCCTAACGAATGAAAGTGGGTGGTCAACCGACCGCGCCACGAGGCAGCGTGCGGTCGATCAAGGTGAGCGCGAGCAGCGCCGCAGTCGATACGCCCAAGACGATGGCGAGATGATGGAAGCCATGATCCGTGGCGCGTTGGCCATACATCAGCGCGAGCAAGCTCGTGGCAGCAATGGCGCCCATATACCCGAAGGTGCGCTGCAATCCCGCCGCCGTGCCAATGCCGTCGGCCGGCGCTTGGATGTAAATGGCCGCTTGAGTCGCTGTAGAGAACAAGCCTTGCGGGATACCAAACAAAGTCACGATGGCAGCCACCAACCACGCGGGCGTGCTGTGATCGACAAAGAGCAAGCAGATGCAGCCGAGCAACGCGGCGGCAATGCTCACAAGAATGGGCGCGCGGATGCCTTGGGTCCTGCCGCCGGCCAAAGAAGCCAAGGCGCCGGCCACTGACAACGGCAGCATCATCAGGCCGGCTTGAGAACTGGTGAAGCCCACCGCGCTCTCCAGCCACTGCGCGAATCCGTACAGGATGCTGTACACGATCATCAACATCACGCCGACTCGCAGATAGGTCACGGTGAGCGCGCCGTTGTTGGCCAACATGCGGATGTCGATGAACGGTTGCCGGGTTCGCAGTGAATGAATACTGAGTACGGCGCCCAGCACCGCCGCGCCTGACAGCGCCCACCAGATCGGCCGGGTCAGGTTCATGAGGAAGATCATCAGGCACAACAGAAACGCCGCGAACAACACGATGCCGAGCAGATCGAGTTCTTTGAACATGCCGCGTGAGTCGGCGGGGCGGGGTTCGTCCTTCGGAGTCCACAGCAGCACCAAGCACACCGCGATCAGCGCCAGCGGCACATTCACCAGAAAGATCGAATGCCAGCCAAAGGCGCCGGTGAGTACACCACCCAGCAGGGGACCGATGGCCGCGCTGGAGAGCGCCGCGAGCGACAGAAAGCTCATCGCGGCGCGCGGTGGTTCAGTCCCCAGTCGATCGGACTGCACGCGGAACAGTCGCATCGCTGACGGGTAGGCGCCGGAGGTTCCGACGCCGAGCAGGATGCGCGCGACGATCAGCGTGCTCAGCGTAGGCGCGAGCCGTCCGAGCATTCCGGCGGCAGCCACCAAAAACAACGAGAAGAGGTAGACGCGGCGTGCGCCAAACAAATCTGCCAGCCGACCCATCGTCGGTTGTGCGATGGCACTGGCCAGATACAAACCCGCAATCAACCAGCCGGCCTCGGCCACGCCGGCATGAAAGTCGGTGGCGATCGGCACCAGCGCGGTGGCGATCATGGTCGAATTGATCGGGTTGAGCGTCGAGCCAAGCGCCAGCGGCGCTACGAAGCGAAAGTCGAACGGGCTGCGATCGCTCGCAGCCATGACCCCCACCCTCATGACTCGCTCAGACGTTTGATCAATGCCGCCGCGGCGATGAGGGAGCGTTGCTCGGTCGGTGTCAGTTTGGCCATGGCCGCGGACAACCACTCGCGTTTCAAATGGCTGTTGCGTCTTCGAATGGCGGTGCCGGATTCGGTGAGCGCGAACAACACCTGCCGACCATCCGTCGGGTGCGATTGGCGCTGCACCAAGCCGTCCTGCTCGAGAATGACCAACGCGCCACCCATCGATTGCGGTTTTACGGACTCTGCACGGGCGAGGTCGGCCGTGGTCATTGCGCCTTCTTCTTCTAGACGCGCGAGCACCGCCATCTGCGACCAAGTCATTTCGCTGGGGTTCGACTCGGCCCGCAGCCGGCGCAGCAGCTGGCCGGTGGAGCGCAACAACTCGGCCACCGCAGTTTCCAGCGGCGGCAGCGTTTCGGGGACCTTGGACATGGCATTACATTACTAATTAGAAGGTAACCTTGCAAGTTAAACTGATCAGTTCACCTGTTAAATTAGTCAATGCGGCATTTGCGCTGCCGCGGCTGCCTCGGCGGGCGTGTTAAAATGTCCCAGACACTTACGTCCCGCCGACCCAGCCGAACCACTCGATGCCACAAGGACGTCTCTATGTAGTCGCCGCCCCCTCAGGCGCGGGTAAAACCAGTCTGGTGAAGGCCTTGATGGAGCGCGAGCCGCGCATCCAATTTTCCGTCTCCTACACCACGCGCCCTCAGCGCAGCAACGAGATCCCCGGACGCGACTACCATTTCGTCACCATCGAGCGTTTCAAGGAAATGGCCGCGAATGGCGAGTTTCTCGAATATGCCCAGGTGTTTGACAACTATTACGGCACCGGTGTGCGCGCAGTCCAAGAGGCGTTGATCAACGGCGAACAGTTACTGCTGGAAATCGACTGGCAGGGCGCCCGCCAGGTGCGCGCGCGTATTCCAGAGGCCTTGAGCATATTCATTCTGCCGCCCTCGAAGTCGGCGCTGGAAGCGCGCTTACGGGGCCGAAGCACGGACACGGACCTCGTGATCCAGCGCCGCTTGCAGGATGCGGCGAATGACCTGGGGCATTGGAACGAGTTCGACTACGTGGTCGTGAACGACAACTTCGATCATGCGCTCAAGGATTTACAGGCCATCGTCGAAAATCGCGGCGCACATTTGAAGTCGCAGCGGCCCGAAGTGGCGGAATTCGCGGCCCGCCTCACGGGTTGAACTGGCCGGAAATCGCTGGGCCTGCTATATTTACAATCCCTCGAACGGAACCCTAAGCATGGCGCGTATCACTGTCGAAGACTGCCTTCAGAACGAACCCAACCTGTTCAACCTGGTGTTGCTGGCCGCTAAACGCGCCCGCCGCCTGGCCAATGGTGCGGAAGCAACCGTGGAATGGGAGAACGACAAGCCGACCGTAGTAGCGCTTCGCGAGATCGCGGCCGGAAACATCACCCTCGAAATGTTGGAAGAGCCTGAAGAGCCCGCGGCTGTTGCCCCGCCTCCGGCTGAACTCGACATGCCGGCGGATTTCCGTGCTCCGCAGCTCGGGCTTGGGGATTAGTTAGAACCGGCCTTCCCAAGAGCTCCGATGGACTATGCGTCTTCCTTACTCGGTTTCTTGCCCGGTGGAAGACGCTCCACCGGGATCAGTCAGCTCTTAGATAAACTCGAAGCCTATTTATCGCCCGCCCAAGTGGAGCGGGTCCGGGAAGCCTACGAATTCGGCGCTGAAAAGCATCAGGGCCAGAAACGGGTTTCCGGCGAACCCTATATCACGCACCCCGTCGCGGTCGCCGACATCCTGGCGGATCTGCGCCTCGATGCGGACACCTTGGTCGCGGCCATTCTGCATGACGTCATCGAAGACACGCCGACGGCGAAAGCGGAAATAGCATCGATCTTTGGGCAGGTGGTCGCCGAGCTGGTCGACGGCGTCAGCAAGCTCGACCAAATTCAATTCAAGAACCGCCAGGAAGCCCAGGCCGAAAGCTTCCGCAAGATGCTATTGGCGATGGTGCGGGACATCCGCGTCATCATGGTGAAACTGGCCGACCGCATGCACAACATGCGCACCTTGGGCGCCATGCCGCCGGTAAAGCGCCGGCGCACTGCGCGCGAGACGCTGGAAATCTACGCCCCCATTGCCGAGCGCCTGGGCTTGTACGCCGTGAAGCTCGAACTCGAGGATCTGGGCTTTCGCGCGCTCTATCCCTACCGCTACAAGGTGCTGGAACGCGAGCTGAAAAAGGCGCGCGGCAACCAAAAAGAATTTGTCGGCAAGATTCAGGAGACGCTGAAGAACGCATTGAAGAAAGCGCAACTCGAGGGCGCGATCGAGGGCCGCGAGAAGCATCTGTACAGCATCTACCGCAAGATGGCGAACAAGAAGATTTCCATCAATGACATGGTGGATGTGTACGGTTTTCGCATCATCGTCGACAGCGCCGACACTTGCTATCGCGTGCTCGGCCTGGTGCACAGCGTGTTCAAGCCCATGCCCGGGCGCTTCAAGGACTACATCGCGATCCCGCGCGTGAACGGCTATCAATCCTTGCACACCACCTTGTTCGGCCCGAATGGCGTGCCCATCGAGGTGCAAATTCGTTCCGAGCAAATGCATCGTGTGGCCGAGTCCGGCATTGCCGCGCATTGGAAATACAAATCCGGCGGCGACACGTTCGGCGGCGTCGAACACGACCGCGCCCGCGAATGGCTTGCCAGCTTGGTGCAGATCCAGGAAGGCGGCAGTTCGGAAGAATTCCTCGAGAGCGTCAAGGTCGATCTGTTCCCCGACAAGGTGTATGTGTTCACCCCGAAGGGAAAAATCCTGCGCCTGCCGAGCGGTGCCACCGCGGTGGATTTCGCCTACGCCATTCACACCGACATCGGCAATCGTTGCGTCGCCGCCAAGGTGGATCGTCGCCTGGTGCCACTGCGCACGCCGCTGCGCAACGGTCAGACCGTGGAAATCATCACCGCCAAGGGCGCGACACCCAATCCGTCGTGGTCCAGCTTCCTGGTCACCGCCAAGGCGCGTGCCGCCATCCGGCAATACCTCAAGAACTTGAAGCGCGGTGAGGCCCTCGAGCTTGGCAAGCGATTACTCGGACTTGCACTGGAAGAGTTCTCGTTGAATTTGAAGAAGATACCGCCCGAGGACATCACTGCGGTGGTCAAAGAATTGAACATGAAGGACTCCGACGAGCTGTACGAGAAAATCGGCTTAGGAGAACGCATGGCGCCGTTGGTGGCGCGCCGGCTGCAGCCGCTGCTCGAAGCCAACGCCGAAGCCTCCGAGCCGGGCGAGCATGCGGGCGGTCCGACCGCGCATCCGGCGGCGGGGCCCTTGATGATTGCCGGAACCGAGGGCTTGCTGGTGACCTACGCGCGTTGCTGCTTCCCGATTCCCAACGACCCCATCATGGCGTACTTGAGCGCGGGCCGCGGCGTAATGATCCATCGGCAGAATTGCGGTAATCTCGCCGAATATCGCAAGCAACCGGAGAAGTGGCTTTCTGTAGCATGGGAAGCTACGCACGATCGGCTGTTCAGCAGCGAGATTCAGTTGGAGATCAACAACCGGGTCGGCGTGCTGGCCGCGGTGGCCTCGAGCATCGCGGGTACGGAAACCAATATCGATCAGGTGTCTTTGGAAGAACGCGACGTGAACAGCTCATCGCTCAAATTTCAGGTCCAGGTGCGGGATCGCAAGCATCTGGCGCGGGTGATCCGCATCATCCGCCGAATGCCCGATGTGCAGCGCGTGACGCGCACGCTGGCTTGAGTCCACCACTTCATTTAGCAGGCCTATGACGAAGCAAATCATTTCCACCGCCGACGCGCCGTCGGCCATCGGTCCCTATTCTCAAGCCGTGAGAGTGGGCAACACCATCTGGATCTCGGGCCAGATTCCCCTCGACCCGGCAACCAAGGAATTGGTCCCGGGGGACATCGAGGCGCAAACCCGCCGCGTGTTCGAGAATTTGAAAATCATCGTGCTCGCGGCCGACGCCAGTCTCGATGATGTGGTCAAGGTCAATATCTTTCTGACCGATCTCACTCACTTCGCGCTCGTCAACAAAGTGATGGCGGAATATTTTCGCGCCCCGTATCCGGCGCGAGCCGCGGTCGGCGTGGCATCGCTGCCGCGTGGCGCGCAAGTCGAAGTGGAGTGCATCGTCGCCTTGTGATGGCCGTCCCTTCGGTGACCTCCCTGCGAGGCGTCGGCGACGCGCTCGCCGCGCGGTTGAGCGCGCTCGGCGTCTCATCGACCCAAGACCTGTTGTTTCTTTTGCCGCTGCGCTACGAAGACCGCACGCAGGTGGTACCGCTCGGCGAACTGCGCCCTGGACAGCGTGCGTCGGTGGAAGCCGAAGTGCTGCTCACCGAAGTGGCGTTTCGCGGCCGCCGCCAAATGCTCTGCAAGATCGGGGATGGCTCCGGTTTCTTGACGCTGCGGTTTTTCTACTTCACGGCGCAACAACAGCAGGGCCTGGCGCGCGGCGCGCGCATTCGTTGTTTCGGTGAAGCCCGCAAGGGACCCAAGGGCCTGGAATTCGTGCATCCGGAATACCGGCGCATCGATCCGAACGCGCCGGCCGAAGCCGAAGAACATCTCACGCCCATTTATCCGAGCACCGAAGGCGTCACTCAAGGCCGGCTGCGACAGTTGGTCAACCTGGCCCTGGACCAGACCGCGGCCAACGATCCCCAAGACTGGCTGCCGGCCGAGTTGCTGGCGGACGCGCAGTTGCCGAGTTTGCGCGCGGCGCTGCTCTATGTGCACCGCCCGCCGGCCGATGCACCGGTGGATCAACTCATGAGCTGGCGGCATCCGGCGCAGCGTCGCCTGGCTTTCGAGGAATTGCTCGCGCATCAGCTGTCGTTGAAGCTGCTGCGCCAGCGAATTCAAAGCGACCCGGGCTGGGCACTGACGTCGAATGGCGCGCTCAAGCAAAGTCTGCTCGGAGCGCTGCCCTTTAAAATGACGGCCGCCCAATCGCGGGTGCTGTTGGAAATTGAAAGCGATCTCGCCAAGCCCAAACCCATGCTGCGCCTGGTGCAGGGCGATGTGGGCTGCGGGAAGACCTTGGTAGCGGCGCTGGCCGCAACCCAGGCCATCGCCATGCGACGCCAGGTGGCATTAATGGCGCCGACAGAACTATTGGCCGATCAACATTCGCAGAATTTTCGCCGCTGGTTCGAGCCCTTGGGCGTGGCGGTGGCGTTACTCAGCGGCCGGCAGACCGGCAAGGCGCGCGCGGCCATTTTGGAAGGCATCCGTGAAGGTCATGCGCCCATCGTCATCGGCACGCATGCCTTGTTCCAGGAGAGTGTGGAGTTTGCTTCGCTGGCGCTGGTGGTGGTGGATGAGCAGCATCGCTTCGGCGTGCACCAGCGCATGAGTTTGCGCCAGAAGGGCTCGGTCGATGGGCACCAGCCACATCAATTGATCATGACGGCGACGCCCATTCCCCGCACGCTGGCCATGACGGCCTATGCCGATCTGGACGTATCGGTGATCGACGAACTGCCGCCGGGGCGCACGCCGGTCAAGACGGTGGTGATGTCGGAGGTCAAGCGCGATGAGGTGGTGCAAAGAATCCGCACCGCCTGCTTGGAAGGCCGGCAAGCCTATTGGGTCTGTCCGCTGATCGATGAATCCGCGGAGATGCCCTATCAGGCGGCCGAGGAAACCGCCGCGGCGCTGGCGGCGGCGTTGCCTGAACTCAACGTGGGTTTGGTGCACGGGCGCATGCCGCCCACCGCGAAGGAAGGCACCATGCGGCGCTTCAAGGACGGACAGATTCAACTCCTCGTGGCCACCACGGTGATCGAAGTGGGCGTGGACGTGCCCAATGCCACGCTGATGGTGATCGAGAATTCGGAGCGTCTGGGACTCGCGCAATTGCATCAGCTGCGCGGCCGTGTAGGACGCGGTCAACATTTGAGCTCCTGCCTGCTGCTGTATCGCTCGCCGCTGTCGTCATTGGCGCGGCTGCGCCTGTCCGTGATGCGTGACACGAACGACGGATTCGAAGTGGCGCGGCGTGATTTGGATTTGCGCGGCCCGGGTGAGTTACTGGGCACGCGCCAGACCGGCTTGGCGCAAATGCGTGTCGCAGATTTATTACGGGATGCCGATTTATTACCGCGGGTGCAGATCGCGGCGGAATCGATGTTGCGAGATTGGCCGCAGAATGTGACGCCGCTCATACAGCGTTGGGTCGGACATGCAGAGCAATACGGCCGCGTGGGGTAGAATCTCGACATGACCGCCGGCAAAACCCGCTCGATTGAATCCGTTCAATGGCAACCCGCAGAGCGTCTCGGACAATTGTCCGTCGATGCGCACATCCGTACCTGGCTCATCGGCAAAGGCTTGCTGACCACCCGCGTCAAAGAAGCATGCGGTGATCGCTATGCCTTGCGTCTGGTGGATCAGTGGACCGGGCTGCTGAGTCCCTCGCACAAGGCGGCGCTGCGCTGTGAAGACAATGCCGGCTTGTTCCGCGATATTGAAATGTGCTGCGGCGACAATGTCTGGGTGTTCGGACAAAGCGTAGTGCCCGACACCACCTTGTCGGCCCATCCATGGCTCGCGGAGCTCGGCGATTCGGAATTGGCGGAAACGTTGAGCGACTTGTCCGGCGTGGACCGCAGTTCTTATGAATACGCCTGGCTGCCGGTGTCCGAACTCGCCACCGCGCGGGCGCTGCGCGATGCGCAGATCAAGCCGGCGGGATTGTGGGCGCGCCGAACGCGCGTCACCATTCGCCAGGCGCCCATGCTGATTCAAGAATTGTTTCTGCCCGCCATGGGCCGCATCTAAGACCGCAGTGGCTCTGCCGCGCTCAGGGGATGAGTTGGCGCAGCGCGTGATGGAGCGCTGGCGATGGTTTGCCTACCGCGTTCGCTTTCATCCCTGGACCACCGACGAGTTGCCCAAGATCCTGGGCGTGCTGCATGACTATGTGTTGTTGATGCGGCTCGATCGGCCCATTGGTATCTGGCTGCTGCTGTGGCCGACCTTGTGGGCGGTGTGGATCGCGAGCCGCGGGCAGCCCAAGCCGCAGATCTTCGTGATCTTCGTGGTAGGGACCGTGCTGATGCGCTCCGCGGGCTGCGCCGTCAACGACTATGCCGATCGGAGCTTCGATCCGCACGTGGAACGCACGGCCAACCGGCCGCTGGCGGCCGGCCGCATCACCACGCTCGAGGCACTCATTTTATTTGCGCTGCTGTCGCTGGCCGCGCTGGTGCTGGCATTGCAGCTGAATCGCTTCACGCTGCTGTTCGCCATCCTCGGCGGCTTGCTGGCGGTCAGCTACCCGTTCGTCAAGCGCTTCTTGTCGGTCCCGCAGATGTACCTCGGGGTTACTTTCGGCTGGGGCATCCCCATGGCCTTTTCGGCGCAGTTGGAGAGCGTGCCGCGCATCGCGTGGCTGCTATTGCTGGTCAATGTGCTGTGGGTGACGGTGTACGACACGCAGTACGCCATGGTGGACCGGCCCGACGATGTGAAGATCGGGGTGCGCTCCACCGCCATTCTGTTCGGTGACTCGGACCGGCACATCATTGCGGTGCTGCAGATCATGACGCTGGCGTCGCTGTACCTGGTGGGTTCGCTGATCCATGTGGGCCGCTGGTACAACGGCAGCCTGATTGCCGCGGCATGCTTCTTTATCTATCAGCTCTATTTAATAAGAGACCGCGACCGGGAAGGCTGCTTCAAGGCGTTTCTCAACAACAACTACGTCGGTATGGCCGTATTCATCGGCCTATTCCTCGAATATCAATTCAACCGAACGTAAACCACCCTCGGCTACATTGGTTGACTAGCTTGTCCTTCCTGCGAATACTGCCACCTCAAACCTAGATTCGAGGTGCCGTGTTGGATGTTCGCAATGATTGGACCAGAACCGAAGTAACCGAGCTTTTTGCCTTGCCTTTCATGGACTTAGTATTTAGGGCGCAGCAGGTTCACCGCGTCCACCAAGCCCCCAACACGGTGCAAATTAGCACCCTGCTGAGCATCAAGACGGGGGCCTGTCCCGAGGACTGTGCCTACTGTCCGCAAAGCATCCGCTTCGATACCGGGTTGCCGGCCACCGATCTGATGGAAGTCGAGGCGGTGGCGGCGAAGGCGCGAGCTGCGAGGGATTCCGGGGCTACCAGGTTTTGTATGGGGGCCGCCTATCGCTCGCCCAAACCTAAGGATCTGCAAAAAGTGCTGGCCATGATCCGCGAGGTGAAAGCGCTGGGCCTGGAAAGCTGCGCGACCTTAGGGATGGTGACGCCCGCGCAGGCGCTGGAGCTCAAACAGGCGGGCTTGGATTACTACAATCACAACCTGGACACCTCCCCCGAATACTATGAAACCATTATTCACACCCGCACTTATCAAGACCGTTTGGACACGCTGCAGGCCGTGCGAGACGTCGGGATGAATGTGTGCTGCGGCGGCATCGTCGGGATGGGCGAAGGCCCGGAAGATCGAGTGGGATTGCTGCATATGCTCGCCACCCTGCCGGAACACCCGCAAAGCGTGCCCATCAATCAGCTGGTGCGCGTGGCAGGCACACCGCTGGCCCAGTCGGCCGATTTGGATCCGTTTGATTTCGTGCGCATGATTGCCGTGGCGAGAATTCTCATGCCCAAAAGCCATGTACGTCTGTCGGCCGGACGGGCCGAGATGAGCGATGAACTGCAGGCCTGGTGCTTCATGGCGGGCGCGAACTCGATTTTCTACGGCGAGAAGCTGTTGACCACCGGCAATCCCGACACCGCACATGACCAGCGGCTGTTCGCGCGGCTGAAAATCGTCGCAGAGCCGGCGAGCGCACCGGAACTGGCTATGGCATCGTAGCGGGACACCACCGACACGAGACTATGTCCGACGAACTCGGCGCCTACGCCCTAGATCCGGCTTGGGCGCGCCGCTCCTTTGATCGCGCGGCGCACAGCTACGATTCTGCCGCGGTGCTGCACGCCGCTGTGCGCGACGATCTGCTGCAGCGTCAGGAACTCATGGCGATTGCCCCGCAAGTGATCGTGGACGCAGGCGCGGGGACCGGTCACGCCAGCCGCGCACTCAAACGCCGCTATCCCAAAGCCTTGGTGGTCGCATTGGATTTTTCCGCCGGTATGCTGCGCATGGCAGGCAAACAAAGCGCGTGGCTGCGGCCCTTCGCCCGGCTATGCGCCGACGCCGAACGCCTGCCGCTGGCCGATGCCAGCGTCGATTTGGTGTTCAGCAATCTGCTGCTGCAGTGGTGCGATCCGGACGCGGCGTTCAGCGAATTTCGCCGCGTGCTCAAACCTCAAGGGTTGCTCACCCTGAGCACCTTCGGCCCCGATACCTTGCAGGAGCTGCGCGCCGCGTGGGTGGCGGTCGACGGCCACACGCGGGTGCATCCCTTCATCGACATGCATGACTTGGGCGATGCCATGGTGCGCAATGGCTTCGTCTCGCCGGTGCTCGATGTGGAACATTTCACGCTGCAATACAAAGACGTCAACAGCGTGGCGGCGGACCTCAAGGCGTTGGGCGCCCATAACGCCACCGTGGGACGACCGAAGGGGTTGACAGGCCGACATCGATTTGCCGCGATGCAAAGCGCGTACGAACAGTATCGGCGCGAGGAGCGCTTGCCGGCCACTTACGAAGTGGTTTTCGCGCATGCCTGGGTGCCCCAGCACGCGCCGCAGCGAAACACGTCGGAGGGCACCAACGTGCCATTGTCGGAAATCCGGCGTCAATTACGCAATCGGCGGGAGAAATGAGGCCAAGGTAAGTTATCCTGCCGGACATGGAGCAGCGCATCGAATTGGCGCCGAATTGTTCGCTGACGCCGGCCGGAGCGAAATTATTTTTTGGCGCTACCTGTCTGTTTTCATTGGGCTTTGCTTTAATCTTCGTGTTTCGAGGCCTGTGGCCTGTTTTGCCGTTTTGGGCGCTTGAGATGATGGGTCTGGGCGCGGCCTTGTACGCCAGCATGCAGCGGCGCAAGTACACCCAAACGGTGCTGATCACCGATTCCATGATCAGTTTGGTGACCCGATCGCGGCAAGGCGAAGCAAAACAAGAGTTTGCGAGGCATTGGGCGAAGGTTAAACTTCGCAGTCCGCCGCGGCGCCTCGGCACCAGCCGGTTGACCATCGAGAGCCGCGGTCGGGCTTACGAGGTCGGCAGTTTCCTCACCGAAGAGGATCGCTGCCGATTGGCGCAGCGTTTGAATCGTTTAGTCGGCGGTATGAATGAGTCACCGCCGCTTGAAGTCGTGAACTTAGGGGATGCTTTTAGATGAGAGTTACCAGAATTGTAGCGTTGGGTCTGACGGCGTTGGGATTGGCATCGGGCGCGTTCGCTGACGGCGCCGGCAGCCCCAATACCTCGAACGGCTACAACCTCCCGATCGGCGTCACCGAACTCGCGCATCGCATGTACGGCCTGCACATGTTGGTGTTCTGGATCTGCGTGGGCATCGCCGTCGTGGTCTTCGGCGCCATGATTTACTCCCTGTTGGTGTTCCGCCAGTCCAAGGGGGCCATTCCCGACACCACCATGATCCACAGCACCAAGGTGGAGATCATTTGGACCATCATCCCGGTGGTGATTCTGGTGGTCATGGCCATTCCCGCGGCTGATCTGATCCTGCAGCAGGAAGACACTCGCAACTCCGAGCTCACGATCCGGGTGACCGGCTATCAGTGGAAGTGGGAGTACAACTACATGAATGCGGCCGAGGGCATCGACATTTACTCGACCTTGGCCCAGCCCTCGAACTTCGCGCGGCAACTGAATTCGGGCATTGACCCAAAGTCGGTGCCGAACTACTTGTTGGAAGTGGATCATCCCCTGGTCATCCCGAGCGGCACCAAGGTTCGCCTGCTGCTGACCTCGCAGGATGTCATTCACGCCTGGTACGTGCCGGACTTCGGCGCCAAGCGCTCGGCCATTCCGGGCTTCGTCAATGAATTGTGGTTCAAGGTCGATGCCGGCAAGGAAGGCATCTACCGCGGCCAGTGCGCTGCCCTGTGCGGCCGCGATCACGCCTTCATGCCGGTGGTCGTCGATGTGCGCACGCCCGATGACTTCAAGAAGTGGGTGGAGGAGCAGAAAGCTGCGGCGAAGCCGGCGGCTGCGGCCACCACGGCGCCCGCGATCAGCGCGCCTCCCACTGCGCAAGTTTTGCCGAATTAGTTTTTCGCCAACCCGTATTCCTTAAGAGAGCAACGACTATGGCCCAGACCCACGCGACCGACACCGCGCACCACGACGATCACGAGCACGGCCCAGAGAAGGGCATCAAGCGCTGGTTGTTTGCGACCAATCACAAGGACATCGGCACGATGTACTTGTTGTTCAGCCTGTTGATGTTCTTCATCGGCGGCGCCATGGCCATGGTGATCCGCGCCGAACTGTTCAAACCGGGCCTGCAGTTGGTGCAACCCGAGTTCTTCAATCAAATGACCACCAATCACGCGCTGGTGATGATTTTCGGCGCCGTCATGCCGGCCTTCGTCGGCCTCGCCAATTGGATGGTGCCGCTGCAAATCGGCGCGCCCGACATGGCGCTGCCGCGCATGAATAACTTCAGCTTCTGGATTCTGCCCTTCGCCTTCGCGCTGCTGCTGTCCGGTTTGTTCGTTCCGGGCGGCCTGGCGGCCGGCGGATGGACTCTGTATCCGCCGTTGTCCTTGCAGACCGGCGACAGCTTCCCGATGCTGATCTTCGCGATTCACATGATGGGCGCCTCTTCCATCATGGGCGCCATCAACGTCATCGTCACCATCATGAACATGCGCGCTCCCGGCATGAATCTGCTCAAGATGCCGCTGTTCTGCTGGTCGTGGTTGATCACGGCGTACCTGTTGATCGCGGTGATGCCGGTGCTCGCGGGCGCCGTCACCATGCTGCTGACCGACCATTACTTCGGCACCAGCTTCTTCAATGCCGCAGGCGGTGGCGACCCGGTGATGTTCGAACACATTTTCTGGTTCTTCGGACACCCTGAGGTGTACATCATGATTTTGCCGGCCTTCGGCATCATCTCGGAAATCCTGCCGACCTTCTCACGCAAGCCCCTGTTCGGCGCGACCTCGATGATCTACGCCATCGCCTCGATCGCGTTCCTGTCGTTCATCGTGTGGGGCCATCACATGTTCGTCGACGGCATGCCGCTGGCGGCGCAGCTGTTCTACATGATGTCCACCATGCTGATCGCGGTGCCGACGGGCGTGAAGGTGTTCAACTGGACGGCGACCATGTGGAAGGGATCCTTGTCGTTCGAACCGCCCATGCTGTTCGCGCTGTCGTTCCTGTTCTTGTTCACCATCGGTGGTTTCTCCGGCGTGATGCTCGCCATCGTGCCGGTGGACTTCCAATACAACCAGACCTATTTCGTGGTCGCGCACTTCCATTACGTGCTGGTGCCCGGCGCGGTGTTCGCCATCATGGCGGCGGTGTACTACTGGATTCCGAAGTGGACCGGCCACATGTACAGCATGGCGCTCGCCAAGTGGCACTTCTGGCTGTCGACCATCTTCGTCAACGTGCTGTTCTTCCCGCAGCATTTCTTGGGATTGGCCGGCATGCCGCGCCGTATTCCGGACTACGCCGTCCAATTCACCGACTGGAACATGGTGTCCTCGATCGGCGGCTTCGGCTTTGGCGCCTCGCAGATTCTGTTCGCCATCGTGATCTTCCAGTGCATCCGCGGCGGCAAGAAGGCCAGCGCGGAAGTGTGGGATGGCGCGACGCCGACGGGCCTCGAGTGGACCATTCCCTCGCCCGCGCCGTACCACAGCTTCACTGTGGCGCCTGAGATTAAATGAGCGCAGTTCTGCGACCCAATAAACGCATTCGTTACACCGCGCTGGCCTTGGGCGCGGTGGCCATCGGCTTTTATGTGGGCATCATCGTTCTGCTGTTTTACCGCAGCCATCACTAGATGGATCTGAAGCGCGCCAATCGCAAGTTGCTCGGTGGTCTGTTGATCATGACGGCCTGCAGCTTCGCGTTTGGATGGGCCTTGATCCCGCTGTATGACGTGCTGTGCAAGGTGGCCGGCATCGGCAATGCGGAAGCCAAAGCGGGCCCAGCCATCGTGACCGAGGCCGTGGATCCCAACCGCGAAGTCACCATCGAGTTCGTGACCTCGCCGGCGTCCGTGGGCAGTTATGAATTTCGACCGGCGGTGGCCTCCATGAAGGTGCACCCGGGCAAACTCTACGACACCTCTTTTTATGCCAAGAATCTGACCGGCACCGACTCCGTGGCGCAGGCCGTGCCCAGCATTTCGCCGACCGGCAGCGGGCAGTATTTTCACAAGACCGAATGCTTTTGCTTCAGCCCGCAGAAATTCGCCGCCGGTGAAGGCCGCGACATGCCGGTGCGATTCATCGTCGATCCCAAGCTTCCCAGCAACGTCGATCGTTTGACGTTGGCCTACACTTTTTTCGATACCACGCAGACTGCCAAGCCTGCGGGGTGATGTCAGACTTTGTTCTTAACTGATTAGAGACGGAAAACATGGCGCAAGCGCACGCAGAAACAGCAGACGGTACTTACTACGTCCCTCACAGCAGTCCTTGGCCGTTGTACGGGTCGGTAACTCTATTCACGCTGATGTCGGGCGCCGTCGCCACCTTGAACAGCTGGTTGCCGGCCTGGGCCTTGCTGCCGGGCTTTTGCATGCTGGCGATGTTGTTCATCTTCTGGTTCAGCACCGTCATCAACGAGAACCAGCATGGCATGTACAACATGCAGGTGGACCGCTCGTTCCGCATGGGCATGATGTGGTTCATTTTCTCCGAAGTGATGTTCTTCGCGGCCTTCTTCGGCGCCTTGTTCTACGCCCGCACCTTGTCGGTACCCTGGTTGTCCGGCGACGGCGTGAAGATTTTCACCAAGCTGCTGCTGTGGAATAACTACGACGGCGCCTGGCCCACCAATGGCCCGGGCGTGATCGGCGGCAAGGCGGACGGCTCTTTTGAGACCGTGTCGCCGCTGGGATTGCCGGCCCTGAACACGGCCATCTTGTTGACCAGCAGCGTCACCGTGACCATTGCGCACCACGCATTGATCCACGGCAATCGCACGCGCCTGAAGATTTTTCTGGCGCTGACCTTCCTGCTGGGCTTCACCTTCGTCGGCTTCCAAGTCAAGGAGTATCACGAGGCCTATACCGAACTCGGGTTACGGCTGGGCACCGGTATTTACGGTTCGACCTTCTTCATGCTCACGGGCTTCCACGGTATGCATGTCACGCTCGGCGCCATCATGCTGACGGTGATCTGGTTCCGCGTCATGAAGGGTCATTTCACGCCCGAGCGTCACTTCGGCTTCGAAGCGGTGGCCTGGTACTGGCACTTCGTCGATGTGGTGTGGCTGGGCCTGTTTATCTTCGTCTACTGGCTGTAGCGATCAATTACTGGTTCGGACCCCGTGCCGCGGGGTCGAGCCAGCCTAGGTAGTAGCCGACCACGATCAGCAAGAACAGCGCAACGGAAAGGCCGATGCGCCACGCCAGCGCCGTCACCATCTTGGCGCCGTCTTCTGGCTTGCGGCTCGATAAATGGAACAAAGCCTTGCCCAGGCTGATCAAAATCAGCACCAGCATCACGACGATGACGTATTTGATCAGCACTCGAGCCAGTATAACTTGTCCTTCAAAATCGGCTCCCGCATCTTCTCGCCGCGCCCCTTCACGACGCTGCTCACCCTGGCCCTGCTAGTGATGCTGCTCAGCCTGGGCCGGTGGCAGCTGCACCGCGCCGACGAAAAGCGCGTGCTCTACGATTCCTTTGACGCGGGCAGTGGTGGCGCGCAGCGCATCGATGCGCAAACGCCGCCGCTGCAGCGCTATCAGCACGTGGAGGCGAAGGGCCACTACGACGAGTCACGCCAAGTGCTGATCGACAACATGTTCGACGGCGAGAAAGTGGGTTATTACGTGATCACACCGTTCGAGCTGGAAGGCGGCGGCTGGGTGCTGGTCAACCGCGGCTTCGTCCCCATGGGCAAAAGCCGCGCCGATCACCCGGCGGTACCCGTGCCGGGCGATGCGCGCGTGATTCGTGGCCGGTGCGATCATTTGCCGGCCGCCGGCATCCAGATGGGCCGGCGAGCGAGCTTGGCTCCGCCATTTCCCGTCGTGGCCAGTTTTCCCACCCATGCCGAACTGGCGCAGCTGCTGAAGGAGCCGAATTGGGCGGCGGCCGGGGAAGTCATCGCCTTGGACCCTGCGGAACCGGACGGCTATGCGCGGCATTGGGCACCCCCGGGATTCCCGCCGATCCGGCACGTTGGTTACGCGGTGCAGTGGTTCGGCCTGGCGATCGCGTTGTTGGTGATTTATCTCGTGACCAATTTCAAGCGCGCCGCGGCTCCGACGGAGGCGCTGCGATGATGCGCCGCGAGGGAGACGGGCGGCAGCGCAAGATACTCATTGCGGTAGCGCTGATGTTCTTCGCACCGTTGGCGGTTGCCTTCTACTTGTATTACGGCAGCAACCAATGGCGTCCGGGGCACCGCGTGAACGCCGGCGAACTGGTGCAGCCGCCGCGGCCGCTGAATGAAAAATCTTTGAGCGGCAAGTGGACCTTGCTCTATGTACAGCATGGCGCCTGCGATGCGGAGTGCGGCCGGCATCTATACGACACCCGCCAAGTACGCACGGCGCTGGATCGCGACATGACGCGCGTGCAGCGCGTGTTCGTGGCGGACGCGGACTGCTGCGATCTGCCGGAGATTCACAAGATGCATCCCGATTTGATTGTCAGGACACCGGGCGCCGACGATGCCGCTTGGCTGTCGCAATTGCCGGTGAGTGAAGGCGCCGCCCATTCTCAACGGACCTACGTCATCGATCCGCTGGGCAACCTCATGATGTTCTACCCGCCAGATGCCAAGCCCAAAGGCATGCTGGAAGATATGAAGCGCCTGTTACGCTTGTCGTCGATCGGCTGATGACGCCGTCCGCGCGATTAATGTGGTTTCGACGTCTGGCCTTGGCTGGCGCCATCCTCGCCGCCGCCGTGGTGGTGTTGGGCGCCTGGGTCCGACTCACGGACGCGGGCTTGGGATGTCCGGATTGGCCCGGTTGCTACGGCCATGTCTACCCGCAAGCCGCCCAAGACGCAGGCAAGGCCTGGCATGAGATGGTGCACCGCTACTTTGCGGGCACGCTGGTGTTGGTCATTACCACGCTGATGATTTGGGCGGTCGTGTTCCGCAAGGATCCCGGCCAACCGCGCACGCCGGTGGTGCTGCTGTTCTTCATCGTGCTGTTTCAGGCCGCGCTCGGCGCATTCACCGTCACGCGGCTGCTGAAGCCGCTCATCGTCACGGGCCATTTGTTGGGTGGCCTTACGACGTTGGGGATCCTGTGCTGGCTGGCATTGACGCCGCAGCAGCGCATCCCGCTGCCGCGCGAACGACAACTGCTGAAGCTCGCGTGTTTGGCATTTGCAGTGCTGATCATGCAAATTGCCTTGGGCGGTTGGACCAGCACCAATTACGCCGCAGTGGCCTGCCCGGACTTTCCGACCTGCCAGCAGTCCATGTGGCCCACCATGGATTTTCGCAATGCCTTCGTGCTGTGGCACGGACTCGATATCGACTATACCGGCGGCGTGCTGGCCAATCCGGCCCGCGTGGCCATCCACGTCACGCACCGCATCGGCGCGGCGGTGGCCGGCACCCTGTTGTTGCTGGTGGGCCTGATGACGGCTTTTACCGGCACGACTCCGCGGCTGCGACTGGCCGGTTTCCTGGTGGCCGGCGCCGTGCTGCTGCAGATTTGCATCGGCATCACCATGGTGCATTTCGCGATGCCGCTGCCGCTGGCGACTATGCATAATGCAGGCGCCGCGCTGCTGGTCATTTGCGTGGTGGCGCTGCTGCGTATGCTGGTACCCTTAGCCCATGTCGACCGTCCCCGATAACCCGCCCGTTGCGGCCTTCGTTGCGCCGCACTGGCGCGACTACTTAGAGCTCACCAAGCCTAAAGTGAGCCTGCTGATCGTGTTTACCGCGATCGTGGGCATGGTGCTGGCCTCCCCCAGTTGGATTCCGCTGCAGGCCTTGATTTTGGGCTCGCTGGGCATTGCGATGGCCTCGGGTTCGGCGGCGGCCTTCAATCACATCTTGGATCAACGCATCGACGGACAAATGATGCGCACGCGGCGCCGGCCGCTGCCCACCGGCCATCTGCAGGAAAAGCACGCCGTGCTGTTTGCGGTGCTGCTGGCCATGAGCTCGATGGTGATCCTCGCGCTGGGCGTCAATTGGCTCACCGCCGTGCTCACGTTTTGTTCCATCATCGGCTACGCCATCGTGTACACGTTGTGGCTGAAGCGCGCGACGCCTCAGAACATCGTCATCGGCGGCGCCGCCGGAGCCGCGCCTCCGGTATTGGGTTGGGCTGCGATCACCAACACCATCGATCCGCACGCGCTGATCTTGTTCCTGATCGTCTTTACGTGGACACCGCCGCATTTCTGGGCGCTGGCCATCGCGCGCCGCGACGACTACGCCAAGGTCGGCATCCCGATGTTGCCGGTGACGCACGGCGTGCCTTACACGCGAGTGCAAATCGTTCTGTATACGATCTTGCTGATTCTCACCACCTTGCTGCCGTTTCTGACACGCATGAGCGGATTGATTTATTTGGGCGCTGCCCTCGTGTTGAATGCGCGGTTCCTGTATTTCGTGCTGGCGCTGAATCGCGGCTTGCGCGCCGACTTGCCGATGCGCACGTTTCGCTTCTCGATCACCTACCTGATGCTGCTGTTCGCGGCCTTGATCGTCGATCACTATCTCTTCATCCCGGGATGAGGGTCATCGCATGGACGCGATCACGTATCGAACGGTCCATGCCAACGGTTTAGAGTTCAATGTCGCAGTCTTAGGGTCCGGCCCGAGATTGGCGCTGTGCCTGCACGGCTTTCCCGAGTGTTCGTTTTCCTGGCGTTACCAGATGCCGGTGTTGGCGCAGCTGGGGTATTTGGTTTGGGCGCCCGATTTACGCGGCTACGGGAAGAGCTCGCGGCCCACCGGCATTGCGGCGTACTCGATGGAAAACTTGCGCGCCGATGTCGCGGCCTTGATCGAAGCCTCGGGCGCCACGCAGACGCTGCTCATCGGCCACGACTGGGGCGCGCTCATCGCCTGGGACACGGCGATGTTCGGCCGCACCCCGATCTCGAAGCTCGTCATCATGAACGTACCGCATCCGGCGCTGGCGCAGAAGGGCTTGCGCACGTTCAAGCAGTTACTGAAGTCCTGGTACATATTTTTCTTTCAGCTGCCCCGCATCCCGGAGTGGTTCTTGGCGCGCAATCACTACGCGGCCATCGCACAGGCCTTTCGCGGCATGGCGGTGGACAAGTCGCGCTTTCCGCGCGAGGTGCTCAAGGTGTACCAAGAGGCCGCGGCGCAGCCCGGCGCGCTGACGGCCATGCTGAACTACTATCGCGCACTGTTGCGCGGGGTGTCGGCAGCCCGCACGCGCGGCTCGCCGACGATCACCGTACCGACGTTGATGCTGTGGGGAGAGGTCGATGCTGCGCTCGGCAAGGAATTAACCTATGGCACCGAACGCTATGTGAGTGACTTGACCTTGCGTTATCTGCCGCATGTTTCGCACTGGGTGCAGCAGGAAGCGCCGGAGACGGTGAACCTCATGTTACAAGCCTGGCTGACCGGTGAATCCGTGCCGATGGCGCCGGGCTAAACATGGGGCGCGGACTGACCGCGCCCCAACAGCCAAGCCGCGCTACTTTCAGGCGCTCTTCTTATCGATGCCGTCGCGGATCAGACCGGCCAGCAACACATCCACCAGCGTACCCCCGCTGCCACCTGCCCCACTCGAGCCGTTGGCGACAATATCGGGTACCAGCTTGCTGCCGGATTTCGCCAAGGCATCCGCCACCTGTACGACGGCGTAATTGCCCGCTTCCATGGAATCGATTTTCAAGCGGATGACCTCAGCCTCAGCCGCACCGACTGCTTTGGTCTTGGCCGCTTGGGCGTCGCCCACTGTCCTCAACACATTGGCATCGGCTTCTGCGTTGATCTTCTTGGCCTGACCTTCGCCTTCGGCCGATTTGACGGCGGCGCGTGCGGCGAATTCCGCGATGGCGACTTGGCGTTCAGCATCCACCACCTTGGCCTGGGTCGCAGCGAGCGCCGTGGCTTGCTCCAATTCCTGCCGTACGCCCTGCGCCTGGCGCTGAGTTTCAAAGGTGACGCGCTCCTGCTCCGCGAGCTTGCGATCGGTCAATGTCTTCATGAGTTGGTCCGGCGGCACGATGTCACCGATCAAGGTGTCGACCGCGCCGACGTTGTACTCCGCCAGCGCCGCTGAAATTGCCACCCGGGCTTCCTGCTGACGCGCCGAACGATTTTTCAGGAAATCGATGATGTCCGACCCTTGCGCGGCATTCCTGAAGTAATTGCCGATGGTGGGCTCCAGCACCTGCGTGACCAGCGCGGACATGCTGCCGAAGCGTGCGATCACCTTGGGCGCATCACTGCGCGGGATGTGAATGATCTGCGAGACGTCCAAGTTGAACTTGAAGCCGTCCGCCGAACGCACCGTGATGGTGGATAGATTGGCATCCAATTTATGCGCTTCGGTCTTGCCCGTGGCCCAGTTCAGCACGACGTTGGCCGTGGGCACGTTGATGACCTTGTGCGTATAAGGATTCAACGGGTACTTGCCGGGATCGAGCGGTGTTACCCACACGCCTTTCTCGCCTTTGCTTACCAAGTTGCCATGACGGAAGGATTCGCCGGTGACATCCTTGCCTTCCTTACCCACGAAGGCGATCACCACGCCCACGTTCGCGATGGGCACCTCCGCCATGTCGACCAGTTCCACCGTGGCGAAACGCGGGTTGATGAAGTAACGCCCGGCCAGCAACACCTGCTCCTGCAGCCCCTTACTGCCGCCGCCGGTCACGAAGGCCTGCGGGTTTTGAAACATGTTGTGACCGCTGATGGTAGGGCCGGCGATCTCGCCGGCCGCCAGCGGGGTTCCTTCGCGCGTCATCACCACGCCCACCTTGTCGTCCGGCACGTCGATGACATCCGCGAGGGCGACCTCGAACATGAAGGGATTGATGCGATAGGTACCCGCCGCGATCAACGCCATTTGCGGACCGCGTTCGCCGCCGTGGTCCATGAAGGCCTGTCCGTCCTGGAAGGAATTGCATTCGACTTGGCGGGCGATGATGCGGCCATTGGCCAAAGGCTTACCGTCGCGCGACTCGACCACGCCGACCTTTCCCGGACTCACGCTCACGGCGTTCACCACGCTGACTTTGAACAACAACGAATTGATGCGATAGGTGCCCGGCGGAATCAACGCCATTTGCGGGCCGCGTTCGCCGCCGTTGCTCAAGAAGCTGCGTGCATCCTGAAAGGAATCGCAGTCCACCTGTTTGGCCACGATGCGGCCGCTCGCCAGCGCCTGTCCGTCGCAGGCTTCGACCACGCCCACCTGTCCCTGCGGAATGGTGAGGAAACGCGCCAACTGCACCGAGTACTGCCACGGCCACAGGCCTACATGCAGACCCGGGGACAAGGTATCGGCCTGAAAGCCGGCTTCGCCGTTCAATGCAATGATGCGGCCGTCGGGAAGCCGTTGATGCTTGCCGAATAGCACGAATTTTTTCGTGACGATGCCGACCGAGTTATCGGGCACCACGACCACGCCGCAAAGTTTCATTAAGAGACGGGACGCCAGCGCTAGAAGCACCACACCCGCCAAACACCACACGATCAGCTGCCAATGATTGAGAAGAACGTCCATTTTCGCACCCTTTCCGTTATTCGAATTCACACCTTCAACGTGACGCATGCGCGGCGCTTAAAGTGGATTTCAAACAGACATGAAAAGGCCGGCATGGCGCTACCGGTTTGAAGACACCGGCGGTCGACTTAAGACTTGTTATTTCGAGGCTACATACCGTGCCGGTTTAGCGCCTCAGCGCTTACCAGCGGCGTGAATTATATCACCGCATCGGGCAAAGCAATTTCGTCCTCCGTATGCCCCACATTGGAGCGAGTTTTTGTTAACTTTGACAAAAATAAAAAGGAGGGGGCTGACGTGCTGCGAACTGAACGATTGGATATGCGCGAATTTTCAGTGGCTGATCTCGATGCGGTGCACACCTACGCCTCGGATCCTCACGTGACCCGATTCATGTCGTGGGGTCCCAACTCGGTCGAGGAGACGGAAGCGTTTTTAGCGCGTACCGTTCTTGAAAATCACACGAGCCCGCGTCGCGGGTACACCTTCGGCATCGTCGATCGCGCCTCGGGAACATTGTTCGGCAGTTGCGGGCTGGAATCGAGCGACGACACGGGACGGCAGTTTGCCTTTGGCTATTGCCTGCACCGTGACTGGTGGGGACGCGGCTATGGCAGCGAGGCCGCAAGTGCCTTGGTGGACTTCGGTTTCGAGCAGTTGGAAGCGCATCGCCTGTGGGCGCATGTGTTCGTGGGCAACATCGCTTCGGCACGCATTCTCGAGGGATTGGGCTTTCGGCAGGAAGGCATTGCGTTGCAAAGCGCCTATGTCAGGAATGCATGGCACGACCTCATCACCTTCGCGCGCCTGAGTTTCGAGTGAAGCGCGGATTCGAATGCTAGGATGCGCGGATGACTGAAAAATCTAACTTTTATCCGCGGGTATTCGCGCTCGTCGTGGCCGCAGCATTGGGCTATGCCTTGGTGTTGATTTTCTTGCCCGTGGCGCTGTCGATCACCTGGGCGGCTTTTCTCGCCTTCCTTCTATATCCGCTGAACCTGCGGCTGCGCCGCCGGCTCAAGGGACGCTCGAGTGCCGCCGGGCTGCTGACCGTGCTCGCGCCCATCATTATCCTGCTGCCTCTGGCGGCCCTGTCGCTGGAATTCGTCACGCAGATTTCCTCGCTGCTGCGGCAGTTGCAAAAGTCCGCCGCGGAACTCGACATCAAGAGCTTCTCGGATCTGCAGCAGTTTCCCTGGATCGCGCGCGCCAATACCTGGCTGCAGGCGCACGCCGGTATTTCGGCGGAACAGGTGCAAACGTGGCTGATCTCAGGCACGCGCGAAGTGCTGCAAAAGGCCGCCAGCATGGGTGGCTGGTTTTTCTTGGGAGCCCTCGGGTCATTGCTGACCTTCGCCATCATGCTGTGCCTGCTGTACTTCTTCCTGGAAGATGGCGACATCATGATGGCGCGCGTGCGCAGCCTGATCCCGCTCGATGAAGAGAGAAAGGAGAGGCTGTTCAAGCAGTTAAGCGGCGTGACGCGAGCCATCGTGTTCGGCACGGCGGTGACTGCGCTGCTGCAGGGCGTGTTGATCGGGATCGGCTTCGCGATTGCCGGCCTGCCCTCGCCGGTGGTGTTCGGCGTACTCGCCGCACTGCTGTCCTTGTTGCCCGTGGGCGGCGCGGCATTCGTCTGGATACCCGCGGCCCTGTGGCTGTTTATCGACAAGCACTGGGGCTATGGCATTTTCATGCTGATCTGGGGAGCGCTGCTCGGCGTGTTGGACAACGTGCTGCGGCCCATCCTGATCTCGGGACGCGCAAAAATTTCGACATTGGCGGTGTTCGTCGGCGTTCTGGGCGGGATTCCGGCCTTTGGCGCCATCGGCGTAATCGCGGGGCCGGTGCTGCTGTCGCTGGTGCTGGC
This sequence comes from uncultured Steroidobacteraceae bacterium, assembly GCA_964657675.1. Classification (GTDB taxonomy): domain Bacteria; phylum Pseudomonadota; class Gammaproteobacteria; order Steroidobacterales; family Steroidobacteraceae; genus Bog-1198. The sequence continues at coordinate 55,426 of CAZZWE010000004.1, forward strand.
ATTGATCGAATTCGCCGAAGAAAGCAGTTCGAAAATCTCTAAAAAGCAAGAGGCACCGCAGGGGTAAACCTACAGTACAATCCGCGCCCTGATGGACGTTTCACACTTATTAGACGGGCTGAACGATGATCAGCGCCAGGCGGTCGCATCGCCGCTGGGCGCGGCATTGGTACTGGCCGGCGCGGGCAGCGGCAAGACGCGCGTATTGGTGCACCGGGTCGCCTGGCTGATCCAAGTCGAGGGCGCCTCGCCCAACAGCATTCTGGCGGTGACCTTCACCAACAAGGCGGCGGCGGAGATGCGCAGCCGCATCGAGACTCTGCTGGGCATTCCGGGCGGCGCCATGTGGTTGGGCACCTTCCATGGCTTGGCGCACCGGCTGCTGCGCATTCATTGGCGCGAGGCCGGACTGCCGCAGAGCTTTCAGATTCTCGATTCCGAGGATCAGGCGCGGATGCTGCGCAAGATTCTCAAGGCCATGGAATTGGACGAAACGCGCTGGGTACCGCGCGAGATCCTATGGTTTATCAATGCGCAAAAGGACGAGGGCCATCGCCCCAAGCACATCAAGGATGATGGCGATCCGACCCGACGTCAGCTGATCAAGATCTATCAGGCGTACGAGGATGCGTGCCAGCGCGCAGGCGTGGTGGACTTCGCGGAATTACTGCTGCGCGCCTACGAATTGTGGCGCGACAACGCGGCACTGCTGCAGCATTACCGCACGCGCTTCCGTCACGTGTTGGTGGATGAGTTCCAAGATACCAATGCCATTCAATATAAATGGCTGATGCTGCTGGCGGGGCCGGAGGGCATGCCGTTTGCGGTCGGGGATGACGATCAATGCCTCGCGGCGGGCACCCAGGTGACGATGGCCGACGGCGCCAAGCGCGCCATCGAATCGATTGTGCCGGGAGATTCGGTGCTGTCCAACTACGGCGCCGGCGACCTGCGTCCGGCCCGCGTGACTGAGTGCTTTGCAACGCGGCGGCAGGGACAGCTGGTGTCGCTGCATCTGCGCTCCGGCGCCGTCATCAAGAGCACGCCGGAGCATGTGCATTTCGCCGGCTATGTACTGGGCGAGACGCCTCAGACTTATTTCCTGTATCTCATGCACAAGGAAGGCATGGGATTCCGGCTTGGCACTTCGCAGGTATACACCGAGGGACAAGCGAGACCCAAGGTCGGGTTTAAGCAGCGCGCTCTGCAAGAGCATGCAGACGCGTTGTGGATAGTTCGCACCCATTCCAGCGAGAACGAAGCGCGAATTGACGAAGTAGTAACGTCGCTGCGATTCGGACTGCCGACCTGCCCATTTGTCCCACGCAAGGGCAGGGCTCGCAATGGGTTCGTATCTGGCTCGCTTAACACGCTGCTGTCCGCCGAGCGGCTTCTGGAAGAAGTGGGCCTCGATATCGATCGACCCCATCACCGGCCTCAGGGGCGCAACTCCAATCGTCGCAACATCGTCATCACGCTGTGCGGCGATTCACGCAGTGGCACCCCAATGCACCGTATTTCGGTGGTCGGCGTTGGCGCCAAAGATCGTGCAGTGCTGACTGGGATGGGGCTTAGTGTTCGTGCCGCCAAGGTAGGTAGCGACAGCGGGCGATTTGAAACCGTACGCGCTGACTTTGGCGATGTGATGTCTATTGCGCGGGCGATCCGCGAGCGGCTCGATGATGCCTATTACGTCCTGCAAGGACATATGCTTGAAAAGTCGCTGCCCTTCGTTACGGCCGCCAGCATCCGCTGCGGCATGGTCATGGTAGTGGACTCCGGCCAATTTGATGTGGTTGAGCGCATTGAATGGGAAGCCTACGACGCAGACGTCTACGACATCAATGTCGAGCGCACTCATAATTTCGTGGCGGGCGGCGTGGTCACGCACAACTCGATCTATCGCTGGCGAGGCGCTCGAGTCGAAAACCTGCATCAATACCGCCGCGACTTTCCGAAAGCCGTGCTCTATAAGCTCGAGCAAAACTATCGATCCACAGGAACCATTCTTAAAGCCGCGAACGCGCTGATCGCCAACAATCAGGGCCGATTGGGCAAGACGCTGTGGACCAGCGGCGAGGATGGTGAACGGGTCAAGCTGTACGCGGCGTTCAACGAACGCGACGAAGCAGACTTCGTGGTCAATCGAATCCGCGAATGGGTGTCGCGCGGCGGGGCGCGGCGCGAGGTCGCCGTGCTGTACCGCTCGAACGCGCAGTCACGCGTGTTCGAAGAAGCCTTTATGAATGCCCGTATGCCTTACCGGGTGTATGGCGGCCTACGGTTCTTCGAACGCGCCGAAATCAAGGATGCACTGGCGTACATGCGCTTGGTGTCCAGCCGTGCCGATGACAATTCCTTCGAGCGCATTGTGAATTTGCCGGTACGCGGCATCGGCGCAAAGACCATGGATACGGTGCGAGAAAATGCGCGCGCCAATTCGAGCTCGCTGTGGAATGCGGCCATCGCCTGCTTGCAGGGCGCCTTGCCGCAACGCGCTGCGCTGGCGCTGCAAAGTTTCATCGAGGCGATCGAGAAGTTGGGCCGCGAAGTGCAGGGCCTGGAACTGCATGAGCAAGTCGATCATGTAATCCAGATGAGCGGCTTGATCGAGCACTTCAAGAAAGAGAAAGGCGAACGCGGCGAAGGCCGCATTGAGAACTTGCTCGAATTGGTCAGCGCGGCACGCGGGTTCTCACCTGAGACAGAAGCCGAGTCGGAGTTAAATCCGCTGGAGTCCTTCCTCGCGCACGCCGTGCTCGAGTCTGGCGAGGGGCAGGCGGACCCCTACGATGACTGCATTCAGATGATGACCCTGCACTCTGCCAAAGGCTTGGAGTTTCCGGTGGTGTTCATGGCGGGCATGGAAGACGGCCTGTTTCCACATCAACGATCGGTGTCCGATTTGGCGGGTCTGGAGGAAGAACGCCGCCTCTGCTACGTCGGCGCCACGCGGGCGATGAAGCAGCTTTACATCACCTATGCGGAACAACGCCGGCTATACGGCGTCGACACCTATGGCACGCCGTCGCGATTCATCAGCGAGTTGCCGCAGGAGCTGGTGGAAGAGATCCGGCCCCGGCTGCAGGTGTCGCGTCCGGTGTACGTCAAGCGTCCCACCGGCAGCAGCAGTCTCGAAGAGAATCCGACGCCCAACATGCGCATGGGCAGCCGAGTGCGGCATTCGAAGTTCGGCGATGGAGTGGTGCTTAATTTCGAGGGCAATGGACCGCATGCCCGCATCCAGGTGAATTTTGAGAGGCAAGGCACGAAGTGGTTGATGCTTTCTTACGCCAATCTCGAGGTCGTGTAGAGTAAGCCTTTGTGAAGATCATCATTCTAGGCGCCGGACAAGTTGGCCGCACCGCGGCGTATCACCTCTCGCGGGAAGAGGCGAACGATGTCACGGTCATCGATCAGAATGAGGAAATCCTTCGCGACTTGCAGGACCGGCTGGACATTCGGACCGTGAACGGCAACGCCGCCAGCCCGCGCATCCTCGAGGCCGCCGGCATTGCCGCCACCGACATCCTGGTGGCGCTCACCAACAGCGACGAAGTCAACATGCTGGCCTGCCAGGTGGCATGGACGCTGTACCGCACGCCGAAAAAAATTGCCCGGGTCCGCAGCGCGGACTACACCGAACGAGTGCAGCTGTTCAGTGAGACCGGCGTGGCGGTGGACGTATGGATCAGTCCAGAGCAGCTCGTTACCGAGTATGTCGCGCGCCTGATCCGTTATCCCGGCGCGCTGCAGGTGCTGGATTTCGCCGATGGCCGCGTACGGCTGGTCGGGATTCGCGCACTGCAGGGCGGTCCGCTTGTCGGCCAAGCCCTGCGCACGCTGCGCGAACACATTCCCTCCGCGGATGCGCGCGTCGCGGCCATTTACCGCGCCGGAAGAAGCGTCAAGCCGGAAGGCACCACGGTCATCGAGGATGGCGACGAAGTATTTTTCTTGGCCGCCCGCGAGAACATCCGTTTGGTCATGAAGGAGATGCGCAAGGAAGAGAGGCCTGCGAAACGCGTGGTCATCGCCGGCGGCGGCAACATTGGCTTGCGCCTGGCGCACGAATTGGAAGGCAAGAATCAGGTCAAACTGATAGAGCGCGACAGCAAGCGCGCACGTCGTGTGTCCGAGCAACTGCGCAGCACCACCGTATTGCATGGTGATGCCGCCGACGAAGAGCTGCTGCTGGAAGAGAACATCGACAGCGCCGATGTGTTCGCGGCACTCACCAATTCGGAAGAAGCGAATATTTTGTCCGCCATGTTGGCGAAGCGCCTGGGTGCGCATAAAGTCATGGCGCTGATCAATAAGCCGTCGTATGCGGAGTTGATCGAGAGTGGCTCCATCGATGTCGCGATCTCGCCGCAGACGGTAACCATCGGATCACTGCTGGCGCATGTGCGGCGCGGCGATGTGGTGCGGGTGCACTCATTGCGGCGCGGCGCGGCTGAAGCACTCGAAGTGGTGGTGCACGGCGATGCCGATAGCTCCAAGGTGATCGGCCGGCGCATCGAGGATATCGCGCTGCCTGAGGGAACCACGCTGGGCGCGGTGGTTCGCGGCGACGATGTCATCATTGCGCATCACGACACCACCGTGCAGCCCGATGATCATTTGATCCTATTTTTAACCGATCGCCGCCACATCGAAGCCGTCGAAAAATTGTTTCAAGGCTCCGCCTCCTTTCTGTGAAAGACATTTTACTGCCGGTCGCCCACGTATTCGCCCTCGTCATGATGGTGTTTTCGGGGACCATGCTGGCGCCCCTGGTCATGGCGGTATGGGAACTCGACCCCGCGCTCTGGTCGTTCGTCATCTCGGCTCTCGCGACATTCGTTTTGGGCGCGCTGCTGTGGTTGGCAACGAGGCGCTTCAAGCGTGAGTTGAAGACACGCGACGGCTTGATGCTGGTGGCGCTGACCTGGGTCGCGTTGCCGGCCGTCGCCGGATTTCCGTTGTGGCATTACCTGCCCATCAATTTCACCGATGCCTACTTCGAAGCCGCTTCAGGGCTCACCACCACCGGCGGCACCGTGCTGTCGGGTCTCGAGTATCTGCCGCGCTCCATCAACTTGTGGCGCCATCTGCTGAGTTGGCTCGGCGGCATGGGCATCATCGTTCTGGCGGTAGCCATTCTTCCGATGCTGGGCGTCGGCGGCATGCAGATCTATCGCGCCGAGATGCCGGGCCCGATGAAGGACAGCAAGCTGACGCCGCGCATTGGTCAGACCGCGAAGTTGCTGTGGGCGGTGTATGCGGGGCTGACTGCGCTGTGCATCGTCAGCCTGAAGTTCGCCGGCATGAACTGGTTCGATGCGGTGTGCCATGGGTTCTCGGCACTGGCCCTCGGCGGCTTCTCGACCTACGACGCCAGCATCGGACACTTCGATTCGCTGCCGATCGAAATGGTGCTCACACTATTCCAGCTGCTAGCCGCGTTGAATTTCGCCACGCATTATCTCGCGTGGAGCCAGCGCGGGGTAAAAGCTTATTTCCGCGACGCGGAGGCGAAAGCCATATTGACGGTGCTGGGATGCAGCTGCGTCGGCGTGGCGCTGTTCTTGTACTTCAAAGGCAGCTATGCAGACTTTCCGACCGCGCTTAGGCACGCCACCTTCAATCTCGTCTCGATCGCCACCGACAGCGGTCTGCATACCCAAGACTACTCGCGCTGGCCGATCTTCGTTCCGATGTGGATGATGTTCTTGAGCTGCATCGTGGCAAGTTCAGGGTCGACGGGCGGTGGCATCAAGATGATCCGTACATTAGTGCTCGCCAAACAAGCCCATCGCGAGCTCAACCAGCTGGTGCATCCGAACATGGTCCGGCCCTTGAAAGTCGGCGGAATCGTGATCGCCAATCGGGTGGTATTTGCCGTATTGGCTTTTGTGTTCCTGTACTTCATGAGCATCGTGACGCTGATTTTCGTCTTGCTGGCCAGCGGATTGGATTTCATGACGTCGTTTTCAGCCATCATCGCCTGTATCAACAACGCCGGCCCGGGCCTGGGATTGGTGGGACCGGGAAGCAATTATGGCGTCTTGACCGATTTCCAGACCTGGGTCTGTTCTGCGGCCATGCTGCTGGGTCGGCTTGAGATATTTACCATCCTAGTACTATTTACACCCACCCTGTGGCGAAAATAGCCTTCCAACGGGAATTTAGATCCCACTCTTTCGAAGTTTCGCTCGATTTTCATCAAAACCTCAACTACTGCTCCACCTTCCAGCACGAGTGGGAAAAGAGTCCATTATTTGATCGTTTAGATCACAAGAGTGGGAGCAACTGCAGATGATCGCGCTTATTCAGCGCGTCACGATCGCCGATGTAACGGTCGATGGCGCATCAGTGGGTCGAATAGGATCCGGCATCGTAGCGCTGATTGGCGTAAAACCCGCCGACGATGAAGCCTCCGCCGAACGGTTGCTCGCTAGAATGCTGCGTTATCGAATTTTCGCCGACAATGGCGGCAAAATGAACCTTAATTTGAGCCAAGTTAATGGCGGGCTTTTGTTGGTACCTCAGTTTACCCTTGCCGCGGACACATCCACCGGCTTAAGACCCGGATTTTCGACCGCGGCGCCTCCGGAACAGGGCAGGCGGCTGTTCGATTATTTAGTATCCCTGGCCCGAATTGAGCACCCCACCCTGCAGACGGGAATTTTTGGGGCCAATATGCAGGTGAGCCTCACCAACGACGGGCCAGTGACCTTCTGGCTGGAAAGTTGATATCTGGCTAAATGCGACCGAACGCGCATTGGTTGTCATGGTCAGATGTCATAATAACTTTGGCGTATATTGGCGGTCCGCGACTACACCTGTACTCGGAGAAGCGAGATGTTTGATTCAAAAATGCTATTGGTCATCTTGGCCATTGCCTTGGTCATTTTCGGGACCAAACGCTTGCGAACCATCGGTTCGGATCTGGGCGCCGCCGTTAAGGGATTCAAGAGCGCCATGAACGACGGTGAGAGCGAGGAAAAAGCCAAGCAGTTGAAGCAAGACGGCGACGCAGATTTCAGCTCGAACGTTGCGTCACGCGAGAGCGAGACGAAGGTACCGCCGAAACCTAACGCCTGATGCCGCATGTTTGATGTTGGATTCTCGGAGATACTGCTTACCTCGGCGATAGCACTCATCGTGCTGGGGCCGGAGAAACTTCCCAAGGTTGCCCGACAAGTCGGCAACTGGATGGGTCGGGCGCGCGCCATGGCGCGGCAATTGACTGATCAGCTGGAGCGCGAAGTAAGCGCCGATGAGCTGATGAAAACTCAAAAGACCCAGGCCGCGCGTCAGACGCCGATCACCAGCGATCCCGCGCCCTACGATACGTCCGCCTTTCCTTCGTCGCACTCGCCGGCCGTTGTGCCGCCAAGCGTGACGCCGGCCGCCACGTCACCGGCACCTGAAACGCCCGCGACCGCTACAAGCCCGACCACTTATTCCTCGGCTCCTGCCGCTGCACCGAGCGGCGCCGATTGGCACCCCGCGCCACCAGAATCTAAATCGGGCAATGGCTGAGCCCGGCGAACCGGGCGGACTCGCCGAAGGGACCTTGATCTCGCATCTGTTGGAGCTGCGGGACCGGCTGCTCAAGGCCATGCTCGCGGTGGGTATCTGTTTCGTGCCTTGCGCCTTTTACATGAATCAGCTGTTCACCTTCGTGGCGGATCCGCTGATTCATAAGCTCCCCGTGGGCGCGACCATCATCGCCACCAGTGTGGTGGCGCCGTTCACGGTGCCCTTCAAGTTGGCACTGGTTTTGGCCATCGGCATCGCGATTCCCTTCGTGCTGTATCAAGCCTGGGCGTTCGTCGCACCGGGGCTGTACAAGCACGAGAAGAAACTCGCGGTGCCGCTGTTGATCTC
>CAZZWE010000005.1:0-62645 GCA_964657675.1 uncultured Steroidobacteraceae bacterium
AAAAGAAACCGGTGTTGCCGGCAATCACCTTGGCGCCGAAGTCATTGTTGATGGTGAAAGTCACCGAGGCCGCGTTGCCGAACTTGTCCGCCACCGAATAATGCGTGGTGGTCGGATGCTCATCGGCGCCACCGAGTCCTGGTAACGATGCGGACGGCGTCGCACGCCCGGGCTGGATTCGTGCGCGAATCTCGTTGATGTGTTCGGCGGACAGCAATCGTTGCGTGGGGTTTTGCACGAAGGCGGGATCGCCCAGGTAGGTGTTGCGGTCGCGGTACGCAAAGCGCATGGCTTCGGTCAGCACGTGCACGGAGGCGGCAGAGTGAAAGCCTAGGTCATGAAGCGGAAAGGCCTGCAGTATTTGCAGCATCTCGCATAGCGTGACGCCGCCGGAACTCGGCGGCGGCGCGGAGACCACGGTGTAACCGCGGTAGGTGCAGGTGATGGGCGAGGACTCGGTGATGGTGTAGGCGGCGAAGTCCGCTGCGGTCAGGATTCCGCCATTCGCGCGGCTGGCCGCGGCCACTGTGTCAGGGATGGTGCCGTGATAGAAGGCATCGGCGCCGCCCTCGCTGATGGCGCGCAAGGTTGCGGCCAGGTCTTTTTGAACAAGCCGATCGCCGGGCTGAAAGGGTGCGCCGTTTTTCAAAAAGATGGCGGCGACATTGGGCTGCGCGCGAAATGCTTGGGTGGCATCATCCAGCACATCGACATCGCCGCGCGTCAAGATGAAGCCGTCCTGCGCCAAGCCGATGGCCGGTGCGATCAGCGCGGCGCGCGGCAACGTGCCGTATTTCTGGCGGGCCGTCTCAAGGCCTAGTACGGTGCCCGGAACACCCACCGCCAAATAGCCGTCGATGCTCTTGGCGCTGACGGCATTGCCCGCTGCATCCAGATACATGTCGGCCCGCGCCGCCTGCGGCGCCTTCTCGCGGAAATTGATGAAGGTGTCGCGGCCATCGGCCAGATGCAGCACCATGAAACCGCCGCCGCCCACATTGCCGCAGCACGGATGGGTGACCGCCAACGCATAACCCATGGCTACGGCCGCATCGATGGCGTTGCCGCCTTGTTGCAAGATGGCAGCACCCACTTGCGACGCCTGATGCTGGGCGCTCACCACCATGCCCTCTGTGGATTCAAGCGCCAGCGGCGCAGCGGCGAGCACCGGTGCACGACACGCCGCGAACAGACACAGTCCGACGAGGTACGCGCGCAGATGGGTATCAATGATCATCGTCAGCCTTGTGAGTTAAGGCTGTTAGAGTAGCGCAAATGACCGGCACCGCCACAGCCTTGATCCTCGCCCGCGCGCAGTTCGCGTTCACGGTGTCGTTCCATTTCATCTTCCCTGCATTCTCGATCGGCTTGGCCAGTTATCTGGCGGTGCTCGAGGCGCTGTGGCTGAAAACCGGCCATGTGGTGTACGACAATCTATTTCGGTATTGGATCAAGATTTTCGCGATTGTATTTGGCATGGGGGTGGTGTCGGGCTTGGTGATGTCTTATCAGTTCGGCACCAATTGGTCGGTGTTCTCGGACAAGGCGGGACCCATCATCGGACCGCTGATGGCTTATGAGGTGCTGTCGGCGTTTTTTCTCGAAGCCGGATTTCTGGGCGTGATGCTGTTTGGCATCAAGAAGGTGGGACCTAAGCTGCATTTCTTTGCAACCTGCATGGTGGCGTTGGGGACCTTGCTGTCGGCCACTTGGATATTGGCGGCGAACAGCTGGATGCAGACGCCGGCGGGTTGGATGTTGAACCCTGCCGGTCAGTTCGTGCCGCGGGGATCTTGGCTCACCATCATTTTCAATCCGAGCTTTCCCTTCAGGTTTGTGCATACGGTCATTGCGGCCTATTTGACGACTTCATTGGCGGTGGGCGGCGTCGGCGCTTGGCATCTGCTCAAGGATCAAAACAATCCCTCGGCCCGCAAAATGTTTTCCATGGCGATGTGGATGGCGGCGTTGGTGGCGCCCGTCCAGATCTTGGCGGGCGACACTCAGGGATTGAACACCCAGGAGTACCAGCCCGCGAAAGTCATGGCCATGGAGGGTCATTTCGAGTCGTATGCCGGCGGTGCTCCGTTGGTGTTGTTGGGTTGGCCGGATCAAGACGCAGGCCGTGTCCGATACAGCCTGGAAATCCCGAAGCTCTCCTCGTTGATCTTGAAACATGATCTGAATGCACCACTGCCGGGCCTGGACACCATCGCGCGCGAAGATTGGCCGCCCGTGGCCATCATTTTCTGGTCATTTCGCATCATGGTGGGTTTGGGCTTCGCGATCTTTGCGGTGGGCTTATTGAGTTTGTTGGCGCGTTGGCGCGGCAAGCTGTACCAATGGCCGCTGCTGCATCGGTTGAGTCTATTCATGGGGCCGGCGGGCTTTGTCGCGGTGATTGCCGGTTGGGTGACCACTGAAGTGGGACGGCAGCCCTTCACCATCTACCACGCGCTGCGCACCGTCGACTCCGTGTCGCCGATCGCCAGTCCCGCGCTGACCGGATCGTTGATCGCTTTCGTGATCGTCTACTTCGTGGCGTTTACCTCGGGCGGCATCTACATCTTGAAGCTGATGGCCAAGCCTCCGCAAACCCACGAGCCGGTCCCCGAGCCGTTGCCGACCCGCAGCGCGGGTATCACGCCGGCGGCCGCCATCGTGGCCGATGCACCGGAGGATAAACGCTGATGCCAACACTGGATCTCACCACGATCTGGGCGGGCATCATTTTGTTTGCCGTCGCGATGTACGTGGTGATGGATGGCTTCGATCTAGGGATCGGCATTCTGTTCACGCGTTTCCAAGTCGGCGCCGAGCGCGACACGGCGATGAACAGCATCGCGCCGGTGTGGGATGGCAATGAAACCTGGCTGGTGCTGGGCGGCGGCGGTTTGATGGCTGCGTTCCCTCTGGCCTACGCCATCATTTTGCCGGCGCTGTATGCGCCCATCATTGCGATGCTGCTTAGCCTGATCTTTCGCGGTGTCGCCTTCGAATTCCGCTGGCGCGATCCTGCGCATCGCGCGCGGTGGGACGCGGCATTCTGCCTGGGGTCCATCGGCGCCACTTTTGCGCAAGGCGTGACCTTGGGTGCGTTGCTGCAAGGCATCCAAATCAGCGGACGGGCCTATGCCGGCGGCTATTGGGATTGGCTCACGCCGTTCAGCCTGCTCACGGGCGTGAGCTTGCTGGTGGGCTATGCATTGCTCGGCGCCTGCTGGTTGATATGGAAGACGGACGGAGCCTTGCATGCCGAGGCGCGCCGGTTTGCCAAAGTATTATGTCCCGCGCTGCTGGGCGCGATAGCGGCCGTCAGTATTTACACTCCGTTCCTCAACGGGGAGTACTACCGCACCTGGTTTACCGGCATGGGCGTGTATGCCTTGGTGGCCATGCCTTTGGTCGTGGCCGGACTCGGTATTCTGTTGTACCGCCGCATTCGCATCGGTCACGATTCGAGTCCCTTTCTGCTGACCTTAAGTCTGTTCGGCCTGTCGTTATTGGGCTTGGGAATCTCGATGTGGCCCGACTTGATCCCTGGGCGCCTGTCTATTTGGGATGCGGCCGCGCCGCCGAGCAGCCAGTCCTTCATGCTGGTCGGCGCGTGCGTACTGATGCCCTTGATCCTCGGCTACACCGCATGGGCCTATTGGGTGTTCCGCGGCAAAGTGGCGCATGAGGGTTACCATTAACCGAGTGTTATGGTTGATTGCGATCTGGGCGGCGAGCGTCGCTACATTGGCAGTGGTCGCGTTCATCGTGCGCTGGATTGTAAGAATTACTAACACAGGTTGGTGAGCGGCTCCGGAGATTCGCGGATAGTGCAGCGCATGAACGACACTGAGAGCCTCGATCGAACCGCGCGTCAGCGACGGATCGTCCGCATGCTGTCGGCGTTTCGTGTCGTCGCCTCGCACATGGCCAGCCAACCCTCGAACGAAGACGATTCAGCGCTGCACCTGGCCGGTCGGATTGGCGCCATCGGTCGGGCGGCGTTGGCCGGCGGCTATGGGATGGATCTGGAGTCCTTGGTGTTGGATGAGTTATCGGCGCATGCCGTGAAACTGCATCAATATGTCGTGCGCGGGGTCGATGCCCACCTTCACGACGGCACGGCCCAGCTGATGAGCCTGGCGATTCACGAGCTGGCGACCAACTCCATCAAGTACGGTGCATTGTCGCAGCCAGATGCGCGTCTGCGCGTGATATGGTGGTATACGGGAGACTCGACATCGCAGCGGCTGCATTTCGAGTGGCACGAAGAAGGCATGCAGTTGGCAGGCGGCGCGCCACGTCCCACCGGTTTCGGATCCAATGTAGTGCAGCGTTTAATCGCGCGCGAGCTGCAAGGGGTCGGCGAATTCGCGTTTTCTGATTCCGGCATGCGCTGCATCATTGAGGTTCCGTTGAGCGAGACGCCAAATACAGATGAACAATCCACTGCTGCGCAAGCTGGCTAATTTCACTGAACTGTCAGATGAAGAAAAAACTGCGGTCGACGAATGTTGCGGCGATGTGCGTTTCTTTGCCGCGGGCGAGGATGTCATCTCTCAAGGCGACCGCACCGGCGGCGTGAAGCTGCTGCTCGAAGGATTCGCCTGCCGTTATAAAGTGCTCGAGGATGGCCGCCGCCAAGTGGTGGCGTATTTCGTGCCGGGCGATCTATGCGATTTGCGGGTTTTCATTCTGAAACGCATGGACCACTCGATCGGTGCGGTGAGCGCATCGAAAGTCGCGACTCTGTCTCCTGAAAACGTGTTGCGGCTGACGCACAGTTACCCAACACTGACCCGCGCACTGTGGTGGTCGACGCTGGTGGAGGAGGCGATCGCGCGCGAATGGATCGTCAATGTGGGCCAGCGCAACGCGCTGGAACGAATGGCGCATCTGTTCTGCGAGTTGCTGTACCGCTTCAGAGCGGTAGGCCTGAACGAGGGTATGTCCTGCACCTTGCCCCTGACGCAGGTGGAACTTGCGGAAACCTTGGGGCTGTCGTCGGTGCACGTGAATCGAACTTTGCAGGCGCTGCGCAAGCGCAAGTTGATCACCTTGGAAAATGGCACGCTGACCATCGATAATTTCGAGGAATTAAAGGCAGTGTCGTTTTTCAATCCCGACTACCTGCACTTGGATTACAAGCACGAAAACGCGTGATGGCTCGATGCAGCCGCTAACGACGTGCGGCGGAATCGCGCCGCAACGGCTGGCACATGCAGTGCACAGCGCCGCCGCCCTGCGCAATCATCGAGACATCCGGATCGAATACGGTCAGGCCTTCGGCGCGGCAGGCCGCGATTAGATTCTTGCTGGAGGAGGGCACCAAGACCCGATCATTGCCGAGCGCCACGACGTTGGTGCCGAGCTGCATGGCATCGCCATAGGGTATCGCGATGATGCGAATCTGCTTCGAGCGCAACCAATCCAGCAGTTCTGGTTCCACGGCCTCCACGCAGGCCACGGCCAAGCCTTCAGCCAGCATTCCGATCTGCACATCCAAGTGCAGGAAATGCGGATCAAAGGGATAGGTGAACATCTCCCAGCCTTCCGCCGCGAACCAGCTCTGCAGCTGCCTGACGGCCGGTTCGATCGAGCGCTCTCCGGAATAACCGCAGGCGGCGATGCCGGGCGCCAGCACCATGAAGTCGCCGCCTTCGACGTTGCCTGCGGTGACCAGATCATAAATCGGTATGCCGCGGCCTAGATAAAATTCCAGGCAGGCTGCATATTCCCCGCGGCGGTAAGGTTTTTGCAGCTGCATGATCACGGCGCCCCACGGCGTCATGACGCTGCTGTCGCGGGCAAAGATTTGGTACGGCAGTTCCGGCGCCGCGTGTAGAAAGTGCACCTGCACTCCCGCCGATCGATAGGCATCGACCATCTCCTGGTACTGACGCCGCGCCACACCGTAATCGAATCGTAGACCGACACGCTCGGCGCGCTGCGCGATGGCGTTGCCGGACTGCCAGCTGAAATGATCGATTGGGCCGATCAGCAAGTCACGCAACACGCCGTACTCGCTGTCGACGCCCCAGACTTGCGGACGCGGCGTTCCGCCGCTTGCCAGTCGAGTGCGAAGCTGCACGTCAGTTCCTCAAGGAACCGGCGTGGCGAGCGGTTGGCCTTTGTCGATGATCCAACTGGAGACGGCGACTCCGCCCTCACCATTCGGCAGGGCGACGACGCTGTGGACTGCACCGCGAGGATTGAAGAAACTATCGCCCGCCTTGAGCACCCGGTCGGGCTGGCCTTGAGTCTTGAGGATCACGCTGCCCGTCAAGACGTAGCCGGACTCATCGCCCGGGTGCGTGTGAAAGCCGATGCTCGAGCCAGCGGGGAACGAGGCGGTGCCGATGACGATTTCCATTCCTGGCACGCCGGATTGATCGTGGCGTTCCAGTATATTTCGCACTACCTGCGCGGGCGCCTTGGATTCGTTGGCCGCGGCGTTGATGTCAAGCATCATGATGGCCGCCAAGGAGATGTATATCCATTTCATTTTTCTATTCTCATTGTGAGTAGGAAATCCTGTAGATCACGTTGCCCGCATCTTCGCTCATCAGCATTGACCCATCGGCCAATTGCAGCGTGGCCACCGGGCGCCCCCAGACGCTCGAGTCATCGACGATGAAGCCCGTCAAAAAGTCTTCGTAGTCACCCATCGGCTCGCCGTTTTTCATGTGCACGCGCACCAGTTTATAGCCGGTCCGTAAACTGCGATTCCAAGAGCCATGAAAGCCCACGAAGGCATCGCCGACATATTCTTTCGGAAAAGCCGACTTGCCGCTGTTGGCGGCATAGAAAGACAGGCTAAGCGCGGCCGAATGGGCTTGGTACAACACATCCGGCATCGACACTTTATCCTTGAGGTCCGGTCGATCACCCTTGAGGCGCGGATCTTCATTGGCGCCGAGGTAATACCACGGCCAGCCAAAAAAACTGCCGCGCTTCACCCGGGTGGAGTAGTCGGGTACCAGGTCATCGCCCAACGCATCCCGTTCATTGGTGGTGCACCACAGGGCGCCGTTGACGGGCTGGATCGTGAGGCTGACGCAATTACGAATGCCGGTCGCGAATATCACCGGCGCTCCCGGTGAGGCGGCGTCCACTATCAGCACTGCGGCTCGTCCGTCTTCATCGTCCCAGGACGCTCCCAAACCATGTTGCGCTTCCCACGCCTTGATTTGATCGGGTGATTTCTTGGACATGCCGCCGGCAACATTCGATCCGGAACCGACCGACACGAACATCTGCTTGCGGTCTGCGGAGAAGGCGATGTCTCGGGTGTAATGACCGCCGCTCGGTAATCGCGGCACGATGATCTGCGCCGCGCCGCTCGGTTCGACATCGCCGATCTTGAAGGGATAGCGGATGACGCGGTTGCTTTCGGCGACATACAGCCAGCGTGGATGTTGCGCGTCGGGATAAAAGGCCAAACCAAAGGGTTGCTTCAATCCGCGCACGAAGACTTTGCTCGAGTCCGAGCGGGATCCGTCCGCAGACGGGTGCAGTATCGAGACTCGTCCGGCCGCAGTTTCCGTGACGAAGATATCGCCGTTGCCGGCGAGCGCCATTTTTCGCGGCCCGGACAGTCCGGTCGCGAAGGGTTCAACCCTGAATCCGGCTGGTACTGCCAGATTCGCTTGCGCGGGCTTGGGCACCACCAATGTGTTGTTGCCGGCTGAGTCGGTGGCGAAGGGCGGTGGCAGCGAGGCTGCGTTAATGCGATGCGGCTGGCCCGGTGCATCCAAGCGCCAGTTCGCGGAGGCGATGGTGCTTGGGGGAATGGCCCCCAATTGAGCGGCGGCGCGGGGCGGCTTGTTGAGTGACTGCAAGTAGGCAATCAAATTGTCGCGATCAGTTTCATCCGGCACCGCCGTCACCATGGTCGAACCGGGCACGACCGCGGTGGGTGCTGCCAGGAAGCGCTGCAGCGTCGGTACATCCCACGTCAACAGGGATGCGCGCATCGCCGCGCTGTAGCTGAATCTGGGTGCGCTGCCCGCCGCGCGTCCGACGACGCCTGCGAGAGACGGACCTTGAGCACCGCCACTGTCGGCAGCTTCGGCGCTGTGGCAAATGGCGCAGCGCTGCGTGAATAGTTGCTTGCCTGCCGCGACCTCTGCTGCCAGGGATGTGTTGCATCCCGTTGCGGCGCTGAACAGGCAGATGATCGCCAACGTTTGCTTCAAGCGCGCCCCCTTAGATTAATGGGTAGGAAATATAGCCTACCCCGGTACAATCTTCTCGATCATGGAATTGTTCGAAAGTACTTTGCTGCTATTGGCTATCGCGGTGGTGTTGCTGCAAGTTGCGCGCCGCCTGCGGGTCCCCTATCCCTCGCTGCTGGCGTTAGTCGGTGGTTGTGTGGCGCTGCTGCCGTTCGCCCCGCATTTAAACATCGAACCGCAACTTGCGCTCGCGCTGTTTGTTGCGCCCGCGGTGCTCGATACCGCGTTTGATTTACCGCCGCGCGAATGGATCCGGATCTGGGTGCCTCTGGTGTCGCTCGCGGTGGTTCTGGTCTTGCTGACGGCGGCGGCTGTCGCCTGGGTTGGCGTGCACTATGCGGGTTTACCGGTGGCCGCCGCGCTGGCATTGGGCGCTATCGTGGCGCCGCCGGATGCCGCTGCGGCTGCGGCCGTCTTGAACGAGTTCGGGTTGCCACGCCGGACTCTGGCGATCCTTCAAGGCGAAAGTTTGTTGAACGATGCGGTAGCCCTGCTCGCTTTCAGCTTCGCGGTGACCGTGGCCACCTCTCACGGCGGCGCGCTCAGCGCGTTGTTGCCCAGACTGCTGATCGCGGTGCCGGGGGGCGCCGCCCTAGGCTTAAGTTTCGGCTACTTGGGATCAAAAATATTTCCCAAGCTGGCGGGCACGTTGTCATCCATTTTGGCGCAGTTTCTGCTGACTTACGGTGCTTGGATTCTGGCCGAGCGGTTGGGACTGTCGCCCATCATGTGCGTGGTGGCGTTGGCGGCGGTCGCCTCGCGCGTCACGGCCTCGCGCGCCACCGCGCGCGATCGTGTCAATTCGAACGCGGTTTGGGCGACCGTAGTGTTCGTGCTGAACGTGTTGGCGTTCTTGCTCATGGGTCTGCAAGCACGCAGCATTCTCGACCAGCTTCATGGTGAAGATTTGCGACAGGCATTGTTGTTTGCGGGATTGGTGTTGGCGACGGTGATCGGCGTGCGGTTCGCCTATGTGATGAGCTACGGTTACGTGTTACGCCGCTTCCAACATTTTTTCGAGCACTCGGTGCTGCACGCACCGATCCCGAAAGCCAACATCGGCCTGCTGGTGTCCTGGTGCGGCATGCGCGGACTGGTTACGCTGGCCACGGCCTTCGCGTTGCCCGACGAGTTTCCCGGCCGCCAGGTCATTGTGCTCAGCGCGTTCACGGTGGTGCTAGGGACGCTCATCCTGCAAGGCTTCACCATTCGACCATTGATCGCGCTGCTGAAGATTCAGCAAGATGATTCTCTGGATACCGACGTTGCCAAGACGCGCAGAGTCATGCTCGCGGCGGTGTTGGAGGATCTTGCCCATGAGACCGGTGAGGGCGCCGAAGCGGTGCGCGCGGAGTTTTCCGCGTCGAAGAACGCGGTGGTGGATCGCTCGCGCCCCATCACCGACTACGACACGCTGCGCCGGCGTGCATTGAAGATACAGCGGCAAGTACTCATCGAGTCGCGGCGCGAGGGCCGGCTTTTGGATGATGCCTACCGTATTTTAGAAGACGAACTCGACCGCGCGGAATTACATTCCGCCTCTCTCGAGAGCACCTGGCTGCAAGGCTGACTCCGCCAACCCGATCGTTGCGAAATTACGACAGCGCTTGACGCGCTTGCAGCATGATTTTGTGTCAAACTTTTTCCGCGGGGAGATACAAGGCAGGAAACGCTACGTAAGCGTGGCAATTTCAGGGAGACCACGGGATGGCTTTACGCAAATTTGCGGTTGGGATGGCGGGCGCGTTGGTTTTTGTGGCGGTGGCATCGGCGGTAATTCCGTGGCAGATGCCGCTGCGCGCTGTGAATCCCCCCGGGAATGCTCGATTGCAAAGCTTCGGTGGGCGCAGCGCACAGCAAGTGGCCAGCCCATACGGGTCTAAATTTGACGCCGCATTGGCGCAGATCGCGCGGCACGCAGGCAGCCTGAGGCCGGGGCACGAGTTGCAGGATCTCAAAGCGTTGAATCCCGGCGCGCGATTTGCGCTATCAAAGGACGGCACGGCGCTGGTGTTGATCGATGCCATAACCCGCGGCAATCCATTACAACTGAAATCCACACTCATCAACATGGGATTGCGGCGGCCGGCGCTCTACTCCAATGATGTCAGCGGTTGGTTGCCGGTCGCACAATTGGATGCGGTCTCACAGCAAGTGGCGGTGCATTCCATACGCGCCGCCATGCCCTACACGCGCTCGGGTGTTACGACAACCCAAGGTGATTTCGTGATGAACGCGCCAGCCGTGCGGTCGGCGAATTCATTGTCTGGCAACGGCGTCAAGGTGGGCATTCTTTCGGACAGCTACGACTGTTACGCCGCATACGCCATCGCCGCGAACGGCGTGCCGGCCACGGGCCATAACGGCTACGCCAACGAGAATGGCATCACCACGACCGCAGAACAGGATGTGGCCAGCGGCGATTTGCCGTCCGGAGTGGTGGTGAACGAGGAGAGCACCGCCACCACACCGAAGACCAACGCCGACGGAGACATTACCAATTCATGCTTCGATTTTGGCACCGCGCAGCTGCCCTTTGGCGACGAGGGGCGGGCCATGATGCAAATCGTGCACGATGTGGCACCGGGCGCCAGCCTGAACTTCTATCCCGCAATTTTTGGCCAGGCTGATTTCGCTTCGGGTATCGAAACGCTGGCTTCGCAAGGCGCCAAGGTCATCGCCGATGACGTGGGTTATTTCGAAGAACCTTTTTTCCAAGACGGCGTGGTGTCGCAGGCCATCACGACGGTCAGAGGCGAGGGGGTCTCCTACTTCACGGCGGCCGGCAACAACGGCAACTTTGCTTACGACATTCCGACCAATCCGGCGGCTCAAGCCACGACGCCTCTCACGGCCTCTTTCAACACCACGGCGCCGGCCGGCACTCAAGGGGCCGGCGAGAAACTGTTGAACTTCGATGCAACGCGGGCCACCACCGTGTCGGCTTTGCATGTCACGGTGCCTTCAATGCGTCCCGGAGATTTCCTGGCCATCGTGGTGCAATGGGATCAGCCGTTTGTCACGGGCGCCGCGAACAGCGGCGGGTCAACCAGCCAAATCGATGTGTGCTTGAAGAACGTGACGGGCAACGACACCACCGGCGACGACTTCCTCAATCCGCTGACCAATGGCTGCACGGGCGTCAACAGCTTGGGCGCCGATCCCCTGCAAGTCATTCTGGTGGGCAATCCGGCCAGCAATGCCAGCAACAGCAATCCCGCCGCTTTTGATATCCAAATTGGCTTGGCGAACAACACGCCCGCGCCTAATCGAATCAAGGTCGCGGTTGAAGGCAACGGCTTGGGATTGACCATGAGTCCGTTTTTTACAGGCACCAGCCCGACGATTCAGGGGCACTCGATGTCCGCCGATGCCATTACCGTGGGAGCCGCGCTGTATCTCGACACGCCGGCTTGCGGCACGACACCCGCTTCCATCGAGCCCTATTCCTCGTATGGTGGTGATGCGACGTTGTTCGACGCCACGGGCACCCGATTAGCGACCGCGCAACTTCGAGCGAAACCCGACGTTGTGGGACCGGACGGCGGCAGTGACACATTCTTAGGCGAGAATATCGGCGCAAAGACGTCTTCGATTGCCAGTTGCGCCAACGGAACCACGTATCCCAATTTTCGTGGCACTTCGGCCGCCACGCCCCATGTCGCAAGTGTCGCTGCGCTCTTGCTCGAGGCCGATCCTGCGCTGACACCCACCGACATGTACATGATCATTCAGCAGTCGACGCTGTCCATGGCGCCGGCCTCTGCAAACATCGTGGGTTCCGGATTCATTCAGGCGGATATCGCAGCGACAAAAACTCCCGCCGTCGTTCCGCCTGCGCCGGTACTGACATTGGCCTCCACTGCAACGGCAGTGGGTGGTACGGATACGTTGACTTGGACCTCGTCAAACAATCAAGGCTGTACGGCGTCAGGCGCATGGACCGGCGCGCAGGCCAGTAATGGGCAATTGACGATTACGCCAACAGCCGCCGGATCACTGACTTATACCTTGACGTGTACCAACGTGGCGGGCACATCGGCGGCGACGTCGGTGACTTTGACAGTGACGGCAGCTGCTTCCGGGGGTGGGGGTGGTCACGGCGGGGGGTCGGTTGACCTTACGGTGCTACTGGCGTTGGGCGGACTGATTGCTCACCGGGCAGCGAGAGCCCGGCGAGCGGCTTCGAACTGACCGCAGTTAGACGCTGCAGCTGCCTTCCGCACGAACGGTGATGGAGCCGTCGTTGTTGACGCTCACCGTGTCATCGTGACCGCACTTGCGCGAAGTGCCATCGGTGCTGGTGGCAGTCCAAGATAGCTTTGCCCGACCCATGGAATCGGCGATCGCATTGATCGGTACCGAGGTGAAGCCGTTGATGTGAGCGTTTTCCAGTACGACGCGCTCGGGTCGCACGTTCATGTCATACACTGTGACGACAATATCCTCGGTGCCGTCATTGAGAATCTTTACCTGAACGCCTTCCCCGCCCAATGCGGTTCCGGACATCAACACCGGAATGGCCGTCACAATCAACGCAGCGATGAATTTCCCACGCATGATTCGATCCTCCTCACGCAGACTTTTAAAACTACCTACGTTAAAGAGTAGCTTCGCGCCGACTGCAACATGCAGCAGTGAATTTCTGTAGGCGCTGTGGGAGCGAGCCTACGCGCGCAATTCGCTGATTTTCATGAGGGTTTGTTCGACGAATGACACATCTTTGCATACCTCGACACAACGTTTAGAGACCTGCTAATCGGCGCGGTGCGCGCCGGCACTATGGTCGCGAAATTGCGGCCCCTGTTCGCGCTTGTCGAGCTCCGCTTGCAACGAATCAGGCTTCAGCCGTTGCAACGCGCTCATTAAGCCCATGATCAAAGCCAGGCAAAGGCCTAGCAACAGCAGAGCAATAGTTAAGGTATTCATGGCAACGATCTTCTTACAGCCTCTCGCGTGCGGCTTGTAGGAAAACGCCTGATACGCCTGTCGGAAGGTTTAAGAATCAGGGCTCGGCGCGGGTAACACTTCGCCCCGCAGCTCGCCGAAACCTAGGGTGGTCGCTCCGGCTCGCTCGCAGCGCGCGCGGAATGTGACGCAATCGCCATCCTGCAGAAAGGTCCGCGATTCGGTCGCTCCCAGCGTCACCGGCTTACTGCCCCCTGCACTCAGTTCCAGTAACGATCCGGCCTCAGCCGGCGTAGGACCGGATTGCGTACCACTGCCGAACAGATCGCCGGCGCTCAAGTTGCAGCCGTTGACGGTGTGATGCGCAACCAGTTGCGGAATGGTCCAGTAGGAGTGCCGGAAACTGGTCGCCGAGAGTCGCTGCGCGTGCATGCCGGCTGTGCGCATACGTGCGCTTTGCAGAAAGACCTCGAGCTGAATATCCAGGCCGCCCGATTCGCGGTTGGTCGGGGAATCAAGATAAGGCAGGGGCTGCGGGTCATCCGCCGGACGCGTAAAGGGCACGCGAAATGGCGCCAGGGCTTCGAAGGTGACGATCCACGGTGAAATGCTGGTGGCAAAACTCTTGGCCAAAAATGGGCCGAGCGGCTGGTACTCCCAGGCTTGGATATCGCGCGCCGACCAATCGTTGAGTAAACACAAACCAAAGATGTGCTGCTCCGCGCTTGATAGGGGAATGGGCCGGCCCAAGGAGTTACCGCCGCCGATAAAAATACCCATCTCTAATTCATAGTCCAGCCGCTGGCTGGGTCCCACGGTGGGCGCTGCAGCGCCTTGGGCCATGCGCTGACCCGAGGGGCGGATGAAGTTCTGTCCTGAGATGATGATGGAAGAACTTCGCCCGTGATAGCCGATAGGCACCCATTTGTAATTCGGCATCAGGGGATTGTCCGGCCTGAATAGCCGGCCGACCGCCGTTGCGTGGTAAATGGAGATAAAGAAGTCCGTGTAGTCGCCGATTGTTGCCGGCACGGTAAAGCGCGCGGCGTGCTGGGGAACCAAGCATTGCTCGATCGCGGCTTGATGTTCGAAGCCATGCGACAATGCGTCGAACAACGCGCGGCGCAATGCCGACCAATGTTCTTGGCCAAGTTGCATGAAGGCATTCAGTGAAGGCCGCGCGGCGGCCTGCAGGCCTTCAGCAGCCTTTCCCGTGAAAAGATGGGTCTCCTTCAAGGCAGCCAGATCAACGATGGCATCGCCGATGGCGACGCCGCCGCGGAATGGCTGCGCATCATGAAGCCGAAACTCGGCGAAGGGTAGGTTCTGAATCGGAAAATCGCAGCCAGTGACGTTGGCCGAAGCCAACCAGCTGCGCGCCTGCGGGTCATGGGTGGCGTTGAGCAGGGATGCGATGTTCATGGACGGCCCGGATCGAACTGTTTCTTAAGTCCCAGCCAGTGACTCATGTAGTCCGTCTGCAGCGGCGGAGTCCCTTGCAATGCGGCGTGCGAGGGTTTGAGCGCGTAGCGGGATTCGAACATGAAGGCCATGGTGTCGGCGATGCGCACCGGCACGGACGTGTCGGCGGCCGATGCTTTCTCGAAAGTCGCCGCATCGGGGCCATGCGCACTCATGCAGTTGTGCAGCGAAGAGCCGCCGGGTACAAAGCCGGTGCTCTTTGCATCGTAAACGCCGTGAATCAGGCCCATGAATTCATTCGCGACATTGCGATGGAACCAGGGCGGGCGAAACGAGTTTTGCATGGCCAGCCAGCGCGGCGGGAATACCACGAAATCGATGTTGCTGGTGCCCGGTGTATCGCTCGGAGAATGCAGTACCAGAAATATAGACGGATCAGGATGATCGAAGGAGACGGAACCCATGGTGTTGAACAGGCGCAGGTCGTATTTATAAGGGACGTTGTTGCCATGCCAGGCGACTACGTCCAGTGGGGAATGATCCATATGGGCGGACCACAGCCGGCCCAGAAACTTTCCCACCAGCTCGCACGGCGCATCGATGTCTTCGTAGGCGGCGATCGGTGTTTGAAAATCCCGCGGATTGGCCAAGCCATTCGAGCCGATCGGGCCCAGATCCGGCAACTTGAAAGGCGCGCCGAAGTTCTCGCACAGGTAGCCGCGTGCGCCCGTGGAGTCATCGCCCAGGGCGGAGACACGGAAACGCAAGCCGCGCGGAATGACGACGATCTCCTGAGGCTGCGCTTCGATGACCCCTAATTCCGTGTCGATGCGCAGCACGCCCTGTTGCGGAACGATCATCAACTCACCGTCGGCGCTGTAAAAGAAGCGCCTCGTCATGGGCTTGTTGAAGGCGAACAGATACAGGGCGCATCCGACGTGATCATCGGCCGAGCCGTTACCGGCCATGAGATGCAATCCGTCGATGAAGTCGGTCGATGCAGAAGGCTCGGGCAGCGGGTCCCAGCGCAACTGATTGGGCGACGCGCTCTCGGTGCTGATGCCCTGATCGAGCGCTGGATGCGGCAGCGGGTGGAAGGGCTGATGAGTGACTGCGGGACGAATTCGGTATAACCAGGAGCGCCGATTGCTGGCTCGCGGCGCAGTGAATGCGGTGCCGCTAAATTGCTCGGCGTACAGGCCGTAAGCGCAGCGTTGTGGAGAATTTTGGCCGCGCGGTAATGCGCCCGCTAAGGACTCGCTCGCAAATTCATTGCCGAAGCCACTGAGGTATTCGATTGGCACAAGCGCTCCAAAACATACGTTCCGGCGCGCGATTGTACAGTACCGAGCCGGTCAGGCGTCGCGTACCACCGGCCGCCGGATGCGCCGGCGTTCCCACTCATCGTCCTCCATGTCGGAGTGCGGACTCAAAAAACTCAATAACGCCTGGCCATTCTTCGAATGCGCGGCGACCACTTTGAGCGCCACCAATGCAGGAGTCGCCAAAATAATTCCTGGAATGCCCCAGAATAAGCCGCCAAACCATAACCCCAAAAACACCAGCATGGGATTCAATTCCAATCGCCGGCCGACCAGCAGCGGTTGAATGAACTGGCCTTCCACGGTGGCCAGTCCCAAGAAGCTGACCGCGACCGCAACGATGCGGCCGGGTGCATCGAAGGAAATGATGGCCACGGCGGTCAGTACCAACAAAGTCGCCGTGGGACCGGCGTAGGGAATGAAGTTCAGCACCGCCGCCAGAGTGCCCCACAACAACGGGTTCGGCATGCCGCACAGTTGCATGGCGAGCGCGGTTGCCAATCCCAAGCCCAGGTTGATCAGCGCCGTGGTCACATAAAAACGCCCGACCTCGCCGCGTACCTTTTCGATGCAGGTCAAAATGTGCGCGGCTTTCAGATCGCTGGCGAAAGCGGCAGTCATCCGCGCGAGCATGGGTGGGCCGCCGGACAATAAAAATAAGGTCAAGATCACCACGGTGACACCGGACAGCGCCAGTCCGCGCGTTGCGTCGAACAACTGCAGCGACGCGTTCTCCTGCGGCGCAGCCGCGGGCGCCGTCGCCGGGGCGGCAGCCGAAACTGAATGCGCATTGGTCCCCGCGCTTAGGTTGTCGGCGGCGGCACGCAATTCGCCGATGCGCGCCATGACCACCGCGAAGGGACGAATCTTTTTCTCAACCAAACGAATCGTGTGGGGTGCGGCGGCAAACCATTGCTGCGCCGGTTCGGAAAAGATATCAGCAAGGCCTGCAAGCGATCCCAAGATCGCAACCATCAACACGGCGGCGCTAATGCTGCGTGGAACGCGCCAGCGGCGCAGGGCTTCGACGGGCGCTGACAGTACCAATGAGAGTAACAGCGCGAGGGCAATCGGAACGAAGGCCACATGGCCGAAATAAAGAAGGGCGCCGATGGCGCCTGCTACCAAAATCCACAAGGCAGTGGAACGGCGTTTAGGTTTAAACATCCTGTTTAGACACCAAACAGCAGGCTGGCGCCATCGCCAGCCCGCGTATGATTTTAAGTTACGTTATTTCGAAGTGTCTTTGCGGTTGGTGTCGCCGCCTTTGTTACCACTGCCGCCGGTTTGCTGTCCGGACCCTCCGCCACCTTGATGTTGCTGGCCGCTGCCCGAGCCTTGACCTTGTTTCTGTTGGTCGTTTTGGCCCGGATTCCGCGTGCCTTGATTGGACCCTTGGTTCGCCTGATTCTGAGTCTTATCCGAATTTTGGTTCGTATTTGACATGAAGCTGCTCCTCGAAAGTTTCAATCGATAATGATGATCGACGCCTTCACCATAAGACTCGATTGGCCTCTGCAATGTCGGTCAACATCCCCCGCCTACCGGCGGTGGAGCGGGTGCGCCTGTAGGACTGCGCCGACGTACCGATTTCCCTTAAGATAGGCGGTACACCGCTAATATGCGATCCTAGCGCCATGGCAAAAGAAGCGTTCCATTGGGATGACCCGTTGTTGCTCGATGCGCAACTGTCGGATGAAGAAAAAATGATTCGCGACGCCGCGCGTGACTACGCGCAGGGTCAGTTGGCGCCGCGCGTATTACAAGCATTTCGCAACGAGCAAACCGATCCTGGAATTTTCAAGGAAATGGGCGAGGTGGGTTTGCTGGGCGCCACTATTTCAGAGACCTATGGCGGCGGCGGTCTCAATTATGTCAGCTACGGATTGATTGCCCGCGAAGTCGAACGCATCGATTCGGGCTATCGCTCGATGATGAGCGTGCAGTCCTCGTTGGTGATGCTGCCGATTTTCAAGTTTGGCAGCGAAGCGCAAAAACAAAAGTATCTGCCACCGTTGGCGCGCGGCGAGTCCATTGGCTGTTTCGGTCTGACTGAACCGGATCATGGATCCGATCCTGGCAGCATGATCACGCGGGCCCGTACGGCTCCCGGCGGATTTCGCCTTTCCGGCGCGAAGACCTGGATTACCAACAGTCCCATCGCTGATGTGTTCGTGGTTTGGGCGAAGACCGATGATGACGCCATCCGTGGCTTCATTCTGGAAAAAGGTTGGAAGGGGCTCGACGCGCCGGCGCTGCATGGCAAGGTGGGCTTGCGGGCATCCGTGACGGGTCAGATTCTGATGGACGATGTCTTCGTGCCGCAGGAGAACCTGTTGCCCGACGTCAAAGGTTTGAAGGGTCCGTTCACTTGTTTGGACTCGGCCCGTTATGGAATCTCCTGGGGCGCATTAGGTGCCGCGGAGAGCTGCTGGCACACCGCGCGGCAATATGTGTTGGACCGCAAACAATTTGGCCGTCCGCTGGCGGCCAATCAACTGATCCAGAAAAAGTTGGTCGATATGCAGGTGGAAATCACGCTGGCGCTGCAAGGCTGCTTGCGTCTTGGGCGCATGAAGGATGAAGGTAGCGCGTCGGTGGAAATCACCTCCATCATGAAACGCAATTCCTGCGGCAAGGCGCTGGACGTCGCTCGCGCGGCGCGCGACATGTTGGGCGGCAACGGCATATCGGATGAGTACGGCGTCATACGCCACGTGGTTAATTTGGAGGTGGTCAACACCTACGAGGGAACCCACGACATTCATGCGCTGATTTTGGGTCGGGCGCAGACGGGCATCCAGGCGTTTTTCTAGGCAGGCTTGGTCGCGGTGACCACTTCATAGCCGGCGGCCAGCCACGCTTCCAACCCGCCGTGGAGCGGGCGAACGTGTTTGAAGCCGTGATTCATGAGGATCTTGGCGACACGCGCCGCCGACGCTTCGCTCGGGCATGTGCAGTACACGATAATGTCGCGGTCACGCGGCAAATCCTTCAGCTTCTGGCCGACTTCCGCCAAAGTGATGTTGATGGCGCCCGGAATCCAATGGGGCTCCAACGCCCGCGCCGTTGCCGAGCGAACATCAATGACCACCGGCGCGGCGCCGGCTTGCATGAGTTCGTACAACTCGGATACGTCGATGCGCGCCATGCGCAGCAAGGCGTAAAAGCGTGCGCGCTGCCACCATTTGTAAGCCACATACATCCCGAGCAGCGAGATCCCGACGATGGCCATGGCGCTGCCCAGACTTTGCAAGGTCCGCAGCAGCTGTTGAATCTGCGTTTGGAACAGCACGCCCGCGAGTAGGGCGGCCCCTGACCATAGAATGCCAGCCAGCGTACTCAAGGCGAGGAAGCGGGGCCAGCCGATGCGCATGGCGCCGGCCAGCGGTGGCGCGATGATGGCCAAACCGGGGACGAATTTCGCAATCACCAATGAGTTGATGCCCCAGTGTTCAAAACGAGATTGTGTTTGACTGACGCAGGAATCGGGCTCGAGTGAAATGCGGCACAAAGTTCTGAGCACGCGGATGCCGTATTTGTATCCCACCCAGTACCAGGCGGAGTCGGCCATCAAACAGGCGATGACGGAGGCTGCGAACAACTGGCCCAGCGCCAGATGGGCTTGCGCACCCACCGCGCCGGCGACGATCAGGGTCGGCACCGCCGGCACGGGGAGGCCAAGCTGATTCAGCAGCACATTCAAGAAGACGACCGTGAGGCCGTACTGCATGAGCGTCAGTACCAACGCGTCAGTCAATGGCGCTGCGGCTTTAAGCTGGGGCGCTCGATGTTGGGAAGCAAGGCGGCGACCACCCCGAGCAGCGGCAGATAGGCGCAAATCTTGTAGACGAACTCGATGCCGTAATGATCTGCGACTCCGCCCAACACGGCAGCGCCAATGCCGCCGATGCCGAAGGCAAAGCCGAAGAACAATCCGGACACGGCGCCGACCTTTCCCGGTATCAGTTCCTGCGCGAACACCACGATGGCCGAAAAGGCCGACGATAGGATCAGTCCGATGACGAAGGTCAGGATTCCGGTCCACATCAGATCGGCATAGGGCAGCACGAGTGCAAAAGGCGCGATGCCCAGGATGGAAAACCAGATGACGCGCTTGCGCCCGATGCGATCGCCGATGGGTCCTCCCAACAGGGTGCCCACCGCCATGGCGAACAAGAAAACGAACAGATGAATTTGCGCCGAGCGCACAGAGACATGAAATTTTTCAATCAAAAAGAAACTGTAATAGCTGCTGATGCTCGCCACGTAGAAGTACTTCGAGAACAGCAGCAGCACCAGCACGCCAATGGACCAGGCCGCGGTGCGGGGCGATACCGGACTTGCCGGCGGCAGCGGTTTCGCCGCTCCTTTCGAACGCTTGATGTGCCGGTGTTTATACCAAGTACCGACCCACGCCAGCAGCCCAATGGCTGTCAGCGCCGCGAGCGCAAACCAAGCCATGCTGGTCTGGCCATGCGGAATGATGATCCAGGCGGCCAACAGCGGTCCCATGGCCGAGCCGGCATTTCCACCGACCTGAAAAATGGATTGCGCCAGTCCGTGACGGCCGCCGGAGGCGAGGCGTGCGATGCGCGAGGATTCAGGATGAAAGATGGCCGATCCGGTGCCGATCAATGCCGCCGCCACCAGCACGCCGGCATAACTCGTGGCGTATGCCATCGCGACCATTCCACATAGGGTGAAGGCCATGCCGGCGCTGAGCGAGTAGGGCTTCGGGTGTCGATCGGTATACAAGCCGATCGCCGGCTGCAGCAACGATGCGCAAATCTGGTAGGTCAGCGTGATGACGCCGATCTGAACGAAGCTCAGTTGAAATTCGCCTTTGAGAATCGGATAGATGGCAACAATCAACGATTGCATCATGTCGTTGAGGAAATGCGCACCGCTCAACGCGCCCAATACATTGAAGCGAGTCTGGGTTTCGGAAACCAATGAGTCCGCGGGCGCGGTGAAATCTTTTGCCATATCTTCGTCTCTTAGAAAGCCTACCCTACTAGCTACCTTGTCACGTGTCCTGCGAGAATGCCCGGATGAAACGCTTTGAACCCTATGTCTTCTTACGCGGGCTCACTTCCCGCTGGGATGTATTGGCGTTCATCGTGGTCATCGGGCTGATCGTCTTTCTCGGCGAAACCTCGCGCGGCTTGTTCTCTCCGCTGACTGCGTTGGAGCAGGTGCCATTATCGCTCAATCCCGTCCACCTGCCGGAATACGCTGCGCGCACCACCTTTCGCATGCTGGCGGCACTGTTTTTATCGTTGGTTTTCACGCTGACCTATGCAACCTGGGCCGCCAAAAGTGAGCGTGCCGGAAAGCTGCTGGTGCCGATTTTGGACATCCTGCAGTCGGTGCCCATTCTAGGTTTCATTTCCATTACAGTTGTTTTCTTCATGTCGTTGGCGCCGGGACGGGTGTTGGGGGCTGAGTTCGCCGCGATCTTTGCCATATTCACCAGTCAGGCCTGGAACATGGCCTTCAGTTTCTACCAGTCGCTGCGCACCATCCCCATTGAACTCACCGAGGCCGCGGAGTCCTTCCGTCTCTCACCCTGGATGCGCTTTTGGCAGTTGGAAGTGCCATTCGGCATGCCCGCATTGGTTTGGAACATGATGATGTCGATGTCCGGCGGTTGGTTTTTCGTGGTGGCCTCCGAATCGATCAGCGTGGGACACACCACGGTCGCGCTGCCCGGCGTTGGCTCCTACATCGCGTTGGCGATTGAGCAAAAGAATCTCACGGCCATCGGCTGGGCCATTGCCACCATGCTCATCGTGATTCTCTTGTACGACCAATTATTGTTCCGGCCCTTGGTCGCCTGGGTGGATCGCTTTCGCGTCGAACAGGAACCGGGAGTCCGGGTGCCCGATTCCTGGGCGCTGACCATGATGCGGCGCTCGCGCCTGATCACGGCCGCAACGGTCGCCTTCCACGCCGCGGTGCTCTGGACCAGCCGCGCAGTGAAGCGGCGCGACAAGCCGGTGATGGAGCAGCAGCGGCGCCCGAAGCGCAGCTTGGATTTACTGTGGGTCTCATTGATCGTGGCCGCCGTGGTCGCCGGTCTTTGGCACATCGTGGTGGTGCTGATCAAGAACACCCCGCTGTCGGAAGCCTTGCAGGTGTGCGGCCTCGCGACCTTGACCATGTTACGGGTGTTCGTACTGATCGCGCTGGCCAGCATCGTCTGGGTGCCCATCGGCGTCTGGGTGGGCATGCGCCCGCGTGTTTCGCAATTCGTACAGCCAGTCGCGCAGTTCATGGCCGCATTCCCTGCCAACCTGCTGTTTCCGATCGCGGTGTACGGCATCGTGACCTGGAAGTTGAATCCGGATATTTACTTGAGTCCGCTGATGATTCTGGGCACGCAGTGGTACATTCTTTTCAACGTCATCGCCGGCGCTTCGCAAATCCCGGCGGAAATGCGCTATGTGGCCGCCAATTTTGGGGTGACCGGGTGGCTGTGGTGGCGCAAGGTTGCGTTGCCGGCGGTGTTGCCGTTCTACGTCACCGGGGCAATCACGGCGTCGGGCGGCTCTTGGAACGCGGCCATCGTGGCTGAGCTTGCGACCTGGGGCGACACGCAGGTGCAGGCCCGCGGATTAGGCTCGTACATTGCCGAGGCGACGACGGCCGGCGACTTTCACCGCATCGTGCTCGGCATCGGCACCATGAGTTTGTTCGTGGTGATCATCAACCGCGTGTTTTGGCGTCCCTTGTATTACTACGCCGAGCGCAAATATCGGCTTACCTAGCTGGAGATTTCGATGAACAGCGCTCCGTTGTTGCAATGTTCCGATGTCCGTAAGGCCTTCCCGAAGCCCGACGGCGCCGAATTGCTGGTGCTGGAAGGCATGAATCTCGAGTTGCACGAAGGCCAGATCGTCGGTCTGTTGGGCCGGTCGGGGTCGGGGAAATCGACCTTGCTGCGTTTGATTGCCGGATTGGCGGAGCCCAGCGCCGGCAATGTGAGCTATCTGGGCAAAACCATCGATGGACCTGCGCAAGGCATCGCCATGGTGTTCCAGAGCTTCGCGCTGTTCCCCTGGTTGTCCGTGTTCGAGAATGTGGCGTTGGGCTTGGAGGCGCAGCGCATGTCGCGGCCCGAGATCCGTAAGCGCTCCCTGGCCGCGATCGACCTCATTGGTTTGGACGGTTTCGAGTCCGCCTATCCGCGAGAGCTGTCCGGCGGTATGCGTCAGCGCGTTGGGTTTGCGCGCGCATTGGTCGTGCACCCAAACATTTTGCTGATGGATGAACCCTTCTCGGCCTTGGATGTGTTGACTGCCGAAACTCTGCGCACTGATTTCTTGGATTTGTGGTCGGAAGGCCGCATGCCCATCAAAGGCGTCATTCTGGTGACTCACAACATCGAGGAAGCCGTGCTCATGTGCGACCGCATCTTGGTGTTCGGCAGCAACCCCGGTCGAATTTTGAGTGAAATCAAGGTGGCCTTACCGCAACCGCGCAATCGCCTCGATCCGAGTTTTCGCGAACTGGTGGAACGCATTTATGTCGAAATGACCGCCCGTCCGGCAGGCAGTGCCGCGGGAGGGCGCAAGGAGAATTTTCCGGGGCTGGGGATCGGCAGCCTCCTGCCGCAGGTATCCACCAACCTGCTGGCCGGCTTGATGGAGGCCGTGGCCGCGCCACCCTTCAATGGCGCGGCCGACCTGCCCAAAATCGCGTCGGATCTGCAGATGGAGATCGACGAATTATTCCCCGTGGCGGAAACCTTGCAGATGCTGCGATTCGCAGAGCTGGAAGGGGGCGATTTGAAGCTGGCGGAGGATGGAGTGGCGTTCGCCCAGTCGGCCGTCGATGAGCGTAAGCGCATATTCATGCGGCATCTGTTGACCTACGTGCCGCTGGCGGCCCATATCCGCCGGGTTTTGGACGAGCGCGCCTCACATTCCGCCCGGAAAAGCCGCTTTATCGACGAATTAGAGGACTTCATGAGCGAGGAGGCTGCTGAACAGACGTTGAAGGCCGTGGTGCGCTGGGGGCGCTACGCGGAAGCCTTTGCCTACGATGACGAGAATGCCATGTTCAGCCTCGAGAATCCGACTTAAAATAGGCCATGACCGAGACGGCAACCTATTTGACCCTGCATGTCCCGCCCGACGAAATGGTGAAGTACATCCAGGATCTGATGACGCTGCCGCACGGCGAAATTGCCGCAAGCTCGGCCATGACCTTGGCGCAGCGACATTGGGGCGGCGACACGCCGCTGGCGCGCGCCGCGCTGTTACGCTGGGGCGCATTGAATCTCGCCTTCCAAGATAAGCGCTTGGAAACCTGGACGGTGACGCGCGAACGCGATCGGATCCAAGTGCCGGCCGCCTTGGTCGCTGCCGCCGGAGTTGCACCGTTGGTGTTGGACAATGAACGCGCCGTTTTTGACATCCCGGCATTGCTCGATGCCACCCTCGAATTCCAGCCGCCGGCGGGCCAGGCATAAACGATCATGATGCCTCCCGACGAGCAGGCGCCCGCGCCGCGCTTTGGAGTTCTGCGCACTATCGCGCTCTATAAAATCGTCAAGGTGGTGCTGTTGCTGGCAGTGGCCTACGGCGAGTTGCGATTGCGCGATGCGTCACTGGTGGCGAAGCTGCTGTCCTGGGCCGAGGCGAAGCCCTACGGTTTGGAGCACCGCATCGTGTCGTGGTTCGTACAACTGTTCAGCGGCATGAGCGCATCGCGCGTGACTGCACTGCGGCTGGTGACGTTGGCCTATGCGGCGGTGTTCGCAGTTGAGGGCATCGGTCTGTGGATGGAGAAGCGCTGGGCCGAATGGCTGACCGTGTTCGTCACCGGTTCCCTGATCCCACTCGAGGTCTGGGAAATGATCCACCGCCCCACTTGGGGAAAGTTGGCCATCCTGCTCGGCAACGTCGTCATCGTGGCCTACTTGGTGTGGCATGTGCTCACGAAAAACAAACCGGTGCACGCCACGGGGCCTGCGGTCGTTGCGGAAAAAACTCCTTGAAAACCCGCTGATTTAAGTTCCGCTTGAATTTGTGAAATGATCTTCATCTCCCTGAAACCACGTGGTTCAAGCGTATTCTTCGCGACGCTTGTCTACACCACTTGTTGTTTGGAGAACTCATGATTAAGTCCGTAAGCCTGATGACTGCCGCTGTGTTGGCCTTTGGCCTGGCCTCTGCCTCGATGGCCGCTGATACACCGGCCGCGGGCGACAGCAGCTCGACCAGCGCGCCGAAGGCGAAGAAGCACAGCAGCCACAAGCACAGCTCGAAGAAGCATTCTTCAACGACTGCCGCTGCGACCAAGTAATATCGTTGGTAGAACGCCCCGATCGCCTCGGCGGTCGGGGCGTTTTTTATGGCCGCTGATCCTGGAGCTTCGAGACAATGACCTTTCTCAACGTGATCATTCTTGCGGTGGTTCAGGGACTGGCCGAATTGCTGCCGGTATCGAGCTCCGCCCATGTGGTGATCGCCGAAAAACTGCTGGGCCTGGATCCGTCCTCACCGCCCATGACCTTGCTGCTGGTGATGCTGCATACCGGCACGATGTTTGCGGTGATCGTGTACTTCTGGAAGCAGTGGATGAACACATACTTCAAGAGCATGGCGGCTTTCAAGGCCATCGCCGTGCAGGTGATACTCGCCACCCTGCTGACGGGCATGGTGGGCGGAATCATCGTCAAGGTCATCGAGCACGCGGTGCTGGCCAGCGCCGATATTGAAAACCTGTTCAGCCATTTGGAATTCATCGCGCCGGCATTGGCTGTCGCGGGCGTGTTGATATTGTGGGCGGGCTTGCGGGAGCGTCGTGAAGCGCCCGGCAGCGGCGCCCCGGTTAAGCCATTGACGACGACGCACGCTGCGATCATCGGCATGGTGCAGGGCTTGTGCCTGCCGTTCCGCGGGCTGTCGCGCTCGGGCGCCACCATCTCCACCGGCATGTTGTTAGGCGTGCCGAAGATCTCCGTCGAAGCGTTTAGTTTCGCGTTGGCCGTGGTGCTGACGCCGGCCGTGGTGGGGCGCGAGGTGCTGCGCCTGGTCCATGCAACGCAGGCCAGCGGCACGGGGGAGTTAAGCTCGGTGGCCGGATTGAGCGTATTTGGCGCCTTGGTGGCATTCATCGCGGGGTTGGCGGCACTGAAGTGGCTGAGCCGTTGGCTTGAGAGCGGGCGCTGGTATCTATTCGGCATCTACTGTCTGATCGCCGCCGCGGTGGTCGGCGTGTTGTACAGCCGCGGCTACTAGCGGCCAGCAATGCGCTTGAAAGCTCTCGCATTCCTCGCCGTAGCCTTCAGTGCAATACCCGCGTGGGCAACTGCGGCCGATCTGCTCATCGCCGACGCGCTGGCGCGGCCAACGCCGCCTGGGGCTGCGGTGGGAGTGGTATATTTTTCCATTACCAATCGGGGCAGCCAGGACGATCAGTTATTGTCGTTGAGCACTGCGGTGGCGAACAGCGTTGAGATGCACCAAACCCAGACGGTCAAAGGCGTGATGCAAATGCGTCAGGTGACTCAGGTCAGTTGCCCGGCCGGCGCCACCGTGAAAGCGCAGGCCGGCGGCCTGCATATCATGCTGTTGGGATTGAAGCATCCCCTGGTGGACGGGGAGCAGTTTGAATTGCTGCTGCGCTTCCGTGATGCGGGTGCGATGCGTGTACCCGTGGCGGTGCGACAGGGAGTTGACCCGTGAATGGCTTGGCGCCTATGGCCGCGCAGAGTTTTGATATCGCGCATCTCATTCAGGTGGCTTTGACGCCGATCTTCTTGATCTCCGGTATCGGCGTGACGCTCAATGTATTTACCAGCCGCCTGGCGCGCATCGTCGACCGAGCCCGCGCGATGGAGAAGGCGGCAAGTCACCCGGATTACAAGCCCGATGGGCGCGACCTGCATGCGGCATTGGAAGTGATGGCGCGGCGCGCCCGGCTGATGAACTTCGCCATCACCCTCATCACTGTCTCTGCCTTGTTCATCGCCTTGGTGGTGGTGATGTTATTCGTCAACGCATTCCTGCGCTGGGATCTGGCCGTGTTCATCGCCTGCATGTTCATTTTATCGATGTTGTCGCTGGCGACCTCGTTGCTGGCGTTCCTGATCGAGGTGCGTCTGGCGACCAACTCACTGCAAATTGGTCTACAGGCGGCCTCGCGTCAGGGCGAGTGAACCGGGACCGTGCGCACCGGCAGCGGGACATTGCACAGTTCGATGCGGCCGGCCTGCACCTTGAAAAAATCCTCGGGGCGATTGCGCCGCGATTCGATCAATGCGGCAAAGGCCGGTGTGTCAGTCCGCATTACTTCCAGTTTGGCGCGATGTGCCGCAGGCACGTCGGCCGCAACGCGAATCGACTTGATGGGCATGGGCTGCTGGCCTTTGGTGTAAAAACCCAGATCCCCCGCGCCGCGCGGCAGGCCTGAGAGCAGCTCCATTCCTTGAAGCACGCGGCCGACCAGCGCGACGTTGCGATCCAGATGCCGCGGCGAATGGCCAATCACCGCATACAGTTCGGCGCCGCTGCCGCTGTCGGCGGCCAAGTCCCGCCCCACACCCACCATGCCGTAGCAGTGCGCGAGCCAGATCAATTTCTGGTCCGGGGCGCGAGCCACCGGGAAACCCTCCGAAAAACCCACTTCCGGCGCGTAGACATCGCCATCCGGCAAGGCGGTGAAATGCATCTGCGGCGACACTGGGGAATCGAACTCCGGCGGCGTAGATTTGCCGATGCTTTCGGGCAGCGGATGTCGGTTCTCTGGATCACCCCATTGCGCAACATAATTATCCTGCTCGCGAACCACGGCCAGGCCGTCGAAATAGCCCGCGCGCGCCAGCGTTTTGATGTTGCGCACGTGGATTGGGGCAAACTGCGGCGCGAGTTCGATAATGACGCGGCCGGCGGGCAGCTCCAAGTACAAGGTATTTTCCGGATCCACGGTGCGCCAATCGCCGGGTTTTGAAGCGGCGAGAACCTGCGACATGCTCTGAGGGGGCGCGGCGCGTGCCGGAGCAAGAAATACCAGCGCCGAGGCAATTAAGAAACTAAAATTGCGACCCATGCGCCGAGTATTGCACAAATTGGGAAATCCTCTGGGAGCCGAAATGGGTCGGATTCTGTTCTGTGGTTGGGTGTTTTTTGCGGCGGCGTTGGGCGGCGGACAGGCGCTCGCTCAAGGGTATCCTCCCGGTGGCCCTGGCGGTCCCGGCGGCATGAGAGGTGCGGGTCAACAGCCAAGTGAAATTCCCAATACACCGGTCGAGGAGAAGCCCGACAAGGCGGCTGCCAAGGCGTATGCGGCCGGGCTCAAGACCATGAGCAAGGCGCATGAGCAGGAAGCCATCCTGCTGAAGGAAACGGACGCAGAGAAACGGGGACGAGCGCGGGAGAAGCTCGAAGATTATTACGGCCGCGCCATCGAACAATTCACCCAGGTGCTACGCAATCAAGATAATTCCGATGCCTGGAATCAGATCTGTTATGTGCACCTGCAGTTGGGCGCCTATCGCGAAGCGATGGACGACTGCAACCATGCCTTGAAGCTCAAACCGGATTTAGCGCAAGCGATTCAAAGTCGCGGTGCCGCCTATCTGGGCACTGACCGGCTCGAGGACGCCAAGGCGTCGTATATGGATTTGTTTTATCACTCGCGTCCCTTGGCCGACCAGCTCATGGCTCAAATGCACGCGTGGGTGGCCAGCCACCGCACCGCCGCCAATGGCATGCGGGCCGCGGATATCGACTCCTTCGATAAATGGATTCAGGAACGCGACGGCATCGCCGCCACCACCGCGTCTAACCCGCCGCCTTGAGCGCGGCGAGTTCGGCGCTCAAGTTTTCAACGAGTTGTTCCAGCGTGGCGACGCGCTGCGACAGGCTTAAAGCGCCGGGAGCGCTTGGCGCAAAGTCCGCCTCGGCCGGTTCCGCGACCGACTCGATGGCGCCGGAAAACAGGTGGGCATAGCGCGACTCGCGCGCGCCAGGGGCTCTGGCCAGCCGTGCGATAAACGGTCCATCTTCCCGGCTCATCAGTTGCTGCAAGGCGGATTCGACTTCCTCGGCGGATGCGAATTCGCACAGCCGGTTGGTGCGGGAGCGTAATTCGCCCGGCGTTTGTGGTCCGCGCAACAGCAGCACGCACAAAATTCCCAGTTCCTGCTTGGAAAATTTCAGTGAGCCGAATTCGGTGTTGCAAAATCGATGCTTGTACTTGGTGACGCGCCCGCCATAGCCTGCGGATTTATCGCTCACCATGTATTTTTTCATCAGCGAGTCAACGGTTTGCTGCACCTGCGCTTCGCTCAACTCCAACACCGGATCGCGGTTGGTTTTTTGGTTGCACGCGTTGGTCAAGGCATTGATTGACAGTGGGTACTGATCGGGTGTCGTGATCTCCTTTTCGATCAGACAGCCAATGACTCGCGCTTCAAGCGCAGAAAATTCAATGTTCATGTATTCCAACTCAGCGCCACTTGATCTAGGGTAGCGTATATGAAAACCAAAGCTGCTGTTGCGTTTGCCGCCAATAAACCCCTGGAAATCGTCGACGTCGAATTGGACGGTCCCAAGGCCGGCGAAGTGCTGGTGGAGATCAAGGCCACCGGCGTGTGTCACACCGACGAATTCACCCGCTCGGGAGCCGATCCTGAAGGGTTATTTCCGGTGATCTTAGGTCACGAGGGCGCCGGCATCGTCGTCGATGTGGGGCCTGGCGTGACATCGCTTAAGAAGGGCGACCATGTCATTCCGCTGTATACCCCGGAGTGCCGGCAGTGCAAGTCATGCACCTCGCAGAAGACCAATCTGTGCACCGCAATTCGTGCAACGCAAGGCAAGGGCTTGATGCCCGATGGCACCAGCCGGTTTCGCATCGGCAAGAATTTGATCCACCACTACATGGGTTGTTCGACCTTCTCCAATTTCACCGTCATGCCGGAAATCGCATTGGCCAAGATTCGCGAAGACGCACCGTTCGACAAGGTGTGCTACATCGGTTGCGGCGTGACCACGGGCATTGGCGCAGTCACGCACACCGCGAAAGTCGAGGCGGGCGCCAATGTCGTGGTGTTCGGTTTGGGCGGCATCGGCTTGAACGTGGTGCAGGGCGCGCGGCTGGTCGGCGCCAACAAAATTATCGGCGTTGACTTGAACCCGGCGCGCAAGCCGTTGGCCGAAAAGTTCGGCTTGACGCATTTCGTGAACCCGAAGGAAGTCGAGGGCGATCTGGTGGCGCACTTGGTGGCGCTCACGGACGGCGGCGCGGATTACAGTTTCGAATGTATCGGTAATGTCGGCTTGATGCGCCAGGCGCTTGAATGTACCCATCGCGGTTGGGGCGTTTCCGTGATCATCGGCGTCGCGGGCGCCGGCAAGGAAATTTCCACACGGCCGTTCCAGTTGGTCACCGGCCGGGTTTGGAAAGGCACGGCCTTTGGCGGCGTGCGCGGCCGCACCGAGGTGCCGCAGATCGTGGATTGGTACATGGATGGCAAGATCAACATCGATGATTTGATCACCCATGAACTGCCGCTGAATGACATCAACAAGGCTTTTGATTTGATGCATTCGGGCGAGTCCATCCGCACGGTCGTGGTGTACTGATGGGCGACATCAGTCTGGTTTCGAAGAACACGTGTTTCGGCGGCGAACAGCGCATCTACAAACACGACTCCACCGAAACCAAGGGGTCGATGAAGTTCGGCGCGTTCGTACCGCCGCAGGCGGCCAAGGGAAAAGTGCCGGTGCTGTACTACCTGGCCGGTCTTACTTGCAACGAAGAAACTTTTGCCATCAAGGCGCACGCGCAGCAGACGGCGGCGGAACTTGGCATCGTGCTGATAACGCCGGATACCAGTCCGCGCGAGCCGCGCATTCCCGGCGATGCGGATCACTGGGATTTTGGGATCGGCGCCGGCTTTTATGTCGACGCGCTTCAGGCTCCTTGGTCCACCAACTACCGCATGTACAGCTACATCACGCGCGAGCTGCGTGAGACCGTGAACGCGCAACTCCCCGTGCTGTCCGCCGCGACCGGCATCTTCGGCCATTCGATGGGCGGCCACGGTGCGCTCGTCATGGCGTTGCGCAATCCGGATGTGTATAAATCCGTTTCCGCGTTCGCGCCGATTGCCGCGCCCATGCAGTGCGCCTGGGGGAAGAAGGCTTTCGGCAATTATCTGGGCAGCGACCAGCAAACCTGGCGCGACTATGACGCGTCTGAGCTGGTGGCGAAGCGCGCCTTTGGCGGTCCCATACTCATCGATCAAGGCGAGGGTGATCAGTTCCTGGCCGATCAGCAGCTGCTGCCTGAAAAGTTCAAGGCGGCGGCGGCCAAGAGCGGCCAAGCCCTGACACTGCGCATGCAGCCTGGGTATGATCACGGCTATTACTTCATCCAGACCTTCATGGGCGATCATTTGCGCCACCACGCGGCGCAGCTTAAAAAATAAAATCGTCCCTTCCGATACCGGGTATGATTTGCAGCACGCGCAAGGTTCCCGAAAGGGATTTGAATTGGAACGCGGTGTGAAACCGCGGCTGCCCCCGCAACTGTAACCGGATAGCGAACATCCATTGGACCACTGAGACGCAAGTCTTGGGAAGGGGGATGCAAGCGATGACCCGGGAGCCAGGAAACCCGCCTAGCGCCGTCGTCTTGTTACCGGCCGGGGTGCGCTGATAACTGCGGGGATAGCCGTCGCGACGACAGTGTTGGAGTCGTCGTCGCGGAGTCTTGGGTTTGAATCTACCGTTTTTGCAGACCTTGCGCTCTGGCGCGCCGGCTCCTGAATCCCAATCAGGAGAATTTCGTGCGCTTAATCTTTACTGTTTCTTTTCTATGTTCCCTGTCCGTGATTTCGACTGCGGCCTTCGCGACTGAGGCGGATACGGATGTCGTCGTGGTGACGGCCACGCGCCTGCCCACCCCGGAATCGCAGGTGGCAAGCAGCATCACCGTGGTTACGGCGGACGATATTGCTGCGTTGCAAACACCCACGTTGCCCGATGTTCTGAAATTGGCGCCGGGCTTGAACGTGGTACAGACGGGTGGTCCTGGCGGGCAGACCTCGATTTTCATGCGAGGCACCAACTCCAATCACGTCAAAACCTTTGTGGACGGCGTGGACGTCAGCGATCCGAGCAGCGCCAACGCGTCATTCGACTATGGCCAGTTCCTCACCCCGGATATCGAACGTATCGAAGTGCTGCGCGGTCCGCAAAGCGGGTTGTACGGTGGCGATGCCATCGGCGGCGTGATCAATGTGATCACCAAGAGCGGCAACGGACCTGCGCAATTGACCGCCAGTGTCGAGGGCGGCTCGTTCGATACGTTCAATCAGGCGATTGGCGTGAGCGGATCGGCGGATCGGCTGCACTACACCGCCAATCTCGAACACTTTCACGCCGGCGAGACGCCGGTGACGCCGCTCGATCAGTTGCTGCCAGGCGAGCAGCGCATCGATGATTACTATGACAATCTCACCGCATCGACGAAGCTTGGGTATGACATCAGCGATACCTGGGATGTGGGGTTTGTCGCGCGCTATACCGATACGCACCTGCGCACGACCGGCGACAATGAATTCGATTTTCCGGTGACTTTTCCCGACGCGACGCAGAGCACCGCTGACACGACCCAGTACTACAGCCGCTTGTTCGTGCATAACGTGGCCTTCGACGGGTTGCTCGATCACAGCATTGGCGTGGCCTACAGCAATCTGAAGACCACGGAATTCAGTCCGGACAATGGACCCAGCGAATTCGCCGGTAGTCGAGTCAAAGTCGACTGGCAGGGGACCATTCGTCTGGCCGCCCAAGAACACTTGGTCTTGGGCGCCGAGCATCAGCGCGACGCCATTAGTCAGCCCATCTCGGCGGACATCAACATCGAGTCAGGCTACGCGGAGTTGCAATCCGGCTTCGGCGAGAGCTTGTTCGATACCGTGAGCGTGCGCTATGACGTCAATGATCGATTCGGCAGCAAGGTGACCTACCGATTTGCGCCGGTGTATCTCATCAAGGACAGCGGTACCAAGCTCAAAGCCAGCGTGGGCTCGGGCTTCAAGGCGCCGACGCTGTCGGATCTGTTTCAAAGTTTCCCGCCATTTTTTTTCGCAAATCCCAATCTGCGCCCGGAAACCAGCGTGGGTTATGACGCGGGCTTTGAGCAGGCGCTGCTCGGCGACACCCTGCAATTTGGCGCCACCTATTTTCGCAACAACATCAAGAACCTGATCGATGAGAATGCTGACTTCACCTCGCTGACCAATATCGGTCGGGCGCGCACCGACGGTGTCGAAAGCTTCATCGCCTATCAGCCGATTGCCGCTTACAGCGCGCGCTTCGATTACACCTACACGGAAGCGTTCGACCAGGACACCAACTTAGGCTTGCTGCGAAGGCCAAAGCACAAAGCCACGCTGCGAAATTCCTGGCGCGCAACCAGCCGGCTGTCGCTGGATGCGACGATTCTGTACACGGGGTCGTGGATCGACGGCAACCGTGACTTTACCAACGTGGAACCGCTGAATTCCGCGAGCTTCACCCTCGTGAACGTTGCCGGCAACTTCGAGGTGACCGATCATTTGTCCGTGTATGCGCGCGTCAACAATTTATTCGACCGGCGCTACGAAGATCCAATCGGCTTTCTGCAACCTCATATCGGCGCCTTTGCCGGCGTCAAGGTTAAGTTCTGAGTTTTCTTCGCTGCATGACTGCGGCGGGTGCGGCGCTCGTTCTGATGAGCGCCGCGGCCGTGCATGCGGCGGCTCCGCAGCGCGTCATGTCTCTGAATCTCTGCACCGATCAATTGTTATTGGATCTGCTGCCGCCCGAGCGCATCACCTCGATCACCTACCTGGCGCGCTCTCGGGACAAGGCCTTTCATTGGGCGGAGGCTGAGCATGTGCCCATCAACCATGGACTGGCGGAGGAAGTGTTGGCGCAGCATCCTGATTTGGTGCTGGCGGGCACCTACACCACCACAGCGGCGCGGATGCTGCTTCACAAAGTGGGTGTCGCGGTGTTGGAAGTGCCGACGGCGAACAACTTCGAACAGATTCGGCAGGTCACGCGACAGGTGTCGACGGCGTTGGGCGAGAGCGAGGCGGGCGAGAAGTTGCTGGCGGCCATGGATGCTACATTGCGCACTCTGTCGGCATCCCGCCCCAGCCAGGTGATCCGGGTTGCCGGCTGGAGCGGCGGAGGTTCGGTGCCCGGTAGGGGTACGCTGTTCGACGCCATTTTAAGCGCGGCGGGCGGGGTCAATATCGCTGCATCGATGTCGGGCATGCGCAGTGGCTCGTTCGACATCGAAGAATTATTGGCAGCGCGCCCCGACGTGTTGGCCTACGGTTCCGGCGGCGATGACGCAGCTCCCTCGCGTCGCACCGATGCAAGCCAACACCCGCTGCTGTTGCAACTCTATCGCGACCGACGCGTGACCTACAGCGAGGTGTTGTATAGCTGTGGGCTGCCGGAGAGCGCCGGCGCCGCCGTCGCGTTGCGCGAAAGCCTGCTCGCCGCCAGCCATGCTCCGCTGGAAATTTTGCAATGAAGATCAGTCGGTGGCTGTCGCCGATCCTGCTGGGCCTGCTGCTGTTGACCATTGTGGCCTCATTGCTCGCCGGCCCTATCTGGCTGAGTCCCGGACAGGTTTTTCGCTCGCTTCTGTCGCCGACGCCGCAGCTCGCGGGGCTGATCGTCACCGACTTGCGTCTGCCACGGGCGGTACTGGCTTGTGTGGCCGGCGCTGCGTTGGGATTGTCGGGTGCGGTGCTGCAGGGGTTGACCCGCAATCCGTTGGCGGAGCCGGGCTTGCTGGGCGTCACGGCGGGAGCCTCTCTCGGCGCCGTGATCGCCATTTATTTCGGCATGGCATCGGTGTTTGAAATAACGGCGCCGCTGATGGGCTTGACGGGAGCGCTGGCCGCCAGCGCGCTGACCTTCGCACTGGGTCGCAACGGGGGTACGGTGACTTTTGTTTTAGCCGGAGCTGCGGTCTCCGGATTGGGGGGCGCGCTGATCGCGGTCGCGCTGAACCTCGCACCAAGCCCCTACGCCGCCTACGAAATCATGACCTGGCTGATGGGCTCGTTGACGGATCAAAGCTGGAATCACGTCTGGTTGGTGTTGCCGTTCGCCGTCATTGGCTGTGCGATGCTGCTCAGTACCGCGAATGGCTTGGATGCGCTGTCGTTGGGCGAGATTCAGGCGCAAAGTCTCGGCGTGAACCTGACGCGCTTGCGCCTGTGGGTGATTCTAGGCACTGCGCTGGCGGTCGGCGCCACGACCTCGGTGACCGGCGCCATCGGATTCATCGGTTTGGTGGCTCCGCATTTGATTCGGCCGCTGGTGAGCGCGCGTCCCCGGCAAATTTTGATTCCCGCCGCGATCTTGGGCGCGCTGCTCCTGCTGCTGGCCGATATCGCCACTCGTCTCATTCATATCGGCCCAGAGATGAAACTTGGCGTTTTGACCAGTCTGATCGGCACGCCGTTCTTTTTTTGGCTGGTCGTGCGTTTGCGCAGGAACGCTCCGTAATAAACCGGCCGGGCTTAGTGCTAATCTTAGGTCACAATCCTTGCGCGGGGCTAACCGTGTTTATCAAATTCGCATCATCGACTGCGTTGCTCATCGGGTTGCTGACATCGGCCGCGTGGGCCGATGAAACGGCGGAGGTCGCGACCGCCTCGCTGCACGCCGGCCTGGTGTCGGAAACCACCACCGTTCACATCGCGCAAATGCACATGCAGCACATCTTGAATTGTCTGGCGGGCCCGGGTAATCCTGGCTTCGACAAGACCATTCCCAATCCCTGCAAAGGCCAGGGCGCCGGTGCGATTCCCGATAGCACCGGGCTTAAGGAGCGCAGGGTGCTCGAGGATTGCGCGGCCAAGGCAACGGCGGCGCTCAAAAAAGACAACCTGGAAGACATCAAAAAAGACGCGGTCGGGATTCATGCGGCGCTCGAATCCCTCAAGTAAGTCAGCATTCAGCGGGGTATCAGCAACCGCTCAATGTCCCCGGCGCCAAGGCTTTCACGCTCCATGAGCGCATCCGCGATCAAAGTGAATTGAGCGCGATGTGACTCGAGGATTGAGCCGGCGCGCGCCGTCGCCTGCTCGATGAGCGCACGCACTTCGGCGGCGATCAGCTGCGCGGTGTGTTCCGACAGTTGCCGGCGGCGCCCAAGCGAGTGCCCTAAGAACACGTCCTCTTCATCCTCGCCATAGGCGACCGTGCCCAGCGCCTCTGACAGTCCGAGGCGCGTCACCATGGTGGTGGCGAGTTGCGTGGCTTCCGCAATATCGGCTGCGGCGGCGGAGGTGATCTGACCTCGTCCCAACATCAATTCTTCGGCCGCGCGTCCCGCCATTAAAATCGCCAGGCGCGACTTCATCTGCTCGAGCGTGACGAAGTCCTGATTTTCATCGCGCCGACGTTTCAGCATCCCGGCCGATCGGCCGCGCGCGATAATGGTAAATCGTTGCGATCGTTCCGACTCAGGCGAAAAATGTTCCACCAGCGCTCGGCCCGCTTCGCGAAATGCCGCCAGGCGCTTCTCTGCCGAGCTCATCGTATGATTGCGCCGTTCGGCGCCCAAGGTCACGGTGTCTTTGGCGTCTTCGAACTCGGCAGCACCGACGCTGGATTTCTCGCGGCGTGCCGCCAGCAGCGCCGCCTCGTTGACCAAGTTCATGAGATCCGCGCCGGAGAAGCCCGGTGTCGATGCGGCGATGGCTTTCAGATCCGCCTCGGCGCTCAAGGGCACGTTGCGCGTGTGCACGGCGAGAATGCGTTCACGGCCGAGAACATCGGGCTTCGACACCACAATTTCACGATCAAAGCGTCCCGGGCGCAGCAGCGCAGGATCGAGCACGTCGGGCCGATTGGTCGCCGCGATCAAAATCACACCGGCATTCGCCTCAAAGCCGTCCATCTCGACCAATAGTTGGTTGAGCGTCTGCTCGCGTTCGTCGTTGCCGCTGCCCACGCCGGCGCCGCGCCGCCGGCCGACCGCATCGATTTCATCCATGAAGATGATGCAGGGCGCGCTGTGGGCGGCCTTTTCAAACAGGTCGCGCACCCGCGCCGCGCCGATGCCGACGAACATTTCGACGAAGTCCGATCCTG
Source organism: uncultured Steroidobacteraceae bacterium (assembly GCA_964657675.1). GTDB lineage: Bacteria > Pseudomonadota > Gammaproteobacteria > Steroidobacterales > Steroidobacteraceae > Bog-1198. The sequence goes on from CAZZWE010000005.1 coordinate 37,021, forward strand.
AGATGGTAAAAAATGGGACCTGCGCTTCGCCGGCGATGGCGCGCGCCAACAGAGTTTTGCCGGTGCCCGGCGGTCCCACCAGCAGTATGCCTTTTGGCATGCGCCCGCCCAGTCGCCCAAATTTTTGCGGCGCCCGCAGGAAGTCGACAATTTCCTGGAGGCTGTCTTTCGCTTCATCGACGCCGGCCACGTCCGCAAAGGTCACCGGGTGCTGGGCCTGCGCCAACAGTTTCGCGCGTGATTTTCCGAGCGTGGTGCGTGCGCCGCTCGATGCATTGCGGCGCAGGAAAAAAGCCGCGACGCCGAGCAGCAATAGCGCTGCCAGCAAGGCGCTCAGCGTGCTCGAGTTCAACAGGCCGCTCTGCGCCGGAGCGACGGCGGTGATGGCCACGGTCTTGGCGCGCAGCAGGCCTATGAGCGCCGGATCAGCCGGCGCGTAGGTTTTGAAAGCACTATGGTCGGTCAATACGCCGCGGATATCGGGGCCCGAGAGCGTGACCTTTGCGATCTCGCCCCGCTCGAGCGCGTCTAAGAACTGCGAATAACTCAACGTCTTGGCGCCGCTGCCGGCTGCCTTGGCCTGGTACAGGTTGATGGCGGCGATGCCGAGCAGTGCGGCGATCGCGAGGACCGCGAACACGCGAAAGCCTCGGTCGAGCCTATCCACGGATGGGCCCGGTCGAGCGCAGCACCCAACGCCGACCATTGGTGCGAAAATCGGTTAGCGACAAGGGCAGCACGTCGATGCGCCAGAAGGACGGCAGGTCGGCGAGAATGACATGCACGATGGCGGCGCGGATGACCGCTGGGTGAGTAAAGGCGACGGTATGTCCCGGGTCCCGGCCGCGCTCCGCGATCCACGCCGCCACCCTTTTGAGCAGTTCGGGAATCGACTCGCCGCCGTGCGGCGCGGTGTTGGGATCTTTGATCCAAGACACCAGCTTGCGCGGCTCCTTTAAAAGCACGGCGGGCATGCGCAAACCCGTCCAGCGGCCATAGTCGCAGTCTCGCAGTCGATCATCGATGCGCGCAATCAGTCCAAAGGCGGAGGCCGTCTGCTGGGCCCGCAGCGCCGGACTGGTCCAGCATTGATCAACGCTCCCGAGACTGCCGGCCAGTGCGTGCGCCTGGGTTTGCCCGATTTCATCCAGCGCATCATCGCCGCCAAAGGTCGCTGTACGCAGACCCCGAGTGGTCGCGTGGCAGACCAAGCTGATTCGAGAACCCGCCATTTATCCTCTCGCCAACATTTTTCGAACCATAGCGTAAAATAGCAGCCCATAAGGTATGGAGTGCACCTATGGCCGGTGATGAAAGCTCGATTGCCGAAAGCTCAGCCGCTGTTCCGGCGGCGATTCCGATACGCAAAATCGTTCCCTGGGCGGTGATCGGCGCCGTCGCCCTGGCCTTTGCCTACTATTTTGTCGGCGCCGAACAAGGTGCCACGTCGCTGGTGAGCGGCATGGGCATCCATGAGTTCGTGCACGACGCCCGACACCTGCTCGGGTTCCCTTGCCACTAACGAATGGGCAGCCTGATTTTTCGCGGACTCATCATCGGCATCGTGGCCGGTTTGTTGGCGTTTGGGTGGGCGCGCACCTTCGGTGAAGCGCCGGTCGCCGAGGCCATCGATTTTGAATCCGAGCAGAATGAAGCCAAGGCCGCTGTTGCACTGGCCGCGGGCAAGCCGGTGCCCCAGGAAGAGCCGGAAATATTCTCTCGAGCCGTGCAAAGCGGCATTGGTCTCTTGACCGGACTGGTCGCCGTGGGTGCGGGTCTGGGCGCGTTGTTCGCGGTGCTGTTCGCTTTTGCCAACGGAAGAATAGGTCGCTTGCGCCCTGGGCCAACGGCGGCCCTGGTCGCGGTGCTGGGCTGGCTGTCGGTGTATGTCGTGCCGGCCCTTAAGTACCCGGCCAATCCACCCTCCGTGGGCGAGCCGGACACCATCAAATACCGTACCGGCCTTTATTTTCTGATGCTGGCCGTGTCGATTGCGTCGACGCTGGCGGCCGGTTGGGCGGCACGGCGCTTGACGCCCAGGCTGGGATTGTGGAATGCGGCGGTGATCTCGATCGCCCTGTACTTAGGTGTGCTGGGGATCAGCTTTTGGGGTTTGCCCGGCATCAATGAGGTGCCGGCCGAATTTCCGGCGGTCACCCTGTGGAATTTTAGGCTGGCATCCTTTGGGATCCAGACGGTGCTATGGGGTTCGATCGGACTGCTGTTCGGCAGTCTGAGCGAATGGTCATCCGCCAAGGATTAACGAACGACCATCGCTTCGGAGGTGATCCGGCCATCGAAGTCGGTCCACGCGTGCTGCGCGAAGTCATACAACTTACAGCGGCGCACCGTGTTCCAGTAGTAGCGCCAGGTGAACACTTCGGACTTCAGCCGCTCATCGAGCGTCGAGGCCAGGCGCGCCTGGGCCTCTTTGAGGCGGTACAAAGGAATGCCCATGTTCACATGGTGCGCACCATGCTCGAGGATGTAATGAATCAAACCATCGAGCGGGCGCATCAGTTTGATGTGCACCGTGGTGGTGGCATAGCCGGCATTCGCGGTCCATTCATCGCGGCGTTCGTACCAGGCCACACCGGGATGCGTGTGCTGCACGTAAATCACAAAACCCATCAGGCAGTTCCAGAAGAAGAACGGCACGGCGAAACCGAAAATCAGCAGCGACCAGATCGATTTGCCGCTGTACACGCCCCAGGCCAGCAACCCCCCGACCCACAGCAATCCAAAGGCAGACACCAACAAGCTGTCCCAGGTGTAGCTCAGGCGCTTGGACTTCACGTGCTTGGGGCTGGGGAAATAGAGCTTCTTCCACCACATTTCGATCATGTAGTACACGCCCTGGCCGACGCCGCTGCGGTACACCCGTTCCAGCTGACGGCGAATCCAGGAGAGCTGCGCGAATTCAGCCGGCGAGTAGGGCGTCCAGACGTAATCACGGCCCTTCAAATTGGTGAAGCCGTGGTGGGCGAGGTTATGCCCCACTTCCCAGAGACTAAACGGAGTCAACGAGGGCAGAAACGCGATACGGCCGATCCACTTATTTAACGTGGCGTTGGGCGTGTAGGAACCATGGCAGGCATCGTGACCGATGACGAACAGTCGCGCGATCCACAGCGCCGCCACCAACGAGGCGAAAATCTTCACCCACAACGCTTCCACCACCAGCAAGCTGGCAATAGCGACGCCGAGTACCAACCAATCGAGCAAAAACCAAATAATAGGAGTCACTACCGCGCGGTCGATGGTGAACGGCTGCAGTAATTTCTGGAATCTAAAACGCGATTTGTCCACCGTGGGCTGGGTGACAATTTGCGGTTCAGGAGAGGAAGGTGTCTGCACTCAGAACTCCGAGAATTGCGGTGTACGACGAACCTCACATTATACGCCCGGGCGGGGCTAAAAATGTGACCAGGTCCGGAGACTTTTAGGCGGTTTCAGCGTCCGGCCACAATAGCACTCCTAGGTGCTCACAGGCCTCTATTAACGCGGTTGCAGCCTCGCGGGTGCTGGCGTCCAGACGCCTATCATGGGTTAACAACCATGTCAGACGCGCGCGTCGCGAGCGCGCCGACGGTTCGCTATCAAACAACGAGGGGAATAGACCGAGCGCGTCCACGAATTCGCGCATTGCGGCTGCGCAAGGTGCGTTGGGCGCGGGCGTGAGCAGCAGCTTCAGCCAGGTGACGCAGCGCTTGGCCAATCCGGCCCGGGTAATGCCCACGCTGGTACGGCGGCGCGATTCGCCATCGGCCAGGGAATCGGCCAGATTTCGATAGCGGTCTACCGCAAATTCATCAGCCGGCAGGGCGGGGCTGGCATCTGACAAAATGGAGCGCAGCAAATCACCCAACAGCAGGGACAGGGATTCCGCCAAAAAGCGCTGACACTGTTCAGTGTCCGGCCGGGACATCGCATCCCAGGAAAGCGGACCTCCAATGCGTCTGGCGTTCGGCGACTTAGACATGCTTCACAGTGTAGCGACTCTAACGCCCATACTAAAGCGGGTAGTGGTGCGTTCTGCGATGCCGTCCAAAAAAAAGATTATGATGGCGCCTATGAGATTACCCACTGCTCCCGCGGCCAATGCGGTCCGGCTGCGCGGCGATTATTCGGCGGCCAATGCCGACTACGTGGTCGAGCAAGCCTGGGGCGACTACACGCCATTGGAACATTCGCTGTGGGCGCAGCTGCTCAAGCGGCAGTTTCGCCTGATCGAACGCTATGGAGCGCCGCAGGTGTTGGCGGGTTTAAAGGCGTTGCATATCGCCGACCACGTGCCGCGCTTCGATCAAGCGAGTCAGGTGCTGCGTGCGGCCACCGGTTGGGAAATCGTGGCGGTGCCTGGATTGATTCCGGAACAAAACTTCTTCGCCCATCTGGCCAAGCGCCATTTCCCCGTCACGGTGTGGCTGCGTACGCCGGAGGAAATCGACTATCTGTCCGAGCCCGACGTCTTCCACGATTTTTTCGGACACGTGCCGCTGTTGTGCGACCCGGTATTTGCCGACTTCATGCAGGCGTACGGCGAAGCGGGCCGCAAAGCCAACGCCGAGGGCGGCTTGAAAATGTTGGCGCGCCTGTATTGGTACTGCGTCGAGTTCGGTTTGATCAAAACCAATGACGGCCTGCGCGCTTACGGCGCCGGCATCCTCTCGTCGGCCGGCGAAACGGTATTTTGCATCGATGACCCAAGCCCAAATCGCATCGGCTTCGATCTGGAACGGGTGATGCGCACCGACTACATGATCGACTCCTATCAAAAAACCTATTTCGTGATGGACAGCTTCGAGCAGCTGTTCCGCAGCTCTTACGATCGCGACTTCGCGCCGATTTACCGCGCCTATCGCGATTCACCGGGTTTGAAGCCGGAGTTGATTCTGCCGACCGACACGGTGGTGACGCGAGGCACCTTGGGCGCCCCCGGCGTTGCAAGCTAGTCCACGTCTGACGCCGGGCGAGTGCGTTGCCGTTGGCCGGAGCGTGCGACGAATCGTGGCGGGCAACGCAGGTCTCATGACGGGGCCTGGCACTAACACCTATCTGCTGGGCGAGCGCGAAATCACCGTCGTGGATCCGGGTCCGCTGGACCCGAGGCACCTCGACACCCTCTTGCGTGCAGCGGGCGCGCCCATTCGATTTGTGCTGACGACCCACACCCACCGCGACCATTCGCCGTTGGCAGAAGAATTGGCGCGCCAAACCCAGGCGCAATTGATTGGCCTGCCGCCGCCGGGCGATGGCCGCCAAGATGAATCTTTCAAGCCGCAGCGCCTGCCGATCGACGGCGAAGTTTTGCAATTGGGCGATGTGACGGTCAAGGCCATCCTGACGCCGGGGCATGCGTCCAATTGCGTCTGCTACCTGCTGCCCTCCGAGGGTCTGCTGCTGACCGGTGATCATGTACTGCAAGGCGTGTCGCCGGTGATCCTGCCGCCTGATGGCGACATGTCGGCCTATATGAACTCCTTGGAGAAACTGTTCGCGGAGGATTTCGATCGCATCGCGCCCGGTCATGGCGAGATCATCGATGACGCGAAAGCTGCGCTGCGTGCATTGCGCGCGCATCGGCTGGCTCGCGAAGATAAAGTGGTGAGCAAGCTCACAGTGTTGGGCGAAGTCACCATCCCGCAGCTCACGCCGTCGGTTTACGATGATGTGCCGGAGGATCGTCATGTCTGGGCACGACTCACCTTGCAGGCTCATTTGATCAAATTGCAGCGCGACGGTCGCGTCAACGAGCAGCATGGGGTCTGGCGCCTCGCATGAAGGCGCGCCTGGCGGTGTCGTTGCGCGCACTGGAGGTGCGGCGCGGCACTCGACGAGTGTTGCACGACATCAGCTGGGAGCTATTGCCGGGTGAGCGTTGGGCGCTGATCGGCAGCAACGGGGCCGGCAAGACGCAACTGCTCAAGCTGCTATGCGGCGACGTGTGGCCGGTTCCCGGGATGGGAACGCTCACCTATCGGCTGGGCACCGAGCCCCTGGAGCTGATCGAGGCTAAACACCGCATTGCCTATGTCGGGGGTGAGCGGCAGGACAAGTACGCTCGCTACGGCTGGAACTTGACGGTGCGCGATGTCGTCACGACCGGTCTGCACCGCACGGATCTGCTGCTGCAGCCCGCCACCTTAAGCGAGCTGAAACGCGTCAACGCCACGCTGCGCAAAGCGGGGCTCACGCGGCTGGCACGCCGGAAATTTTTGACCTTATCCTACGGCGAGAAACGCCTGACATTGCTGGCACGCGCCCTGGTGCAAGATCCGGATTGGTTGCTGTTGGATGAGTTCTACAATGGCTTGGATATTCATTACCGCAAGCGCATCAACGCGGTACTGGCGCGCGCGCGGCGCAGCGGTCAGTCGTGGATCGCGACCGCACACCGTGCCATGGATATTCCCGCGGGGACCCGCTCGCTGCTTGAACTCGCGGACGGTGAGATCCGAACGCGCAAAGTGTTGAGCCGGGAGGATGTGGCGCGGATGAGCCGGGCCGCCGATGAGGACGTGCCGAGACCGCCCGTGCGCACCATGCGCCGCTCCCGCACGCGTCCGGGCGAGTTGCTGCTCGAGATGCAGGACGTCGATCTGTACGTGGAGTACCGCGCGGTGCTGCGGGAGGTGAACTGGCAGCTGCGCCGCGGCGAACACTGGGCCATCTACGGCGCCAATGGCGCCGGCAAATCGAGTTTCCTCAAATTGCTGTACGGCGATTTGTCCCCGGCCCTGGGCGGCAAGCTCACCCGCGTGGGATTTCCCAAGGGCACGCCCATTGTCGATTGGAAACGGCACGTGGGTTGGGTGTCGCCGGAACTGCAGAGCACCTACGCCATTGATGTCAGCGTGCTGGAGTTGGTCGCCAGCGGCCGGTATTCCAGCATCGGCTTGGTCGACGCACCGAGCAGCGCCGATTTACGCAAGGCGCGTCACTGGTTGAAATTTTTCAAATTGCTCACCGCCGCCAAACGCCGTCCGCGCGAGCTGTCGTATGGACAGCTGCGCCGCGCGCTCATGGCGCGGGCCATGGCCGCCGAGCCGCGCATCTTGTTATTGGATGAACCCTTGACCGGCTTGGATCCGGCCCAGCGGGCATTGATGAAGCGACTGCTGCACAGCCTGATGAAACGCCGGGTCTGCATCATTGCCGCCGTGCATCACCCCGAGGACCTGCCGCGCGGCATGACGCATGCGCTGCATTTACATAATCGGCGGGCGCAATCCGTTTTTGCGACCTGAGCCTAGGCAGCGGCGCGCGCCGCCATCGCACACTGCGGTTCCTCAAGGGTTCCCGGTGGAGTTTGGATTATGTTGCGTTCAACGGCGGCTGCCTTCGGGATACTAGCGCTCGCCTTGGCGGGTTGCGGCGGCGGCTACGCGGTGCGCCCGGTGCCGCGCATCGTGGCGGATACCGTCGGCAAACCGGTCAGCGTTTTGCAGGAAGCCTTCGGCGAACCGCGCAAGGTCGAGCAAACGCCGACCAAGGCAATCTACGTCTGGTTCCTGCCGCAGAAACCGAAGTACGGCGGCGCCTCGGGCTTCCAGGGCTGTGAAATGGAAGTCACGGTGGATGCACGATCGCAGCGGGTGCTTGGCTATTCGTTATCGAACATCGGCTGGTCGGTTTGCCGCGATGTGGAGCGGCGCATTCGGGTGGCGGGCCGCTAAGCAGCTGTTTCTCGTTACAATAGGGGAATGCTTCCTCTCATCCTATCCTTGTTGGTGCAAGGTGCACTGATCGTGCACGTGATCCGCACCGGCCGAAGTCAAATCTGGATCATGGCCATCGCCTTCTTGCCGGTGGTCGGTTCTCTGGCCTACGTGGTCACCGAAATCCTGCCGGAATTCTTAAGGGGCCGCTCAGCGCGACGCGCCGGCGCGGGGGTTCGGAAAATGATCGACCCCAACCGCGATTTGCGCCGCGCCGCCGCCGAGGTGGAAATTTCCGGTAACGTCGATGCCCGGCGCCGCTTGGCCGACGAGCTCTTGGAACGCGATCAATTCAGCGAGGCCATCGAGGTGTATCGCGGCGGCCTGAAAGGCATTTTCGAATTCGACCCCACCCTGCTGCTGGGATTGGCGCGTGCGCAGTTCGGTCATCAAGACTTCGCCGGCGCACGCACGACGCTCGAAACGCTGCGGCAGCAAAACCCGGACTTCAAGTCGGCCGATGCGAATTTATTGTATGCGCGCGTACTCGAATCGCAGGATGCGCTCGAGGAGGCGGAGCGCGAATATGCCAAGGCGGCGCCCGGCTTTCCCGGTGCCGAAGCCAAGTTCAGATACGGTTTGCTGCTCAAGCGCCGCGGCAAGCTGCAAGAAGCGCGCACTCAGTTCAAGGATCTGTTGGATGGCGCGAAGCTCGGGCCCGCGCACTATCGACGCGCCCAGGGAGAATGGCTGGAGCGGGCGCGGCGCGAATTGGTTTAAGATGGCGGTATGAACCGTTTTCTATTGATCGGTTGCGCGGCACTCGCACTGTGGGCTTGCTCGGGCCAGAAACAGCCGGCCGAGAAATTGCTGCTGGATACCGACGCCACCATCATCGCGGCGTCTGCGGAAGCGGCTCGATATGTGCCGCAGCAATTGGCCGATGTACAGCGCCAATATGCCGATCTGAAAACGGCCTTCGACAAACAGGATTATGCCGGTGTGATGGCTACAGGCCCTGCGGTGCTCGGTGCGGCGCAAACCCTGGCAACCGCCGCGGCCGCCAAAAAAGACGAAGTGCTCAAAGCGCTGAACGATGATTGGACCGGACTTGCGGCCGTGGTGCCGAATGATGTCCTCGCCCTCCAGGCACGCATCGAACAGCTGTCGCAGAAAAGCAATAAGAAATTAGCCGCCGGCATCGACGTGGACGGCGCGAGGCAAGGCTTGGGTGATGCCATGTCGCTGTGGTCGAAAGCCACCGCGGCGTTCGCTGCCGGCAATTTGGATGAGGCCGTGAGCACCGCCAAAGCCGTGAAAGCCAAGTTGGATCCGATCGCCGCGGCCCTGAAGATCACGCTGACGCCGCCGGCGTCCATGCCCGCCGCGGCGTAAGCAGTTCACAACGCCAAACGTCCTTCGCTGACGATGACGGCGGTGCCTGCAATATGCACGGCGCGCAGCATCCCCTGATCGACCTCCAGGCGCACCTGCACCTCGCCGGGCCGCTTCATCTGCCGGCCTTGCAGCCCCGTGAACCGCAGCAAGTTTTTTGACAGCTGACTCAAGTCCCACAGATAGGCGGCCAGCATGGCATGCGCGTTACCGCTGACCGGATCTTCGGGAATACCGAGCGCCGGACAGAACATGCGCGACTCGGTGGAGAGTCGCTCGCCGTCGCGATGCGTCGCGAATACGAAGAATCCATCCGCACCGAGTTCGGTGCCTAGCTGCAGCAAGGTGTCGAAGTTCGGCACGATGTGATCGAGGCTGTCACGATCGGCGAGGGGTACCAGCAGCCGGGTGCTGCCCTTGCGGCCGATGCGCGCCGGCATGACCTCGTGTAGTTGGGTGGCCGGAATTTTCAAGGCTTCCGCCACGCGCAGCGTGGTTTTGAAGGGCAGAGGCGCGTCGAGTTCCGGCACGCTCTGGCGAAATTCGATCACGTTGTCTTGCGCGCCGACCTCGATGATGCCGGTGCCTGAGTGCTGGCGGCAGATACCGGTGCTGCGCCTGCCCAGCGCGAGCAGTACGGCATGCGCCGCAATGGTGGCATGGCCCACGAACGGTGCTTCCTTGCGGGCATTGAAAAAGCGCAGACGCACGTCGTGATCAGGGGCATTCGCGGCGCAGACGAAGGCGGCCTCGGCCTGGGGGAACTCGCGCGCAATGGCCATCAGGGTGGCGTCAGTCTGGCCGTCGGCATCGAGAATGACGCTGGCAGGATTACCGGTGAATCGAGTGGCCGTGAAAGCGTCGACTTGAAATATGCGCAATGATGTTCCCTCTTGCGCCTGCAGTTTTGCACGCATCGGCGCCGCAAGCTACACTTCGCTGACACCTTGGGGTGGTCTGTAAAGGCCTGAGATGCGGGACATCGAATCCTCGATGACACCCGTGAACCCGTTGAACCTGACCCGGTTAATGCCGGCGTAGGGAGCAGGTACGATGCGCGCAGCCGTAGACATCAGCATGTATCCATTGACGGGAGAATACCGCCCGCTGATTCAAGCATTCATCGACCGCTTGAATACTTATCCCGGTTTGCTGGTGCGTACCAACGCATTGGCCACGCAGATCTTCGGACCTCTCGATCAAATCATGAGCGCGATCACGGCCGAGATGGCACGTTCGGCCGCCGCCGCGCCCCAGTTGGTGTTCGTGCTCAAAGTGTTGCCGGGCATCGCTCCGCCAGTCTGATGAACGATTTCGCGGCGCAGCTGGCCGCCGCCTGGCACGGCACCCGCTGGATCGAGTTGACGGCCGCGCTGTTGGCGGTGGCCTATTTGGTGTTGGCCATCGGGCAACGATTGAGTTGTTGGGTCGCGGCTTTTTTAAGCTCGCTGCTGTACGTGTGGGTACTGTTCGGCGCGCGCCTCTATATGGAGTCGGCGCTGAACGCCTTCTATGCCTTGATGGCGGCGTACGGATTCTGGCAATGGCAACGCGGTGCGGCCGGCGGTGCGCTGCAAGTTAATCGTTGGCGCCTGCCACGTCATCTTTTAGGTTTGCTGGCTGTGATTGCGGCTTCAACCATCACCTCGTTTTTCCTGAGGCGCTACACGCCGGCTGCGTGGCCCTTCGTGGATTCATTGGTCACCTGGTCGAGCGTGTTCGCCACCTTTCTCGTGGCACGCAAGGTGTTCGAGAACTGGTATTGGTGGCTGGTGATCGATTCGGTCAGCCTGTGCCTGTATTACACCCGTCATCTCTACATCACCATGGTGCTGTTCGCCTTGTACCTGGTACTGATCGTGGTCGGTATGCGCGAATGGCGCCGCAGCCTTGCGTGATCTTCAGGCGCTGTGCGCTGCCATCGTGCCGGGCTTGGGCGACATCCAGATTCATGCGCTGGGGCGGGGCTTGGTGAATGAGTCCTATCGCGTCAGCCGCGATGGACGTGACTATGCCCTGCGCGTAGCCGTGGCGGACGGCGCGGCCATTGCCCTGAACCGTGCGTGGGAGGCGAAGCTTTTGAACCTGGCCGCCGAGGCTGGCCTGGCCCCCGCAGTGCGCTTTTTCGATGGGGTGAGCGGTGTTTTGCTCAGCGATTGGCTGCCGGGGCACAGCGGGGCGGACACGCTGCAGATTGCCCGGTTGTTGAAGCGCGTGCATGCATTGCCCATTCCGCAGCCGCCGCAGCGGATGACGCCGGCGGCGTGGCTCGAGCACTACGACTCGTTGGGCGCGGGCAACTTGTCACAGCGGACCGCGGCACACCGCTACTTGAAGGAATGGGCCGCGCTGCCAGCCTGCACGCCCGTGATTTGTCACGGCGACGTGCATGCGCTCAATTTGATTCGCACCGGCGATACCCTGAAGCTGCTGGATTGGGAATATGCGCATGTCAGCGACGGCTACTGGGACTTGGCGGGCTGGTGTGCCAATGGCGATCTCGAGGCAACAAGCCAACGGCGCTTGTTGAGCGAGTACCTGGGCGGGGTGCCCGATGAGCGGCAGTGGCGGCGCCTGGAACTGTTGCGCTGGCTGTACGACTACATCTGCCTGCAGTGGAGCGTGCTTTACTTGAACGGCCCAACGACGGGCCCCGCCGCGGCCGGCGTGGCGCAGCGCGCTGCATTGCTCGACGCGCGGCTCGCAATTCCGGCAAACTAGCCGACCTTTTCGAGGAGATGTTAATGGCGCGGATGATCGTGGTGGACCGGGACGGCAAAGAGCATGCAATCGAGGCCAAGCCAGGGCTCAAAATCATGGAAATATTGCGTGAACTCGATTACGGCGTCGCGGCCATCTGCGGCGGGCTGTGTTCCTGCGCCACCTGCCATGTGTATGTCGATCCGGCATGGACCGGCAAGCTGCCCAAGCCGCAAAGCGACGAAATGGAGCTGTTGAACGAACTCGGCGACTACAAGGAAGGCGTCTCGAGACTGTCCTGTCAGGTCGATTTCACCGAAGCGCTGTCGGGCATCAAAGTGGCCATCGCCCCGGATTCCTGATCACTTCTTTTCGGTCTGCCGTCGCACGGCGTCTTGCGCCGCGGCGATGGCCTTCGGATCTCCCAAGAACCGCCGGCTGATCGGCTGCAGTTGTTCGTCCAATTCATAGAGCATCGGAATGCCGGTGGGAATGTTGAATTCGACGATGTCGTTCTCCGACATCATGTCCAACATCTTCACCAGCGCGCGCAGCGAATTGCCGTGCGCCACGATCATCACCGTCTTATCGGCGCGCAGTTCGGGCACGATGCGGGATTCCCAATAGGGCAGCACGCGCGCCAGCGTGTCCTTCAGAGACTCGGTGGCGGGCAGCGATTGGGGGTCGACGCCGGCATAGCGCGCATCGAACCGCGGATGGCGCGGATCGTCCTGCGCCATGGGCGGCGGGGGGATGTCGTAACTGCGGCGCCAAATCTTCACCTGCGCTTCGCCGTGCTCTTGCACGGTCTGCGCCTTATTGAGCCCCTGCAAGGCGCCGTAAGAGCGTTCGTTCAGTCGCCAATGGCCTTCCACCGGGGTCCACATGCGGTCCGTGGTGTCGAGGATCAGCCACAGCGTGCGAATGGCGCGTTTCAGCACCGAGGTGAAGGCGATATCCGGTTTTAAGTTTTCGTTCTGCAATTCGCGCCCGGCTTGTACGGCTTCCAGACGCCCTTGATCGGTCAAGTCGACGTCGTACCAGCCGGTGTAGAGGTTCTCCAGATTCCAGACGCTCTGGCCATGGCGGACGAGAATTAACTTACCGGACATTTAAATCTCCTGGCGGCGCATCGCGGCCGCGAACAACCCTTCAAAAACGGTGGCCAGCTGGTTGCCCTGATGCATCTCGACGCGCAAACGAATGCGCGCGCGACCGGCCCGCAGCAGCAGCTTGCGGAACTTGTCGACCTCGGCCTCCGCGGGCGCGGCGATGACGGCGCGCAAATCGCCTTTCACTGGCAGCAGAAATTGCATGCTCGATTCTTGAATAACGGCATCGGCATTGATGTCGGCGCACGCGACGAAGCGTGTCAGCCAAGCCCATCCCGTCAATACCGCGAGCGAATACAGGCTGCCGCCGAAAGCCGTGCCCTTGTGATTGGCATTGGGCGGCAGCGGCGCACGCAGCACGATGCCGGCATCATCCGCCGCTTCAACAATGACACCCATGGGGCGCGCCAACATGATGTCGCGGTTGATGAGCTCTTGTAAGTACTCGACGCCGAATTCCATGACGTGCATTGTGTTTCAGTTCACTCCTGTGCGAGGCGGCGCACCGCCTGCAGCGCGACTGACAGCGTGGCGAAGTCCGGCGCCGCGCCGGTGCGCAAATCCAGCACCACGCGTTTCAAGGCTTCGATGGGCGCAAGGTGACCGGACATCCAATGATCGACCCGCACCGCAGGTTCCCGGCCCTTGTAGGTCAGCACGATCTGGGTGAGTTTGCGCTGCAACGCGTATAAATTGTCCAGCAGGGTATGACGCGCCACCGCCTGCCAATGGCCTTCCGCCAGCAGGCTTTCGATTTGTCCCTTGATCCAGGTCAATCCGATGCGCTCGCCCAACTCGAAATACACCTTCGCCGCATAGCCAATCTTAACCCGCGCCGTGGTGGCCACTTCGACCAAGTCGAGCGCGCAATGCAACACATCGAGCGAGGCGATGCGGGCCGCCAAGGGCTCGGGCACCTGTTGTTCGATCAGAGAAGAACGCAGCACCTTGATGCGCGCATGCTCCGTCACGCTCAACACCGAATTCAGTTCATGAAACAACTCGGCCACCTTGCCCGCATAGCGCGACACGGCGCGTTCGATGTCCAGATCCTCCCGCCGGTTCTCCAGCAGCCAGTAGGTGACGTGGCGCAACAGCCGGGTGGTTTCGAACATGGCGGTGTACTGCAAAGCGGCCGGAATGCGATTGTCGAGAGCCTCGATTTGCGACCAGATATCGCGCACCGCGAATACTTCGCGCGCGATGCTATAGGCGCGGGCGATGGCGGCGGGATCCGCGCCGGTGTCATCCTGGGCGCGTACCGGGAATACCGGCCCCATGCGATTGATGAGACTGTTGGTGATGGCGGTGGCGATGATTTCGCGCCGCAGCCGGTGTCGTTTGATGCGCGTCGCAAAGCGCTTTTGCACCGGCGCCGGAAAGTAACGGTTCAGTTCCGTGGACAGGTACGGATCTTCCGGCACGTTGGAGTGAATCAGGGCACGGTACAGCCAAATCTTGCCATAGCTCAACAAGATCGACAGTTCCGGCCGCGTCAATCCTTCGCCGGCCTGACGCCGCTCGCCCAACTCTTCCTCGCTCGGCAGAAATTCCAGACTGCGGTTCAAATCCCCGGAGCGCTCCAAGGCGCGGATCACGTAGGCGCTTTCGATCAGCCGCTGCTTGGACTGAAACGCAATGGTGCTGATACCCTGGCTTTGCAGATAATTGTTGCGCAATACCAGTGCCGCCACTTCATCGGTCATTTTGACCAGCAGCCGGTCGCGCGCCGCGACGGTCAACTCCTTGGCCCGCACCGCGCCGTTCAGCAGGATTTTCAGGTTCACTTCAACGTCCGAACAGTTCACCCCGGCGGAGTTGTCGATGAAGTCGGTGTTGAGCCGGCCGCCGCGCCGCGCGAACTCGATTCGGCCAAGCTGCGAGACCCCGAGGTTGCCGCCCTCACCGATCACCTTGCAATTAAGATCCCGCGCATCGATGCGCACGGCATCATTGCTGCGATCACCGACATCGCTGTGGCTCTCAGTGCTGGCCTTGATGTAGGTGCCGATGCCGCCGTTCCACAGCAGATCAACGTGCGACTTCAGAATCGCCTTGATGACTTCGTTCGGCGTGCATTGCGCCGGCAACTCGAGCAGCGCTTGCGCCTCGCGCGACAGCGTCAGGCTCTTCGCCGAGCGTTGGAAAATCCCGCCGCCCTTGGAGATCGCCGAGCGTGTGTAATCTTCCCAGGAAGATCTGGGCAAATTGAACAGCCGGCGCCGCTCCGTGAGGGAGCGCGCGATGTCCGGCTGCGGGTCGATGAAAATATGCTGGTGATTGAAGGCGGCTACCAAGCGTATCTTCGGCGACTGCAGCATGCCGTTGCCGAACACATCGCCCGCCATGTCGCCGATGCCGGCCACGGTGAAGGGTTGAGTCTGGATGTCGACGCCAATTTCGCGGAAGTGGCGCTTCACGCATTCCCACGCGCCGCGTGCCGTGATGGCCATTTTCTTATGGTCGTAACCGGCTGAACCGCCGGATGCAAAGGCATCGCCCAGCCAAAATTCATAGTCTTTGGAAATCGCATTGGCGATATCCGAGAACGTGGCGGTACCCTTATCCGCGGCAACGACCAGGTAGGCGTCATCGCCGTCGTGGCGGATCACCGCGCGGGGCGGCACGATTTTTTCGTTGACGATATTGTCGGTGATATCGAGCATGCCGCGAATCAAGGTTTGATAGCAGGCGATGGTTTCGGCCGCCTGCGCGGCGCGCTCGGTGGGCATGCGCCGCACCACGAAGCCGCCTTTGGCGCCCACCGGCACGATGACGGTGTTCTTGACCTGTTGAGCCTTCATCAAACCCAGGATTTCGGTGCGAAAATCCTCGCGGCGATCCGAGGCGCGAATACCGCCGCGCGCGACGTAACCCATGCGCAGATGCACGCCTTCCATGCGGGTCGAGAACACGAAAATCTCGAACAGTGGTTTGGGCAGCGGCAGATCGCGCAGCTGCTGACTCTCGATCTTGAACGACAGGTATTCCTTACTGAGGCCCGCGGCATCGTTCTGATAGGCGTTGGTGCGCACCGTGGCGGACAGCGCATTCCACAGCGCGCGCAGGATGCGGTCTTCATCGGAGCGGGTTACTTCCTCGAGCGCCGCAAGAATGCCCCGGCCCAGCCGCGCCAGCGACTTCAGCCGATCGGCGGTGGGCAGCTGCGGATTGAAACGGGTGACGAACAAATCCGCCAGCAGCCGCGCGACGTGTGGATTGGTGTTGAGCACCTGGGCAATATAAATCTGGCTGAAGGGCAGGCCGGTTTGCAGCAGATAACGGCAATAGGCACGCATGACCGTGACGATTCGCCAGGAGATGCCGGCGGACAAGGTCAGCTGGTTGAAGCTATCATTGTCCATGCGTCCCTGCCATACGGCGGTGAACGCGCTCTTGATCTCGCGGTCCAGCACCTCGGGCGGAATCGCCGCCGGCGTTTGCATCACCAATTCCAGATCCTGGATCCAGGCGCGCTTGCCGGCGGGGAATTCCAGCTCGTAAGGGCGCTCCGCCATCACTTTGAGACCCATGTTTTCCAACATGGGCAATAGATCGGAGATCGCAATGGAGTCCTGAAAGCGGAAGATCTTCAAGTACAACTTGTCCCGGCGGCGTGGGTCGGGACGG
Organism: uncultured Steroidobacteraceae bacterium; assembly: GCA_964657675.1. Taxonomy (GTDB): domain Bacteria; phylum Pseudomonadota; class Gammaproteobacteria; order Steroidobacterales; family Steroidobacteraceae; genus Bog-1198. The sequence continues at coordinate 53,519 of CAZZWE010000005.1, forward strand.
TAAATATCGAGATGCAGGCGGTTGGGCTCTTTGTCCACCGCCTCGAGAAAGGACACATCGAGCGCGGCGGCCTCGCCTTGGAAGTCTTCCGTGTAGGCCGCCGGGAATGCTTGAGCGTACTGTCCGAACAGCTGCAACGCATACGCTTCATCAAACCGCGCCAACAAGGCCGCCTTGAAGCCGTCGGCCCAGGAGCGAACCGCGGCGGCGACCCGCTGTTCGAGCGCGTCGGCATCGATGCGCGTCTCTTCGGTGGGCAGGGTGCGGGCCACGATATGCAGCCGTGCCAGATTCGATTCGCCGATCTGCACCTGTGATTCCATGCTGAAGGCGGCAAACGCCTCGCCGATTACGCGCTCGATGCGCTGCCGCACCTGGGTGTTGTACTTTTCGCGCGGCACGAACACCAGGCAGGAATAGAAGCGGCGGAACGGGTCGCGCCGCAGCAGCACGCGCACCCGGGGACGTTCTTGCAAACCGAAGATGCCGGTGGCGATGCGATTCAGTTCCGCGACACTGGCTTGAAACAACTCATCGCGCGGAAAGGACTCGAGAATGTGTTGCAGCGCCTTGCCGTCATGGCTGTCCGGCGCCAATGCGAAATGTTCTGCGACTTGCGTCGCCTTGTAGCGAAGCAGGGGAATCTCGCGCGGATTCGCATTGTAAGCGGCCGAGGTCCACAGCCCCACGAAACGGCGCTCGCCGATCAGCTTGCCCTTGGCATCGAATTGTTTGATGCCGATGTAATCAAGGTAGCCCGGCCGGTGCACGGTGGAGACCAAATTCGCTTTGGTCACCAGCGCCAGACTAGGTGAGCGGCTTTGGCGGCGGATGTCGGCCGCCAACACGCGGTTGGTGCTGTCGGGCTGACGGTGACCGCTGCGCAAGATTCCAAGTCCGCTCGACAGTATCGGGTCCAAACTTTCGCGGCCCTTACGGCCGCGCAGTCGATACTCGCGATAGCCGAGGAACGTAAAGTGACGGTTCTCCATCCACGCGAGCAGCGCGCAGGTTTCGCTCAGGTCATTCGGGTCGAGCCGTGCGCTCATGGCGGTCAAATCCTGCGCCGTGGTGCGCGCGGCGTTGCGCATGCGGCCCCAGTCCGCGCAGGCGACGCGCACATCGCGCAGACTGCGTTCGATCTGCGCCGCCAGTGCCGCAAGCGCCTGGGGATCGACGATGCGATCGACTTCCAAGTGCTGAAAGGATTCCAGCTTTTGCTTCTTATCCTGCGGGTCACGCTTGGCGACGCTGCGCAGCAGGCCCGCCGCATCGCGGGCCACCGCGATGATGGGATGCGCGATGAAATGCAGCGTCAGCGCACGTTCGGTGAGCGCCAGGCTGACGGAATCGACCAAGAACGGCATGTCGTCATTGACCACCTCGATGACGGTATGCGGCGAGAGATAGCCGTGTTCACGCAAGGAGGGATTGAATACGCGAACCAGGGCCGTGCGGCGTCGCCGCAGGCCGAACATCAAATGCGACAGAGCGATGGCGGCGAGTTCCGATGGATCGCGCTGCGCCAGATCGGTGTCTTCGACATGCGCGTAGTAGGTTTGCAGAAACAGCCGCCAGTCAAAATCGCGCATGGATTTTGGCGGACGGGCGTTGCTGCGTGCCACGGCAGCGACTATTTTTCGATGCTCAATCGAGGAAACTTGATACATGGGGTGTTCCGTGGCCCTATTCTTGTGCGCGGATTATGCCAGGGCTGGCAGGCGCGTGCTGTCGGTGCTGACCGGCAAGGTATTGTTGCGTTTGCATTTCAATCAGACGGCTGGCTGCGCGCTGAAATTCAAATTTTAATTTTTCGCCATGATACAACCCGGTCGGCGGCGCGGCGGCCGACAGCACGATGTTGACGCAGCGATCGTAGAACTCATCGATCAACATGATGAAGCGCCGCGCGGCGTTTTCGTTCGCAGCCGTAAAGCGCGGCACCTGGGAGATGAACACGGTGTGATAGGTGAGTGCCAGCTCGATGTAGTCGTTCTGGCTGCGCGGACCTTCACAGAGGTCGGCGAAGTCAAACCACACCAACCCGGGACCTGTAGCCCTGGCGTGGATGGGTCGGCCTTCGATGTTCAGCGTACTGCGGCCGCCCAACGTGCCGCCGGCCAACGAGGCAAAACGCCGCTGCAGTTGCGCATCGGTCGTCGGCAGGCTCGAGTCTAAATAGGTGGGCGCCTGTTCCAATTCCCGCAAACGGTAATCGACGCCGCCATCCAAATGCAGGACATCCATCTGCGCTTCGATCGCGGCGATCGCCGGCAGAAAGCGTTGGCGCTGCAATCCCTCTTTATAAAGATCCGCGGGCGGCACATTCGAGGTGATCACCAGCGCAACGCCCTGACGAAACAGGCTGGTCAGCAGCGAGCCCAATATCATCGCATCGGCGATGTCGGATACGAAAAACTCGTCCAGGCAAAGAATGTCGAGGCGCTGTGCGATGTGTGCAGCCACCAGTTCGATCGGATCTTCGCGATCTTTGATTTGGCGAAGATCCGCGTGCACGGCCCGCATGAAACGATAAAAATGCGTGCGCTCTTTGCGCTTGAGCGCCAACGATTCGTAAAATAAATCCATCACCAGCGTCTTGCCGCGACCGACCGCGCCCCACAGGTACACGCCGCGCGGCGCCGCTGCAGCGGATTCGCCGCCGCCGGTGAGACGGGCGCGCAGCTTTTGCGTCCACGAGGTCGGGCGTTGCTGAATCTGCAGGCTCAAAGCGTCGAGACGAGCGGCCGCCTGTTGCTGGCTGGGATCTAATTGAATCGTCAGAGGCTCTGGTAGTTGGGACCCGAACCGCCCTCCGGCGTCACCCAGGTGATCTGCCCGGCATAGGGTTCTTTGATGTCGCAGGCCTTGCAGTGCACGCAGTTGGACGAATTGATCTGCAATTTCTTGCCGCCGGCGCCGTCGTCGATCATTTCGTACACATTGGCCGGGCAGAAGTTGGTACAGGGATTGCCGAAGTCCTTGATGCAGCGGGTGGCGCAAATCGAGGTGTCGGCGACGTGCAAATGCACCGGCTGATTTTCATCATGGGTGGTCGCGGCAAAAAACACCGAGGCCAATCGATCGCGCGGCGGCAACTCTCGATCGCCCCAATCGCGATCCGGCGATGTGTATTCATCCAGATGCTTCATGGCCGAGTGGTCGGCATGGTTCGACAGCGTCCAGGGCGATTTGCCCAGGGTGAGCGTTTCCCAGGCCGCATTGAGCAGGCCGAACCACAGTCCGCGGCGAAAGCCGGGCCGAATGTTGCGCACTTTGTAGAGCTCGCGGCCGCCGGGCGATTCGCGCCAGCGCTTATCGAACCCGGCACTGCCGCCGGTTTCGACGTAGTGTGTCGCCGCCGTCATACCGGAGCGTATGGCCTGGTGGATGCCTTTGATCTTCGGGGTATTGAGCGTGCCGCCGGCATCCCCCACCAGTAATGCGCCGGGCATTTCCAGCGTGGGCATGGACTGGTAGCCGCCTTCGATGACCGTGCGGGCACCGCCTGCGATGATTTCGCCGCCTTTCAACAGCTCTTTGATGGAGGGGTGGTTCTTCCACTGCTGGAAGGCTTCGAACGGCTTGAAGCGCGGGTCTTCGTAGTCCAGGCCGACGACGAAACCCACATACACCCGGTCATTGTCCAAGTGGTACAGGAAGCTGCCGCCGTAGGTGGCATTGTCCAGCGGCCAGCCCAGCGAGTGCTGAATCAGGCCCGGCTGAACCCGCCCAGGCGGCAGCTGCCACAGTTCTTTGAAACCCAAGCCATAGGTCTGCGGCGACTTTCCGGCATCGAGCTTGTAACGGGCAATCAGTTGCTTGGAGGTCGATCCGCGGCACCCTTCGCAGAACATGGTGATCTTGGCGTGGATCTCCGGGCCCAAGGCGAAGTTCGGGCCCGGTTCGCCGTTTTTCTCCACGCCCATATCCCCGATGCGCACGCCCTTGACGGCGCCGGCCCCATCGAACAGGGCTTCGGCAGCAGCGAATCCGGGGAACACATCGACACCCAGCTTTTCGGCTTCTTGGCCGAGGATCGGCACCAATTGGCCCAAAGAGGTGATGAAATTGCCGTGGTTCTGCATTTGCGGCGGCGCCACGGGCGCCTTGATGCGGCCACGGCGGGTCATATAGAAAAACTCGTCCTTGCCGGCCGGAACGCAGATGGCCGGCGCATGCTTGCGCCAATCCGGCAGCAACTCATCCAAAGGGCCGGGTTCCAGCACCGCACCGGACAGGGAATGCGCTCCCAAACTCGCGGCTTTTTCGAGCACGCAAATGCTCAGGTCCGGTTTGAGCTGCTTGAGACGGATGGCGCAGGCCAATCCGGCGGGACCGGCGCCCACGATGGCCACCTCGTACTCCATGACATCGCGCTCGGCTTCACTCATCTATTTCACCTAAAAAAATCGGCTTTGGCCCGAAAAAAGGGCCGCTAGTAGATCACACTCCACCCAATCGCGGGAAACGTCCGCCCGGTGGACGCCACGTGAAACGTTTTCCCGCGGATGTCGCTTTACTGTGTGGGGACACCCATTGTTGCCAGGCCACGGACGCCGCTTGCAGGGATGACCAAGGGATATGGACAAGGGTTGGGGCATGGACGCCCATCGATTTTAGTCGATTCGCCACTGGGCCTTACGCTTGGCAAAAAACGCGGCGAATCCCTCACGAGCCTCGGGTTGCACCCGGAGCCGCGCCAAGGTTGCCGCAAGCTGTACGGACGCCGCGGAGCGTTCTTGGGCTGGGCGCTGAGTCCCTTGACGGATGAGTGACTTGGCGGCGGCCTGCGCGCCTGGCGCACCCTTCAGCAGCTCAGCCAGCATGGCTTCGCAGCTTAAGTCCAACTGATCCTTCGACACGACCTGATGGGCGAGTCCCATCTGCTGCAAACTCGCGGCACTGAAGACTTCCGCCGTCTGGAAATAGCGCAGCGCCGCGCTTTCGCCGATCTTGCCCAGCACGAAGGGCGAGATCACGGCGGGGACGATGCCTAAGCGCACCTCGGTGAACGCAAACTTTGCGCTCTCCGCCACGATGACGATGTCGCAAGCGGCGATCAAGCCGAGCGCACCGCCAAAGCCATCTCCATTGACCCGGGCCAGGGTCGGTTTAGGAAAGGCGTACAGGGCGCCCAATAACTTGGCCAGCTGCTCCGCATGTTCGATGTTGTCCGCTTCGCTCGCGTCCGCCTGCGCCTGCATCTCGGTCAAATCGGCGCCCGCGGTGAACACCTCGCCTGCACCGCTGAGTTGCACCGCGCGCACCGCCTGATCTTCGGCACAACGCTGCAACTCCAGCCCAAGTTCCGTCAGCGTGGCGCGGTTCAGCGCATTGCGCTTCTCGGGCCTGTTCAGCGTCAGCCTCGCAACGCCGCCCGACCGCGTCGATAAGATGCTCACACCAATTCGACCGCGATGGCGGTGGCCTCGCCGCCGCCGATGCAGAGGCTGGCGATGCCGCGTTTTTTGTTGTGCGCTTTGAGCGCATAGAGCAGCGTGGTCAGAATGCGCGCGCCGGTGGCGCCGATGGGATGGCCCAGGGCGCAGGCACCGCCATTCACGTTGACTTTGGCATGATCGATGCCCAATTCCTTCATGGCGGCCATGGGTACGGCGGCGAACGCTTCGTTGATTTCGTATAGATCGACATCACTGGCCTGCCAGTTGAGTTGCTCAAGCAACTTCTTGATGGCGCCGACCGGCGCGATGGTGAACCACTCCGGCTCGCGCGCGAAACTGCTGTAGCCCAAAATGCGCGCCAACGGCTTCAAGCCATGCGCCTTGGCGTAGGACTCGCGGGTCAAGACCACGGCAGCCGCGCCGTCGGAAATACTGGCGGAACTCGCCGCGGTCACCGTGCCGTCTTTCTTGAATGCGGCCTTAAGGTTTGGAATTTTCGATACGTCGAGCGTGAACGGGGTTTCATCCTTGTCGATCAAGGCCTCGCCCTTGCGCGTCTTGGTCGGCACGGCCGCGACTTCCGCGTCAAACGCGCCGCTGTTGCAGGCCGCGAGTGCCCGGCGGACTGACTCGGCGGCGAATTCATCCTGCGCCTGGCGGGTGAAGGTGTATTTTTCGGACGTCGCTTCGGCGAAGCAGCCCATGAGTTGACCGTCCCAAGGACTCTGCAAGCCGTCATAGAACATGTGGTCCAGGACTTCCTGATGCCCCATGCGATAGCCCGCGCGCGCCTTCGGCAGCAGGTAGGGCGCATTGGTCATGGACTCGAGGCCCCCAGCGATGACCACCTGAGCGGATCCCGCCAGGATTTGATCGGCGCCTTGCATGACGGCGCGCATGGCCGAACCGCACATCTTGTTGACGGTGGTGGTCGGAGTGCTGGTCGGCAGTGCGGCCCCCAGGGCGGCTTGACGTGCCGGCGCCTGTCCTAAGCCGGCCGACAAGACACAACCCATGATCACCTCATCGACTTTCGAGGCGTCGATCTTGGAATCAGCCAGCGCCGCTTTGATGGCAACGGCGCCCAATTGCGGCGCGGTTACGGTGCTCAAGGCACCTTGAAATGCGCCGACCGGCGTGCGACGGGCGGACAGAATCAAAATTGGGTCGGCATTCATCTTAAAGTTCCATGGTGGGGTAACTCAACATTATAGCTGGAGCGCCAAATTCAAGGCGCCAACGGCTCGCCCACCGCCGCGGCAATGAGTTCGCGGCTCTTGGTGCGGGCATCGTCGGCGTCCATGACGCCCAAAATCTGCACCCGGATCGGGTGGCGAAAAATGTTGATTCCGCCGGGCGGCATCACTTCGCGGGTGCCGTGAATGGCCACGGCCACCAACGGCATCTGGTTGCGCTGTGCCGTGGTAAACGCGCCCCCTAGGAAACGTCCAATGTGGCGATTTTGATCGAAGGTCCCCTCGGGAAAGAACATCAGCGATTGACCGCCGGCGGCGAGTTTCAGCACCCGGCGCGCATCGGTGGCCCCTTTGTGCCGGTCGAAGCGCTCTACGAACTGCGAACCCAGTCGTCTCAACAACAATCCAGCCAGGGGTACTTTCACCATTTCTTTCTTGATGACGAAGGCAAAGTCGGGCGGCAGTGCGGCCACGATGGCCAAGGCATCGATGTAGCTGGCATGATTGGCGACGACCACGCAGGGTGTCGCGGGCAGGCGTTCGATGCCTTGTACGGAAAAGCGTATGCCGACGGCCCGCATGAACGCGCGGCTGCCCAATCCGGCCACCCAGCGACGGCGCCGCATCCCGGGCAGGAACAGGTTGATCACCAGAACGCTCATGCCCATCACGACGAAGCAGGTCACGCAGTAGGTGAGGTATGCAAAATGTGTGATCCCTAGCCGTCTACCGCGCTGCGTTACTGTGATCTGGTTCTCCTTATGTTAATACTTAACTGTATTGTGATTCTGGTCACGCCGACCCGCCAAGCCCCCTCGCATACTGATATCTGAATGCGCGTTGAGCACTATTTCGTGCGTACACCCACGCGAGAGACTATGGCGACGGCTCCCAAACGGACGGTTTATACACGCACCTCGGGCACAGCGGTACCTGCTGTTCGCGAGGCCGCGGACCCTGCCTTGCAACGTTTTCTCGATGCAGTTTGGATGGAGCGCGGCTTGTCGGCCAATACGTTGGCTGCCTACCGTGCGGATCTGACTGCACTCGCCCGCTGGCTGGAGGAGCGCGACAGTGCGCTGCTGAAAGCCACTCGCATTGAACTATTGGGTTTCATCGCCGCTCGCGTCGAGGGCGGCTCCAGGCCGCGTTCGACCGCCCGACAGTTGTCGAGCTTCCGGCGATTTTTCCGTTTCATGGTGCGCGATGGCCTGATCTCAGTGGATCCGACGGCACAGATCGCAATGCCGAAAATCGGCCGTTCGCTGCCGAAGTCCTTGACCGAGGCGGAAGTGGATTCGTTGCTCGAAGCGCCCACGGTGGCGGAGCCCTTGGGGCACCGCGATCGCACCATGCTCGAAGTGCTGTACGCCACGGGGCTGCGGGTGTCCGAGCTCGTCAGCTTGAAGCACAACCAGGTGAATTTGAATCAGGGCGTGATGCGCGTGGTCGGCAAGGGCAACCGCGAGCGTCTGATCCCATTGGGCGAAGAAGCCGTCAAATGGCTGCAGCAGTTCATGCAAGGTCCGCGCGTCGAAATTTTGTTGGAACGCCAGACTGATTATCTATTCCCGACCCGCCGCGGCGACCGCATGACGCGCCAGGCTTTCTGGCACATCATCAAGCGCTATTCGAAGAAGGCGGGCGTCGAGAAGGAACTGTCGCCGCATACGCTGCGCCATGCCTTCGCCACGCACCTGCTGAATCACGGCGCGGATTTGCGCGTGGTGCAGATGTTGCTCGGTCACAGCGATTTGTCGACCACGCAGATCTACACGCATGTGGCGCGCGAACGCTTGAAGGAATTGCACTCGCAGCATCATCCCCGCGGCTAAGTTAGAATCGGGTGAACCTTGAGGTTTGCTCGAGGTCCAATCAGCTGAACCCGATGGAGCTGCCATGTTTCGACCTCTCGCTTTAGCCGCCGCGCTGCTGTTGACCGCTTCAGGCGGCGCAGCACTTGCCGATCAAGCCGCCCCCGATCCGCGCGTCGCCTTGCTGAAGGAGCTGCCCGCCGGTTCGAAGATCGAGGATCTTCGCCCCTCGCCGATTGCCGGCCTGTACGAGTTCGTGCAAGGCGCGGATGTCAGCTACATCACCGTGGACGGCAAGTATTTCGTCGATGGCAATCTATATGACATGAAGTCGCGCGAGAATCTCACCGAAGAGATGCGTGCGCATGCGCGGGTCGCGATGGTGGGCGCGGTGCCTGAATCCGAGATGTTGATCTTCTCGCCGCCGAATCCCAAATACACCATCACGGTGTTCACCGACGTCGATTGCGCCTACTGCCGCAAGCTGCACAGCGACATGGCGGAGCTGAACCGGTTGGGCATCCGGGTGCGCTACATGTTTTATCCGCGCACCGGGCCTAATACCGAGAGCTGGCACAAGGCCGAAGTGGTGTGGTGTTCGCCGAATCGCAACGACGCGCTCACCAAGGCCAAGGCCGGCGCCGCCGTCGACTTGAGCAAAGCCTGCAGCACCAACCCGGTGAAGCGTGAATACGATTTGGGGCAGAGCATC